>NZ_JAUTAN010000001.1:1877316-2190202 GCF_030818655.1 Nocardioides zeae | reverse complement strand
TCGAGGCCTTCCACGCCGTCGCCGAGCTCCGCCGCCAGGGCCTCCCGACGCTCCTGGTGGCCTCGGCCTCCGAGGAGGAGAGCGCGCTCGCCGACCTGGCGGACGTCGTCGTCGAGGGCCCCGACGGGGTGCTCGACCTGCTGCGCCGCCTCACAGCCGACGCCGCCTCCGTGCGCACCTGACACGCGGCGTACCCGCTCCTCCCCGCTCCGCCGGGGCGGAGCCTGCCCATCGCGTGTCTCATGATGTGGCGCATCGTCCTACATCGTGGGACTGCGATTAGGACCCCGCGGCGGCGTCCTCCTAACCTGCTGCACAGCTCATCGAGAGGGACTGAGGGAACGGCCCGACGACGTCCCGGCAACCGCCACGAACTCCCCGTCGCACCACTGCGGCGGTCGTGGAAACGGTGCCAAATCCGCCCACGGCGACCGTCGCCGCGGGGAAGATGAGGAGGAGGACTCATGAGCACGTCTGTCGTCGAGACCAGCCCCGCCCCCGCCGAGGACGCCGGGGCCACGCCTGGCCACGGTCTCCGGGAGGGCGCGTTCGGCAACGCCACGGCCCTCGCCTGCCGCGAGTGCGGCCACCAGGTGGACCTCGGTCCCTTCTACGCCTGTCCCGAGTGCTTCGGTCCCCTCGAGGTCGCCTACGAGTTCCCCGCGGTGACCCGCGCCGAGATCGAGGCCGGCCCGCGCAACATCTGGCGCTACAAGGCGCTGCTGCCGGTGCCCGCCGACATCGAGACCAGCCCCAACACCGAGCCCGGGTTCACCCGGCTGCTCGAGGCGACGAACCTCGCCGCCACGCTCGGCCTCGAGAAGCTGTGGGTGAAGGACGACTCGACCAACCCCACGAACTCCTTCAAGGACCGCGTCGTCGCCTGCGCGCTGAGCGCCGCCCGCGAGCTCGGCAGCCGCGTCTTCGCCTGCCCCTCGACCGGCAACCTGGCCAACGCCGTCGCCGCCGCCGGTGCGCGCGCCGGCATCAAGACCGTGGTCTTCATCCCGAGCAACCTCGAGACGCCGAAGGTCGTCAACTCGGCCGTCTTCACCGACTCGCTCGTCGCGGTCGAGGGCAACTACGACGACGTCAACAAGCTCGCCTCCGAGATCGCGGGGGAGGAGGACGGCTGGGCGTTCGTCAACGTCAACGTGCGGCCGTTCTACGCCGAGGGCTCCAAGACGCTCGGCTACGAGATCGCCGAGCAGCTCGGCTGGCGCCTGCCCGACCAGGTCGTCATCCCCGTCGCCTCGGGCTCGCAGCTCACCAAGGTCGACAAGGCGTTCCAGGAGCTCATCAAGCTGGGTCTCGTCGAGGACAAGCCCTACAAGATCTTCGGCGCGCAGGCCACGGGCTGCTCGCCCGTGTCGGCCGCGTTCAAGGACGGCAAGAAGGTCGTCCGCCCGGTCAAGCCCGACACCATCGCGAAGTCGCTCGCCATCGGCAACCCGGCGGACGGCCCCTACGTGCTCGACGTCTGCCGCCGCACCGGCGGTGTCGTCGAGGACATCAGCGACGACGAGGTGCGCGAGGCGATCGTGCTGCTCGCCCGCACCGAGGGCATCTTCACGGAGACCGCGGGCGGCACCACCGTCGGCGTCCTCAAGAAGCTCGTCGAGACCGGCCAGCTCGACACGTCCCTCGAGACCGTCGTCATCAACACCGGCCACGGCCTCAAGACGCTCGACGCCGTCGCCGACCGCGTCGCTCCCGCCGCGACCATCGCGCCGACGTACGCCGCGTTCGCCGCCACCGGTCTCGCCTGACCGTCCCCCTCCCGCCGAAGCCGAGGAACTCCCGTGTCGATCTCCGTCCGCATCCCGACCATCCTGCGCACCTACACGGGCGGCGCGTCCGAGGTCGAGGCCTCCGGGGCCACCCTGGCCCAGGTCATCGACGACCTCGAGGCCAGCCACCCCGGCATCAAGGCACGCGTGCTCGACGACGACGGCGACCTGCGCCGCTTCGTCAACGTGTACGTCGGCAACGAGGACGTGCGGTTCCTCGACGACCTCGCGACCCCGACCGCCCCCGGCACCCAGGTCTCGATCATCCCGGCCGTCGCCGGGGGCTGATCCGGGCCGACACTTTCCCCGGTCGACCGGGGAATGTGTCGCTCAGACCATCAATATTGATGCGCTAAGTGGCGTGTTCCCCGGTCGACCGGGGAATTTGCGAGTCTCGGCCCCCCGCCACCAACCGTCGCGGCGAGGGCGGCCGGGGTTGGGGCGCTGTTCACCTGGTGCTCGTGCTGGTCGGGCATCCAGGACCCCATGTCTGCAACGTCGAAGGCGCGCGCGGCCCTGGCCGTCGCGACCGCTGCTGGTGGGGTCGGTGTCGCTGTCGGGTACGGCGGGAGGTCGATCCTCAAGCGCCAGGCCGCGACGGCGCGGCGCCTCATCGGCAAGCCCTTGGGCGAGGAGGCGCTCGACGCCGACAAGCTCTACAGGAAGCGGTACGGCGGCCGCCCGGTCGAGCTCCTCGTCCTGGGCGACTCGATCGCGGCGGGCCTCGGCGCGGAGGTGCCGGGCGACACGTTCGGCGCCCGCCTCGCCAAGCACGTCGCGCGGAGCACCGAGCGCCCGGTCCGGCTCCGCACGGGGGCCCGCGTGGGGGCCGAGTCGAGCATGCTGGCCGAGCAGGTGGGGGCGCTCCCGGCGACGTACGCCGCGGACGTGGCCGTCATCGTCGTCGGCGGCAACGACGTGACCCACCGCGTGCCCCTCGCCGAGTCGGCGCGGCACCTGCGCGAGACGATCGAGGCGCTGACGGCCCGCGGCACGCGGGTGGTGGTCGGCACGTGCCCCGACCTCGGCGCCCTGCGGCCGGTGCCGCAGCCGTTGCGGTCGCTGGGGTCGCGGGCCTCGCGGCAGCTCGCCGCCGCGCAGCGCGAGGCCGCCCTGCGTGCGGGTGCCTGGGCGGTGTCGCTCGCGGACGTCGTCGGCCCGTTCTTCATCACCAACCCCGACGAGATGTTCAGCCTCGACCGGTTCCACCCCAGCGCTGCCGGCTACAAGAGGACGGCCAAAGCGGTGCTGCCCTCCGTGCTCGCCGCGCTGGGCGAGGTCGACGCCGTCCCGTTCGGCCACCACGCGCCGGAGGTCCCCGAGGTCCCCGACGTTCCCGAGGTCCCCGAGGTCGTGCCCGAGACGCGGCCCCACCTGCGCGCGATGCCCGACGTCGACCACGACGACTGGGGCATCGACGACCAGGTCGACGGCGGCGGGTTCGACCGCCGGGAGGCCTGATCCCGCGCCCCCGGCCCGCCCCCTAACCTCGGCGGGGTGACCTCCTCCGCGCGCCCCGACGCCTCCGCCCGCCCGCGGGTCCTCCTCGCCACCTTCCAGCTCGCGCCGACCGGCGAGGACGGCGGCGACCTCCTCCTCGCGGCCCTCGACGAGCGCGGGATCGACGCGGCCTGGGCGGTCTGGGACGACGCCCAGGTCGACTGGTCGGCCGCCGACCTGGTCGCCGTGCGCTCGACGTGGGACTACCACCGGCGGCTCCCGGAGTTCCTGGCGTGGGCGCGGCGTACGGCGTCCCTCACCCGCGTGCTCAACGGCCCGGACACGTTCGCGTGGAACGCGGACAAGTCCTACCTGGTGGAGCTCGGCCAGCGCGTGCCGACCGTGCCGACGCGCACGCTCGGCGACGGCACCCTGCTGCGCGTGGTCGGGGAGGCGACGGGCGGAGTGGGGCTCGGTCGTCGTCAAGCCGGCGACGAGCGCCGGTGGCCTCGGGGTCGTGCTGGCGGACGCCCCCGACGACCCGCGCCTCGCCGGGCTCGGTCCCGCCCCGTGGGTCGTGCAGCCGCTGGTGGCCTCGGTCCGCACCGACGGCGAGATCTCGGTGTTCGTGCTCGACGGCGCTCCCGTCCTCCAGGTCGACAAGGTGCCGGCCGGTGACGAGATCCGGGTCCACGAGCACTTCGGGGGCTCGTCGCGCGCCGTACCCCTGGACCCCGACCTGGCCGCGACGGCGCTCGCCGCCGTGCGCGCCGCCGAGGAGCTCGGCGGGGAGCGGTTGGACTACGCCCGGATCGACCTCCTGCGTCACGACGACCGCTGGGCGGTGAGCGAGGTGGAGGCGATCGAACCGGGCCTCTACCTCGACGTGGCGCCCGCGATGGCGGGGCACTTCGCGGACCTGGTGGCCGCACGCCTGGGGTGACGAGCTGCTTGCACTCGCAGGGGCCGAGTGCTAAACATGACGCTGGCACTCTCGGGTAGAGAGTGACAACGAACGTGCAGCACCCCGGCTCGGTGGGTCGAGGTCAGCAGCGACGGCGGGAAGGGTCCGCCGGGCGGCCTGATCGTCCGTCGCGGGCGACCACCCGGGCCTTGTCCACTCTCCAGCAGACAAGGAATCGCAGGAGAACATGTCGAAGCTCATTGCTTTCAACGAGGAGGCCCGGCGCGGTCTCGAGCGCGGGATGAACACCCTCGCCGACGCCGTCAAGGTCACCCTGGGTCCCAAGGGCCGCAACGTCGTGCTCGAGAAGAAGTGGGGCGCCCCCACGATCACCAACGACGGCGTGAGCATCGCCAAGGAGATCGAGCTCGAGGACCCCTACGAGAAGATCGGCGCCGAGCTGGTCAAGGAGGTCGCGAAGAAGACCGACGACGTCGCCGGTGACGGCACGACGACGGCGACCGTCCTCGCCCAGGCGCTGGTCCGCGAGGGCCTCCGCAACGTGGCCGCCGGCTCGAACCCGATCGCGCTGAAGCGCGGCATCGAGGCCGCCGTGGCGTCCGTCTCCGAGCAGCTGCTGCAGCTCGCGAAGGACGTCGAGACCAAGGAGCAGATCGCCTCCACCGCCTCCATCTCCGCCGCGGACACCACGGTCGGCGAGATCATCGCCGAGGCGATGGACAAGGTCGGCAAGGAAGGCGTCATCACCGTCGAGGAGTCGAACACCTTCGGCATCGACCTCGAGCTCACCGAGGGCATGCGGTTCGACAAGGGCTACATCTCGGCGTACTTCGCCACCGACATGGAGCGCATGGAGGCCGTCCTCGAGGACGCCTACCTGCTCCTCGTCGAGGGCAAGATCTCCAACGTCAAGGACCTGCTGCCGCTGCTGGAGAAGGTCATCCAGACCGGCAAGCCGCTGCTGATCATCGCCGAGGACGTCGACGGCGAGGCGCTGTCGACCCTGGTGGTCAACAAGATCCGTGGCACCTTCAAGTCGGTCGCCGTCAAGGCCCCCGGCTTCGGCGACCGCCGCAAGGCCATGCTGCAGGACATCGCGATCCTCACGGGTGGTCAGGTCATCTCGGAGACGGTCGGCCTCTCGCTCGAGACCGCCGGCATCGAGCTCCTCGGCCAGGCCCGCAAGGTCGTCGTCACGAAGGACGAGACCACGATCGTCGAGGGCGCCGGCGACGGCGACCAGATCAACGGTCGCGTGAACCAGATCCGCGCGGAGATCGAGAACTCGGACTCCGACTACGACCGCGAGAAGCTCCAGGAGCGCCTCGCCAAGCTGGCCGGCGGCGTGGCCGTCATCAAGGTCGGCGCGGCCACCGAGGTCGAGCTCAAGGAGCGCAAGCACCGCATCGAGGACGCGGTGCGCAACGCCAAGGCGGCCGTCGAGGAGGGCATCGTCGCCGGTGGCGGCGTCGCGCTCGTCCAGGCCGGCGCGGCGGCGTTCGACAAGCTCGACCTGTCGGGCGACGAGGCCACCGGTGCCAACATCGTGAAGCTCGCGATCGAGGCCCCGCTCAAGCAGATCGCGATCAACGCCGGCCTCGAGGGCGGCGTCGTGGCGGAGAAGGTGCGCAACTTGACCCCCGGTCACGGCCTCAACGCCGCTACGGGCGAGTACGTCGACCTGGTCGCCGAGGGCATCATCGACCCGGCCAAGGTCACGCGCTCCGCGCTGCAGAACGCCGCCTCCATCGCGGCGCTCTTCCTCACCACCGAGGCCGTCGTGGCCGACAAGCCGGAGAAGGCCCCCGCCGGTGGCGGCGACCCGACCGGCGGCATGGGCGGCATGGACTTCTGAGTCCCGCCCCCCGCTGAACGAACGCGAGGCCCCCGCTCCCAGGAGCGGGGGCCTCGTGGCGTCCGTGGGTCGGTCCGGGGGCCGTCCCTCAGGAGCGTCGACGCACGCGGATCGGTCCGCGCGCGCTCGCGAGGTCCACCACCTCGCCGCGCTGGGTCACGTCGACCGCGTCCCGCTCGACCAGGCGGCCGACGGCGGCGCGCACCGGATCCATGAGGTCGCGCCACTCCTGGCCCTCGGCGGCGACGGCGCGCGCCACCTCGGAGGGGCAGATCGTGGCGCCGTCCGCGCGCCGGTCCAACAGGTCGAGGACGGCGCGCTCGAGGTCGTCGGGGTCGGCGTCGGCGTCGGGGGCGCTCACGCCTCCAGCATGCCGCGCGGACGCACGCGCCGCCGCGACGCTCGGATCAGAAGACCCCGGCCGGCCGGAACTGGACCGACAGCCGCGGGCCGGCGTGCGCCACCTTGGGGACGGCGTGCTCCCACGTGCGCTGACAGGACCCGCCCATGACCACGAGGTCGCCGTGGCCCATGGTGACGGCGATCGACGCGCCGCCTCCCCGGGGTCGCAGCGCGAGCCGTCGCGGGTCGCCGACGGAGACGATCGCGACCATCGTGTCGTGCGTCGACCCGCGCCCGATGGTGTCGCCGTGCCAGGCGACCGAGTCGGCACCGTCGCGGTAGAAGCAGCACCCGGCGGTCGTGAAGGGCTCGCCGAGCTCGTCCGCGTAGTGCGCCGACAGCGCGTCCCGCGCCGAGTCGAGCGCAGCGTGCGGGAGGGGCTCGCCCGCGCCGTACGTGTGGAGGAGGCGGGGGACGTCGACCACCCGCTCGTACATCTGACGGCGCTCCGCCCGCCAGGGCACCTGGTGGACGAGCGCCTCCATCACGTCGTCGGAGAGCGCCCCCAGCCAGTCGCGACGCACGTCGATCCAGGCGCCCTGCGTCAACACGCGACGCTCGATGCCCGGCGCGAGCGGAGCCAGCGCACCGGCTCCCGGCGGGGGCGCCGTCGCGAAGAGGGTGCTCTGGAAGTCCATCCCGCCACCGTAGTCGAACACGTGTGCGATCGCCAGGGACCATCCCCAGGGTGGGGATGGGGGACGTCCCCGGTGGTGGGCCGTGGGTGCGGGGTGCCACAGTCGGGGCATGACCGACGACCCTGCCGGCGCCGCCACCGTCCCCGCGGCGGCGAGCGTGCGTGACCTGGTGAAGACGTACGGCGCGGGCCAGGCCCGCGTCCGTGCCCTCGACGGGGTGAGCCTCGACCTCGGCCAGGGCGAGTTCACGGCCGTGATGGGCCCCAGCGGCTCCGGCAAGTCGACGCTGATGCACTGCTGCGCGGGGCTCGACACGGCGGACAGCGGCTCGGTGCGGATCGGCGAGACCGAGCTGTCGCGGTTGAGGGACAAGGAGCTGACGCGCCTGCGGCGGGACCGCATCGGCTTCGTGTTCCAGTCGTTCAACCTCGTGCCGACGCTCACCGCGGAGGAGAACATCCGGCTGCCGCTCTCCATCGCGGGGCGCCGGGCCGAGCCGGGCGTCTTCGAGTCGGTCGTCGAGACGGTCGGACTGGGGCCGCGGCTGTCCCACCGGCCCCACGAGCTCTCGGGCGGCCAGCAGCAACGCGTCGCGGTCGCACGGGCCCTCGTGAGCCGCCCCGACATCGTGTTCGCCGACGAGCCCACGGGCAACCTCGACTCCCGGTCGGGTGCCGAGGTGCTCACCCTGCTGCGCCGCAGCGTCGACGACATCGGCCAGACCGTCGTGATGGTCACGCACGACCCGGTCGCCGCGGCCTACACCGACCGCGTCGTGTTCCTCGCCGACGGGCGCGTGGTGGACGAGCTGCGCCGGCCCGACCGCGAGCAGGTGCTCGCGGTCATGACACGCATGACGGCGGCCGCGCTCCCGGACGGCACGGCCTGATGCTGCGGGCCACCTGGAAGAGCCTGCTGGGGCGCAAGGTGCGCCTCGTCATGAGCACGTTCGCGATCGTGCTGGGGGTCGCCTTCGTGTGCGGCTCGCTCATGTTCTCCGACACCCTCGAGCGCTCCTTCACCTCGCTCTTCTCCGCGACGGTCGGGGACGTCGTCGTGCGGCCGGAGGTCGGCACCTCCTTCGGCGCGGCCGAGGGCTCGTCGCGCACCGTGCCCGCCTCGCTCGTCGACGAGCTGGCAGCCCTGCCCGAGGCGGCGCGGGCGGACGGCAACGTGAGCGCCCCGGGCGTGTTCGTCGTCGGCGACGACGGCAAGGTCGTGGGGGGCCAGGGGGCGCCGGGCCTGCTGCAGGGGTTCAACGACGCACCGGCCGCGGGCGGCGCCGAGGGCCTCCACGTCGTCGAGGGCCGGGCGCCCTCCGGTGTCACCGAGGTGGCGCTGGACGAGGCGACGGCCGAGCGGGCGGGCTACGGCATCGGTGACGCCGTCCGGCTCGTCAGCCCCGTCGCGGAGGGCGAGCTGACGCCGACGCTCGTCGGGCTCGTCGCCCTGGGCGGGGACGCCTCGCTCAACGGCGCCACCCTGACCGTGGTCGACATGGCGACGGCGCAGCAGGTGTTCCTCCGGGGCGAGGACGCCTACACCGACGTCTGGGTGCGCGCCGCCGACGGGGTGTCGCAGGAGGAGCTGCGCGACGCCGTCGCGCCGCTGCTGCCCGACGGG
Source organism: Nocardioides zeae (assembly GCF_030818655.1). NCBI lineage: Bacteria > Bacillati > Actinomycetota > Actinomycetes > Propionibacteriales > Nocardioidaceae > Nocardioides > Nocardioides zeae. The sequence continues at coordinate 2,181,529 of NZ_JAUTAN010000001.1, read as the reverse complement.
GTCGAGGCGGTGACGGGCGGACGACGCGGCCGACGAGTCGGCGTCGCTGCTGCTGGAGGCCATCTCCTTCCTCACCACCTTCCTCCTCATCTTCGCGGGCATCGCGCTCGTGGTGGGCGGGTTCCTCATCGTCAACACGTTCTCGATGCTCGTCGCCCAGCGCAGCCGGGAGCTGGCGCTGCTGCGCGCCCTGGGCGCCTCGCGCCGCCAGGTCGTGCGCTCGGTGCAGCTCGAGGCCTTCGTGGTCGGTCTCGTCGGGTCGGTCCTGGGTCTCGGGCTCGGCGTCCTGCTCGCCCTCGGCATCCGGGCCGTCTTCGCGCGCGTGGGCCTCGACCTCGGCTCGCAGCCGCTCGTGCTCGAGCCGCGCACGGTCGTCGCGGCCCTCGCGGTGGGGATCGTGGTCACGATGGTCGCGGCGTGGGGGCCGGCCCGCCGCACGACCCGCATCGCGCCCGTCGAGGCGCTGCGCGACGACGTGGCGCTGCCGGAGACCACGATCCGCCGGCGCATGCTCGTCGGTGCCGCGCTCGTCGTGGGGGGTGGGGGTGCCGTCCTGGCCGGGCTCGCCGGCAGCGTCCCACGGGCCGGGTGGTGGGTGGGGCTGGGCGTCCTCGCGGTCCTGCTCGGTGTCGCGGCGGCCAGCCCCGTCATCGGCCGACCGGTCCTCGTGGGCGCGCACGCGGCGTACCGGCGTCTCTTCGGCACCGTCGGCAACCTCGCCGGGCTCAACGCGCTGCGCAACCCGCGGCGCACGGCGGCGACCGCGTCCGCGCTGATGATCGGTCTGACGCTCGCGACGACGATGGCGATCCTGGGCGACTCGGCGAAGGCGTCGGTGGACCGCACCATCGCCCAGACCTTCCCGGGCGACTTCGTGGTGAGCAATCAGGTGGGGGAGGGCTTCTCGACCGCCATCGGCGACGCGATGGGCGAGGTCGAGGGCGTGGCGTCCGTGGTGCGGGTCCGCTACGGGCTCGCCGAGACGGGGGACCGCCCGCGCCGCCTCGGCGGCGTCGAGCCGTCGACGTTCCGCGACCTCGGCGTCGGGACGGTCTCCGGCGACCTCGCCGACCTCGTGGACGGCACGGCGGTCGTCGACGAGGACTACGCCGACGACGCGGGCATCGGCGTCGGGGACGACCTCGTCGTCGCGACGGTCGCGGGGGAGCGGCGTCTGCCGGTGGTGGCCGTCGTCGACCCGGGGTCGGTGCTGCCGTCCATCGCCACGACGACGGCCACCCTGCTCGACGCCGGCTACCGCGACCTCGACAACACGCTGGTCGTCGAGGCCGAGGCGGACCCGCCCGGCGGGCTCGCGGGGCTGCAGGACCGGCTCGAGCAGGCGGCGGGCGACAACCCGCTCGTCACGGTGAAGGACCAGGCCGAGTACGCCGCGGAGCAACGCGCCCCCATCGACCGGCTGGTGCTCGTCGTGTTCGCGCTGCTGGGCCTGGCGCTGGTCATCGCCGTGCTCGGCATCGTCAACACGCTCGCGCTGTCCGTCGTCGAGCGCACGCGGGAGGTCGGCCTGCTGCGGGCGGTCGGGCTCGGGCGGGGCCAGCTGCGGTGGATGATCACGCTGGAGTCGGTCGTCATCGCGGCGCTCGGCGCGGTGCTCGGTCTCGTGCTCGGCACCACCTTCGGGCTCGCGCTCATGCGGATGCTGCGCGACGAGGGCCTCGAGGTCATCAGCGTGCCGATCGGTCAGCTGGCCGGGTTCGCCGCCGCCGCGCTCGTCGTCGGGGTGCTCGCCGCCACCCTGCCCGCGCGTCGCGCGGCCCGGCTCGACGTGCTCGCCGCGGTCAGCACGGAGTGACACGGCACTGGTCTGGTCCGCCGACCCGGTCGGTGGTCGGGCGTCGTTCCATCTGGTAAGGGAAAGTTCTCCGCAATTGCGAGACAACCACCCACGCATTCCCTACGGTGTGGCTCGTGGAGAACGCCGTCGCGATCGCTCGTGAACCCCTGAAGCACGTGCAGGTGCGGGAGTACGTCCGCGACCTCGTGAGCGACGCGGAGCCGGGCACCCCGGCCCCGTCGGAGCGCGAGCTGGTGCAGGTGTTCGGCGTCGCGCGGATGACCGTCCGCCAGGCGATGGACACCCTCGTCGCTGAGGGCCTGCTCGAGCGCATCCCCGGCCGTGGCACCTTCGTCGCGAAGCCGCGCAACGAGGTCGGCCGGCTCCTCAGCTACACGGGGGAGATGCAGCGCCGCGGCCTGCACGCCGAGTCGCAGACGATCCTCGCCCGCCGTGAGCAGGCGGGTCCGGGTGTCGCCCGCGCCCTCGAGCTCACCGAGGGCGACGCCGTCATCCACTGGAAGCGGCTGCGGCGGGCCGACGGCCAGCCCATGTGCGTCGAGGACGCCTACCTCAACGAGGTGCTGCTGCCCGGCTTCCTGCAGAGCGGCATGCCCACCAGCCTCTACCAGGCGCTGGCGATGCGCGGCCTGCGTCCGACGTGGGCCGAGGACTCGATCACGGCCGACGTCCCCACCGCCGAGGAGGCGCAGTCGCTCGAGATCGCCCTGGGCACCCCCGTGCTGCGCGTCGCCCGCCGGGCCGTCGCCGACGACCGGGTCGTCGAGGTGTCGCGCTCGGTCTACCGCAGCGACCGGTTCACGCTCTACGTGCAGCTCGGCGACAGCTGATCGCTCCGCCTCCCGCTCCCGACGCGGTCCCGGCGGTCGACGGCCTCCTGCTCGCCGCCGGCGCCGGCCGGCGCATGGGACGTCCCAAGGCGCTCGTCGACGACTGGTTGCCCCGCGCGGTGCGCGCGCTCCGCGACGGCGGGTGCGCGCGCCTGACGGTGGTCATCGGCGCGGCGGCCGACGAGGTCCGGCCCCTGGTGCCGCCCGACGCGGCGGTCGTCGTCGCCGACGACTGGGCCGACGGCATGGGTGCCTCCCTGCGTGCCGGGCTCGCCGCTCTCCCCGGCGGCAGCCCCGGGGTGCTGCTCCACCTGGTCGACCTCCCCGACGTGGGTGCCGCGGTGGTACGCCGCGTGCTCGGCGCCTGGGCGGGGTCCGACGACCCTGGCTCGCGCCGCCTACGGCCCTCCGGGCTCGGCCGAGCCCGGGCACCCGGTCCTGCTGGGGGCGGCGCACGTCGCCGGTGTGCGGGCCTCGGCCGTGGGGGACCGGGGTGCTCGGGGCTACCTGGCGGACCGCGACGTACGGCTCGTCGACTGCGCCGACCTGGCGACCGGCCGGGACGTCGACCGGCGCTGACGGAGACGGTGGGCTGTCGGCGGCTGCCGTCGGTAGGTGGCTCGCGTAGGCTTCGAGCATGTCCGCTCCCACGTTCGTCGCCTCTGCCGAACCGGGACGGGTGGTGCTGCACGGCGACGTCGACGCGTTCGACATCGACGACCTGCTCGTCGTTCTCGCCGGCGCGAGCGACGACCACCGTCGCGACCTGCTCCTCGACCTCAGCGAGGTCACCTTCCTGCCCAGCCTCGTCATCGGTGCCCTGGCGCGGGCGCGGGCCGACGCCACCCGCAACGGGACGGCCGTGACCCTCCTCGTGCGCGAGCGCACGGTGCCGCACCGTGTGCTGCACGTCTGTGGCATCCCGTTCGAGACGGCGACCGCAGCGACCACGGTCGAGGGGGCCTCGTGACCGCGGCCGGGGGCACCACGCAGGACCGGGACGCCGGCTGGGCCGACGTGGACCTGCCCCACGGCCCCGAGGCCGGCCCGCAGGCCCGGCACGCGCTGCGCACGGCGTTCGAGGAGGCGGTGGCCGAGTCGCTGGAGACCTGGGACGGTCCGCGCGACGACCAGGGCCAGCCGGACTGCTCCATCGGCATGGGCGCCGCCCAGGATCTTCTCCAGGACGTCCTCATCGTCGCGGGCGAGCTCGTGCTCAACGCCGTCGACCACGGGCGCCCGGGGCTGCTCGGCACCGTCCGCCTGTCGTGGCGCTGGGAGGACGGGCGGGTCTACCTGCGGGTGCTCGACGCCGGTTACGACCCCGAGTTCGCCGACGGCCCGCCCGGACTGGGCGCGCCCGAGTCGATCCGCGGACGCGGTCTCTTCATGGTCGACGCGATCTGCGAGGAGTGGTCGGTCGAGACCGACCCCATCACCGAGACCACGCTGGTCACGGCCTGCCTCGGCATGGCCTGAGGCTTCGCTGTCGAGCTCGCTGCGCTCGGCTGTGCCCGCTGCGCTCCTCTGACGCGGCCGCTCCGCCCTCTGGACACGAGCGCGCCGAGGACGCCGGGGTGGGGGTGGCGCGAGTGCGCGGCGTACCGGCGGGGTGTGAACTGTGCGGCTGGGGCGGGTTGGATGGGGGCGGCGGCGTACCAGCGTCCCAGTTCGGCCCGGCCCCAGGCCCGGCCCCGGCGGACGTCATGCGAAGCGCGGCCCCGGGGCGCCGGGGTGCATGACGTCCCGGGTACGGCGCGGGTTCGGGGCGGGCTCGGGGTCGGCAGGCGGCTTACCGGTTCGTGTTCTGCGGAACGGACGCAATCTGACGGGCGGGCGGGATGCATCCGTTCCGCAGAACAGGCTGCTGTGCTTTCGGGCCTCGCTCCGCTCGGCCGTGCTCGCGGCGCTCCGAGCTCCTGCCCTTCGGTCGATCCCGACCACGCCTCCTCCGCTGCGCTCCTCCGACGCGGCCGCTCCTCTCGCAGGACACGAGCGCGCCGCGGGCGTCGGGGTGAGGCAGGCGAGAGGGCGCTCGGCGTACCGGCGGGGTCGCGAACTGTGCGGCTGGTGCGGGCTGGACGCCGCCGGGGTTGTCCCAGCCGCACATTTCCGACCCCAGGGCGGGCCGGCGGCCCCTAGTTCGACGTGAGCGCCCCGAGCCGCGCGATCGCCTGGCCCGAGGTCTCGCACACCCACACGGGGTCGGGCCCGCCGAGCTCCGGGTCGACCCGCAGCGCGTGCTCCTCCAACGCGGCGCAGGTCGAGCACAGCGGCCAGCGCTGGCCCCGGTCGAAGAGCGCGTCCTGGACGTCGGTGGCGACGAGACCGGCGACGTACGTCGCGCCGGCAGGCCACTGCTCGACCCACCACCGGCGCTCGGAGAGCGCGTGCTCGAGGAGCGACACGCCCTCCGCGTCGGCGCACCCCCGGGCGTCGAGGTCGGCCAGGACGGTCGCGCGGGCGGCGATCAGCGCGGCGTCGGTCATGAGGGCCATTGTTGCGCAGCGCCCCAGACGGCGACCCCGAGCGGGGCCGGGCTCAGGGAGTGGGTGTCGCCGTGACGGTCACCGTCACGGTGGAGGTCGGCTGTGACGTCGGCTGGCTCGTCGCCGGCGAGGTGGGCGCGGAGGTCGGAGCCGACGACGTGGGCGCCGAGGACGTGGGCGCCGTGGTCGGGGCCGTCGTGGTCGGGCTCGCCGTCGGCGACGTCGTCTGCGGGATGCACTGCGGGTTCTGGGCGTGGCCGATGGCCTTCAGCGGCACGTTGCCCAGGGCCCGGGTGTGGCCGACGCTGATGCTGAACGCGCTCGACGTGAAGGTGCCGTACTGGCAGGTGTCGTTGCCGCCGGGACCGAAGGTGATCCAGCCGCCGTCGGGACGGCTGAGCACGACCTTGTAGCCGGTGTCGGTGCGCAGCGGGCCCTCGATGAGGAACCGGCCGGACGGCGTGGTCCAGGCGGAGCCGACCTTGGTGCCGTACTTGTTGAAGAGCTGCACCTGCACGCCCTTGAGGGTGCGGGTCGGCACCCGGGCGTCGACGACGGTGCCGGACACGCTGCCGCCGCGCTGGAGCAGCTCGAAGGCCGTGAAGAGCACGTTGCCCGCGGGCACCTGGCGGCCGCCGGGGACCTTGCCGGTGCGACCGAGGTAGTTGCCGGAGTCGGGGACGGTGAGCTCGTAGGGGCCGGGCATGACGCCGGCGAAGGAGACGTTGCCGTTCTTCGCCTTGGCGACGTACCACTGACCGGTCGCGCTGTTGCGCGCCGTCACGTAGCCGTTGGCGGGCAGCTGCTGCTTGCCGCCGACGATGTTGACGACCAGCGAGCCCGCGCGACGCTTGAGGTTGATGGCGATGTTGGTGTTGGTGCCGACCTTGCGGTTGCGCAGGAAGGTGCTGACGTCCGCCCACTGGCCGCGGGCGTCGTAGGTGAAGACGGAGTAGTTCGCGGTGGGCAGGCCGGCGATCGCGAACTGGCCCTGGCGGTTGGCGATCGTCTCGAACGACTGGCCGTAGGGGTTCGCCGCGACCACGCGGGCGCCGGAGGCGATCGCGCCGTTGGTGCGGACGGTGCCGGTGATGCTGGCGCCCTTGCGCATGGAGGCGTCCCGCTGGACCGTCTGCGCCGACTTGACCGTCGCGGTGAGGTCGGTCGGGGCGAAGCGGTTGACGTCGTACGTCGGGCGGGTGTCGGTGACCTGGATGCGGTAGCTGCCGGGGGCGACCGAGAGCTGGTAGGTCGAGCGCGCCGTCGTGGCTCCCAGCACCTTCCAGTTCATGTCGAAGACCGTCACCTTCACCGTGCCGCCGTAGAGCGAGCCGCCCACGCGGATCGCGCCGACGAGCCGGCCCTTCGCCGCGGCCGCGGTGGCGGCGTCGGCGCGGGGCGTCGTGCTCGTGCCGGTCAGCGCGACGGCGGCACCGGCCAGCACGAGGAGGAGCGCCACGAGGGCGGCGGCGACGTGCCGTCCGCGACGGACGGGGACGGACGAGGTGGGGTGCATGGAGGCTCCGGGAGGGTGGGGGCGGCCGAATCCGCGATAGCGCCAACGCTAGTGCGCAAATCTGCACGCGGCCTCAAGAACGGCCCAACGTCAGGCGGAGATCACCCCAGCGCGGAGCCGGTCGGCCTCCGCGCGGTCCACCGACATCGCCCAGCGGATCGTCGAGGTCGACACCTGCCCCAGCGCCCGCACCACCGTGCCCTCGACGACGGGCAGCCACGGCAGGCGCAGCGGCAGCCGGGTCCAGGCCGGCATGAGCCCGACGGCGGCGGCCGTCAGCGTGCCGTACGGCGCGCGGGCGAGCAGGGGCAGCGGCGGCTTCAGCAGCAGGTAGCGGATCGCCTCGCGGGCCTCGGGCGTGCCCCGCAGCTCGGGCCGGTACGCCGCGAGCACGGCGTCCAGCTCGGCCTTGGTGCGCGGCACGTCGCGCGCCCCCAGCGCCTCCGCGACATGGGCCGTCTGCGCGACGTACGTGTCGGTCTCGGCCGGGGTCAGCGGTCGCGCGCCGTAGGTCTGGTGCGCCAGCAGGAAGCTGTCGATCTCGGCGACGTGGACCCAGCGGAGGAGGTGGGGGTCGGAGGCTGCGTACGGCGTGCCGTCCGGCAGCGTGCCGACCACACGCTCGTGGATGCGGCGGACCGCCGCGATCGAGGCGTCGGCGTGCGCGTCGGTCGCGAACGTGGTCGCGGCGATGAAGGTGGCGGTGCGGTTGAGGCGGCCCCACATGTCGGTGCGGTAGTCCGAGTGCTCCGCGACCCCGGCCATCGCCGCCGGGTGCAGGGCCTGCAGCATGAGGGCCCGGATGCCGCCGACGAACATCGACGCGTCGCCGTGGACCCGCGCGATCGGGTCGTCGAGGCCGAACCGGCGCGGCCCCGGGGTGCCGTGTATCCGCGCCCGCAGCCGCGGACCGTCCGGCCCCGCGACGCGCGCGAAGAGCGCCTCGCCGAGCCGCTGGCGGGCGGTGCTGACCACGGGCAGAGCCATGCTGCCCATGATGCACCGCGACCGGTAGGGGACCGCTGCCATGCTGGGGACATGACGCGCCTGGGCCGGGTCGCCGCAACGGGAACGCTCCTGCTCGTGGGGGCGGCGTGCTCGTCGAGCTCGTCGGACGAGGGCCGGGACGACGGTGCGGGGCCGGCGAGCCCGACCTCGAGCTCCGCCGGAACCGCGGACGGCGACGCGACGGCGAGTGCCGACGTACCGGAGCCGACGACCGAGCCGACGACCGAGCCGACGAGCGAACCCCTGCCGCCCCCGACCTCCGGCCCCGCGGAGCTCGAGCGCTGGTTCGACGCCGACGTCACCGGTGGCGACCTCCGGCTCGGGGAGGTGCGGGAGTCGACCGGCACGTTCATCTCGTACGACGCGAGCTACCGCAGCGAGGGGCTCCTCGTCACCGGCGTGCTCAACGTCCCGGCGGGCGAGGGTCCGTTCCCCGCGGTCGTGCTCGCCCACGGCTACATCGACCCGGCCGTCTACGTCTCCGGCCAGGGCATGACGCGGGAGCGCGGACGCCTCGCGGAGGCGGGGTACGTCGCGTTCCACGTCGACTACCGCAACCACGCCGGCTCCGACGACGACCCGGCGCTCGACGAGACGCAGCGGTTCGGCTACGCGGTCGACGTCATCAACGCCGTCACGGCGCTGCGCGACAGCGCCGACGTGCCCGTCGACGACGACCGGGTCTCGCTGTTCGGGCGCTCGATGGGCGGCGGCGCGGTGCTCGAGGCGCTCGAGATGGCACCCGGCCACGCGCAGGCCGCGGTCATCTACGCCTCCGTCGCCAGCGACGCCGGGGACAACCAGCGGCAGTTCAGCGACGGGGGCGGGTTCTGGGACGAGCTCGCCGCCCGGGTCGGCACCCCCGAGGAGAACCCCGCCTACTACGCGGCCGCCTCGACCGGCCCGCACGTCGACCGCATCACCGAGCCCGTCCTCATCGTCCACGGCACCGCCGACGACACCTGCCCGCCGGCGTGGGCCGAGGAGACCCACGGGCTGCTGCTCGAGGCGGGCGCCGAGGTGCGCCTCGACTGGTACGAGGGCGAGGGCCACGCCTTCGGCCCCCAGTTCGACGCGTCGATGGACAGCATCGCGACGTTCCTGGAGCAGGCGCCGGCCTGACGCCTGCCCCAGGACCGCTCAGTCGCCCTTCACGTTCACCACCTGGCGCAGCACGTGCTGCACCTCGACCAGGTCGGCGGCGTCCTCCATCACCCGGTCGATCGGCTTGTAGGCCGCGGGGATCTCGTCGAGGAACGCGTCGGTGTCGCGGTACTCGATCCCCGCCATCGCCTCCCGCAGCTGCTCACGGGTGAAGGTGCGCCGGGCCGCCGACCGCGAGTACTCCCGCCCCGCACCGTGCGGCGCCGAGTGGAGCGACAGCCGGTTGCCGCGCCCCGTCACCACGTACGACGCCGTGCCCATCGACCCCGGGATGAGGCCCGGCCGGCCCGCCTCCGCGTTGATGGCGCCCTTCCGCGACAGCCACACCTGCCGGCCGAAGTGCCGCTCCTGCTCCGTGTAGTTGTGGTGGCAGTTGATCTCCTCGGCCCGCTCCACGTCGCCCGTCGCCCCGACCCACGCCGCGAACTCGGCCGCGACCCGGTCCATCATCTCCTCGCGGTTGAGCAGCGCGTAGTGCTGCGCCCAGCGCATCTGCGCGACGTACGCGTCGAACTCGTCCGTGCCCTCCACGAGGTAGGCGAGGTCCTTGTGGGGGAGCGGGATCCACCACTGCTCGGCGAGCTGCTGCGCGACCTTGATGTGCGCCTGCGCGATCCGGTTGCCGACGCCCCGCGACCCCGAGTGCAGGAACAGCCACACCCGGTCCTCCTCGTCCACCGTCACCTCGATGAAGTGGTTGCCCGAGCCGAGCGTGCCCAGCTGCAGCTCCCAGCGCGCTGCGTGGTCACCCGGCTCGAACCCGGCCCGCTCCGCCAGCCCGGTCAGCTCCTGCAGCCGCGCTCGCGTGTGCTCCCGCTCGACCGAACGGTTGGCGGCACCCGCCGACAGGGGTACGGCGCGCTCGATCGCCTCCCGCAGCGGGCGCCGGTCGGTCGGCAGCTCGTCCCGGACGTACGTCGTGCGCACCGCGATCATGCCGCAGCCGATGTCGACGCCGACCGCCGCCGGCATGATCGCACCGAGCGTCGGGATGACGGAGCCGACCGTCGCGCCGAGGCCCAGGTGGGCGTCCGGCATCAGGGCGACGTGCGGGAAGACGAACGGCATCGTCGCCGTCGTGCGGGCCTGCTCGCGGGTGGAGTCCTCGAGGATCGACGCCCAGCTGAGGAGCGTCGGGGTGATCGTGTCCATCGTCGTGGAGCCTGTGGGTCCTTTCCGGGGTGCGACCGGCACCGTGCCGGTCGGACGTGGTGACGGTAGGGAGGGGGAAATGGGTTGCGCCAGGTGTTTTGGCCTCGCTCCGCTCGGCCGTGCCCGCGGCGCTGCGGGCTCCTGTCCATCGGTCGATCCCGACCACGTCTCCTCCGCTGCGCTCCTCCGACGCGGCCGCTCCTCCCTCTGGCCACGAGCGCGCCGCGGGCCCGGGGTGGGCCCTGAAATGTGCAGCTGGGGCGGGTCGGATCCGGCCGGGCATGTCCCAGGCGCACATTTCCGGCACCCGCGTGGGGCTGGGCCGAGCCCGCGGCGTGACCGGGGTGACGCCGTACGGGCTGGGGTCGCGCGCCACGGGTGGGCACCATGGACGGCATGTCGACGCCCCGCTCCGACCGGTCCGAGCAGTCCCGCGAGCAGGGCGGTCTCCGGGGCTGGTGGCGCCGGGTCACGCGGCCGTGGCCCGAGGCGGCGTTCACCGAGATCGGTACCCGTGCCGTCGTGCTCGACGCGGTGGGGGAGCAGCCGGTGGCGGTGATCCGGGAGGTACGCCGTGTGACCGGGTGGGACCTGGCGCGCGCCACGCACGCCGTCGAGGCTGCCCCGTCCCAGCCTCCCGCGGGCAGCACCACCCAGGGCGTCGTGCTCGTCGCCGGCCTCTCGGCGACGAGCGCCGCTGCCGCGTGCGAGGCGCTCGCGCGGGCCGGAGCGACCGCGCGGGTCGCCGAGGGCTGGTGACGCGGGAAGGCGTTTGCTCCGGACCTGTGGTCGCCTGAGAGAATCGCCCCGCCGCGTTCCGCAGGCACTGCTGCTACCCCGAGAGAGTGAGCCCCACGATGGCCCTGGCCGACCTCGCCCGCACCGACCTCGCCGCCTTCGCCGACGCCCAGCGCGCGGCGTACGCCGAGCTCAAGGCGAAGGGGCTCAAGCTGGACCTGACGCGGGGCAAGCCGTCGCCGGAGCAGCTCGATCTCTCCGAGGAGCTGCTCCACCTCCCGACGGGCCACACGGCGGCGGACGGCACGGACGTGCGCAACTACGGCGGGCTCGCCGGTCTGCCCGAGCTGCGGGAGATCTTCGCCGAGCTGCTCGGCGTGCCGGTGGCCAACATCGTGGCGGCGGGCTCCGCGAGCCTCACCCTCATGCACGACACGTTGCTGCAGGCGCTGCTCTACGGCCGGCCCAACAGCGTCGAGCCGTGGGGCGTCGAGGACGTCGTGCGGTTCCTCTGCCCGTCGCCGGGCTACGACCGCCACTTCACCCTGGCCGACCGGCTCGGGTTCGAGCTCGTCCCGGTGCCGATGAACGCCGACGGTCCCGACATGGACGTGGTGACCGCGCTCGTCGCCGACGACCCGACCATCAAGGGCATGTGGGTCGTGCCGACCTACGCGAACCCCACCGGGTCGGTCTGCTCCGAGGAGGTGGCCCGCACGCTGGCGTCGATGCCGACCGCGGCGCGCGACTTCACGGTGATGTGGGACAACGCCTACGCGGTGCACCACCTCACCGAGGTCGAGACCACCACCCCCGACATCCTCACGCTCGCCGCGGAGGCCGGGAACCCGGACCGCGTCGTCGTCTTCGCCTCCACCTCCAAGATCACCTTCGCCGGTGCCGGCGTGGCGTTCCTCGCGGGCTCGGAGGCGACGGTCGCGGCCTACCTCGAGGGCCTCTTCTACTACTCGATCGGCCCCGACAAGGTGAACCAGCTGCGCCACGCGCAGTTCTTCGGCGACGCGGCGGGGGTGCGCGCCCACATGGCGAAGCACCGCGAGCTCATCGCGCCGAAGTTCGCCGCGGTCCAGCGCGTGCTCACCGAGCGGCTCGCCGAGCACGGCATCGCGGAGTGGAGCGACCCCGCGGGCGGCTACTTCGTCAACCTCGACGTCCTCGACGGCACGGCGAAGCGCGTCGTCGAGCTGGCCAAGGAGGCGGGCATCGCGCTCACCCCGGCCGGTTCGGCGTTCCCCTACGGCGAGGACCCGCGCGACCGCAACATCCGCCTCGCGCCCACGCTCCCGCCCCTCGCGGAGGTCGAGACCGCGATGGACGGCGTCGCCACGTGCGTGCTGCTCGCCGCCGCCGAGGAGCTGCTCGGCTGAGCCGTCCTCCGCCTCCGCGGCGCCTCAGAGGCCGCGGAGGTGGTCGGTGACCCAGCCGCGCACCCGGGACGTCGGTACGCCGAGGGACCGGGCCACGTCGCTGGCGCGGTAACCCTGCTGGACGACGGCGTCGACGGCCAGCTCCTGCATGCTCGCCGCCGGACCGGCCGGCACGGGGACCCGGACGACGGGCTCCTCCGCCGGGACGGGCTCCACCGCCGGGACGGGGACCGGCCCCGCGGGAGCCGCCTCGACGGTCGCGGGCTCCGCCGTCGCGGCGGCGACGGCCTGGACAGGCTCGGCGGCCTGGACGGGCTCGGCGGGCCGGACAGGCTCGACGGCCTGGACAGGCTCGGCGGGCCGGTCCTCGACGACAGCGGTCACGGGCCCGTAGGACGGGGCGGACTCGACCGCCCAGGTCGGGACCGGCGGCACGTCGGGCACGAGCACGGGCTGCGGCGCCGGATCCGCGGGGCTCACCGGTGGCCTCGCGGGCTGCTCCTCGGCGTACTCCGTCAGCCGGGCGCGACCGAGACGGGTCATCTCGTCGGCGAACAGCCGACGCAGCTCGCGCTGGCTGCGGCGCCGCCGCACGATGAACAGGAGCCCGAGCAGGGGCACGGGGAGCAGCAGGAGCAGCAGCAGCGCGTGCACGTTGCCGAGGGCCCACGACACGAGCACGGGGCGGTAGGTCCAGTCGGCGGCATCGACGTCCGCGTCGGTCGCCTCGGCGCCCGACCGGGCGACGACGGCGCCGGGTCCGAGCCCGACGACGGAGCCCCCGGTGACCGCGAGGGTCGTGTCGGCGCCCTGGGCCACGGCGGCGTGGCCCTCGTCGACGGTCATGGTCGATCCGTCGACCTCCACCTCCGCGCCCTGCTCCGCGAGCACCGCGGTCGCCGGGGCCGACGCCGTCACGTCGGTGACCCGCACGTCGGTGGCGGCGGCCACCCGGAGCGCCCGCGTCCCGCCGACGAGGTCGGAGTCCGCGACCGTGGTGCCGGTGGAGCCCCCGCGGAGGTCGAGCGCGGTGCCCGGGGCGTCGACGTCGAGGTGCGCGAGGGCGACGTCGTCCATCCCGTCGATCCGCAGCCCGCCGCGGGTCGCGTCGCGCACGCTGAACCCGTCGACGTCGAGACCGGCGTAGTGGTCGGTGCTCCAGCCCGCCGAGTTCGGGCCGTCCGCGAGGGGGGCGCCGTCGACGCGCGCGCCGTACCCCGCAGCGCCGTCCACCGTCACGTCCGTCGCGGTGACGGTCGAGCTGCCGCGGGAGACGAGCACGCCGTCGCGACCGACGTCGGCGAGGCGGACGGAGCGGAGCAGCACGTCGGTGGACCCGCTCGTCACCTCGATGCCGTCCTGCTGCGTGCGGCTGAACGAGCTGCCGTCGACGACGGCCTCGCTGACGCCCGACAGGAAGAGCCCCAGGTGGGTGTCGCTCACGGTCAGGCCGGTCACGAAGGCCCGCGTGAGGGTCTCCGAGGTGCCGGTGAGGGCGATCCCGCCGGTGCGGCCGCTCCAGAAGCCGAGGTGGTTGGCCGCGACGTGGGCGACGTCGAGACGGCCGTCCTTGACCCGGATGTAGGCCCGGCCGTCGCTGGTGGTGCTGTCCGGTGCGACCTCCGTCGGGTCCCAGCCGACGATGCGGAGCGGCTGGCCGGCGGTACCGGCCAGGCGCAGGTCGCCGTCCCAGGCCACGATGCTGACGAACCCGTCGGCGTCGCTGCGCATCCGCAGGGTCCGGCCGGGGGCGATGATGTCGAGGCGGGCGCCGCGGGCGACGACGACGGAGGTCGTGAGGGTCGGCACCAGGGCGCCGCCGGTCACCGCGCCGTAGGCGACGAGGTCGTCGAGCGTGTACGGCGTGGGTCGCGCCAGCAGCACGAGCGTCCCGGCCGGGGGAGCGAGGTCGACCGACGACCGGAGCCGGGCGTCCTCCCGGCGCAGCGCCTCGACCTGGGAGGTGGCGGCGGCCGTGTCGGTGCCGGCCTCCGCGTCGTCGTCCTCGGCGGTGGCGGCCGCGGCTTCCGTGCCCGAGCCGATGCGCTCGCGCAGCGCGTCGTTGCCCCACACGACACCCGCCGTGGCGCCGAGCAGCACGACGAGGACGGCGAGGCGCAGGGCCATCCGCACCCAGCGCGGGACCGTGTCGCCGCGCTCCTCGGCGGAGAACAGGTCGGAGCCGTCGGTGCTCACGCGCTCGCCTCCGTCCGCAGGCTCTTCTCCGTCTGCCCCTCGCCGCCGACCGAGTCGGCGGAGCGCGTCAGCCAGCCCTGCTTGTTCATGGTGAAGAACGCGTAGGTCTTGATCGGCCAGGCCACGAGGACGACCACGGCGGTCACCAGGGGCAGCAGCCACAGGTCCTCGGGTCGGCGCTGCAGGTGGGAGATGCCGCGGATGCCACGTCCCACGACGAACCAGACCACCGCCAGCACGAGCGCCGTCGCCGGGTCGCTGGACCGCAGCGTCAGCGCGATGAAGATGACGGCGGTGCCCATCGTGACCGGGGTGAGGAGGATCTGCATGATCGTGACCTGGGAGATCAGCGGCGCCCGGAACACCCAGCCACGCGCGACGGCGGTCAGGTAGCAGCGGTAGGAGTTGCGGCTCCACCGCACCCGCTGCTTCACGAACGCCCGGAACGTGTCGGGGAACATCGACAGCGCCCGGGCACTGTCCTGGTGGGCGACGCGGAACCCCTGCGACAGCACGAGCCAGGTGAGCCGACCGTCGTCGCCCGCCACGCACTGCCGCCCGAGGAAGACCTCGTGCTCGAGGTCGTGGATCCGGTGCCCGATCACCGACATCCGGTACGCCGCGGTGCGGCCCGACGCGCAGATGACGCCGCCGTACCGGCCCATCGCCGGGGCGTAGTCGTGGTAGCGCAGGTCGATGATCCAGTCGGCCACGCGCCGCCAGATGCTCGACTTCGGCAGGTAGACGTTCTGCCGGGTGCTGACCGCGCCGACGGCGGGGTCGACGAACGGCATCTGGATGGCCTCGTGGAGCCCGGCCTCCCAGGAGGTGTCGGAGTCGACGAGCAGGACGAGCTCGGTGTCGACGAGACGGAGACCAGCGCCGAGGGCGGAGCGCTTGCCCGTGTGCTTGAAGAGCAGCGCCTCGACCGCGGGGTCGTCGAGGGCCTGGATCCGCTCGAACGCCTCCGTGTCGGCGAGGTCGAGGACGACGATGATCCGCGACGGCCCCTGGCGGCGCCAGGTCTCCAGGCACCGCAGCAGGACGTCGGGGTCCTCGCGGTAGGACGGCACCACGACCGTCGTGGTCGTGCGGAAGTCGTTGACGACCGGGCGGGTGATGGCGGACAGCACGCGGCGTACCAGCCACACGCCCCACGAGGCGATGCCGACGAGACCGAACGGCAGCAGCCAGGGCACGTCGAACGGCACCGCTCTGTCTCCTCGTCGGATGCCCGCCCCCGGTGGGCCACGCAGCGGACGTGGCGCTCGGACGTGGGTAGGGTACGGCGCGGCGGAGCCCCGAGGAGGGCGCTGCCGCGCAACCTTGCCCGGCTCGGTGGGCCGATCTGGAGGGTTTCTTGAGATGCCGACCGCGCCCACCGCGCTCGCGCGCCTGAGCGGCCTCCTGGCCTGCGCCGCGGTGGGGTCGTCGGCAGTCGTCGGGTGCGGCCTGCTGGGCGGTGACGGGGCCGGTGACGGGACCGGCGAGGGGGCCGGCTCGCCGACCGCGACCGACGGGTGTCCGGCCGACGCCACCGTGGTCGGCACCGCCGACGAGCTGCGCGACGCGCTCGCTGCGGCGCGGCCGGGGGACACGGTCGCCCTCGCGGACGGCACCTACGCGGGCACGTTCACGGCGACGGCCTCCGGCGCGGTCGACGCGCCGATCACCCTCTGCGGCAGCGCGTCGACGGTGCTCGACGGGGGGAGCGTGGACGGGGGCTACACGCTGCACCTGGACGGGGCGTCGTGGTGGACCGTGAGCGGTGTGACGGTGACGGGAGGCAAGAAGGGCGTCATGCTGAGCGGAGCCAGCGACAACACGCTCCGCGGGATCACGGTGCACGGCACGGGGGACGAGGCCGTCCACCTCCGCCAGGGCTCGTCGCGCAACAGGCTGAGCGGCAGCACGGTCTTCGACACCGGGCTCCGGGAGGCCGACTTCGGCGAGGGGGTCTACGTGGGGAGTGCCGAGAGCAACTGGTGCGACCTCACGGACTGCGATCCCGACCGCAGCGACGACAACGTCATCGAGGGCAACGTCATCCGGGCGACGACGGCCGAGGCGGTCGACGTCAAGGAGGGCACGAGCGGCGGGCGGCTCTCCGGGAACACGTTCGAGGGGCCTGTCGGCGCGGCCGTGGACGCGCTCGTCGACGTCAAGGGCAACGACTGGGTGGTCGACGGCAACACGTTCGAGGCGGACGGGGTCGCCGTGCAGGTGCACGAGGTCGTGGACGGCTGGGGACGGCGAGTGACGGTGCGCGCCAACGTCTTCGACGGCGCCGCCGACCCGGCGGTCGAGGTCGTGGGCGCGGCCCGGGACGGCGGGTCGACGGTCGCGTGCGGACAACAGGTGAGGAGCGGGGAGCTGAGCGATGTGCCCTGTGGGTGAGACAGCGCTGGAGCGGAGCGGGCCGGTCGCCCTCGTCGTCGACCCCGACGTCGAGGACGCCCTCTGGGTGGCCGGCGTGCTCCAGGCGTCGGGCTTCGAGGTGCTGCGCGCGGACGATGCCGTGTCCGCGCTCGTCGTGGCGGAGGCGCACGCCCCCGACCTCGTCATGGTCGACGCCCAGCTCGGGGCCGGTGCCGACGGGATCGAGGTCGCTCGTCGTCTGCGGGCCCGCAGCACCACCTTCATCGTGCTCCACTCGGACCGCGACGACGAGCTGGACATCGTGCGGGGACTCAGCGCCGGCGCCGACGCCTACCTGCTGCGGCCGCTCAGCGGCCGCGAGCTGAAGGTGCGCATCGCCGCCGTCATGCGGCGCCCCGCCGACCGCTTCGTCCGTCCCGCCGTCGACGGCGGCCCCGTGCCGGCGTCCACCGCGGTGGCGGTCCCCCCAGCCCCGTCCGCCGCCCCGTCTGCTGCGGTCCCGGCCGCAGCGGCGGCGGTGCCCGTCGAGCCGGTCGGTGTCGACTACGAGGACGGCTGGGTGGTGTTCGGGCCCCTGCGGGTCCATCCCGACGACGCGGTCGCCGTCGTGGACGACCGTCCCGTCGCGCTCAACCCGCGGGCGTTCGACCTCCTCGAGGTGCTGCTCTACGCCGACGGCCACCCCCGCACCGCGGCCGACCTCTCGATCGCCATCCACGACGACCCGGAACGCGCCGCGGACCTCTCCCGCGTCGAGCTGCTCATGCGGGGCCTCACCCACACGCTCCGAGGCGACGGCAGCGGTCGCCGCTGGATCGAGCACGACGAGCACGGCTACCGGCTCGTGCGGGACTGAGCGGTCCGGCCGACGAGTCGGTGCGAACTGGACCCACGCAATCCGTTGTTTCGCTAGGTTGCTGGCGTGGCGGGGACCAACGAGCACGGCGTGCCGGTGCACCCGTGGTCGTGGGTGCCGTCGCACGCGGGGTTCCTGCTGATCGGCGTGCCGCTCTTCCTCGTCGCGATCGAGGTCGCGGCGTGGCGTTCGCCGTGGGTGCTCGGTGCCATCGCCGGCGGACTGGGGTCGTCGGCGGTGGCCTGGGTGCTCGACCGCGAGTCCTCGCGCCAGACGAGGGTCGTGCGGGCGCACCTGGGGATGCGGTGGGGCGAGACGACGCAGGACTGGAGGGCGCACCGGACGGATGCGCTGTGCTGGACGTTGTCGCTCGCCGCGGCCTGGCCCGCCCATGCCGCCGGTGGGCCATGGTGGGTCGTGGCCTTGATCCTGTTGCTCAATGGGAGGCTGGCTGCGAGCAACGGTGTGAGCGCGCTGCAGGGGTGGCGTCGCGAGCGCGAGGATCGCAGCCTCCCTCCAGCGCCCGCGCCGCTCGTGTCCGGGGAGTCGGTCTCGTGAGGAACCACCTCGGCGTACCGGTGCCCGGGTGGACCGTGCTCGCCACCGGCTTCGGCGGGGCTTTCGTCATGCTGTCGGTGATCGCGGCGGCGGTGGGGGACTACGAGCCGGTCGTCCTGCTCGTGGTGGGACCGGTCGCGCTCCTCGGTGGGGGGCTCGCGGTCCGCGCGTACCTCGCGACCGCGGAGTCGCGACGCCAGACCGCGGTGGTCCGCGCCGTCTTCGGGTACGGCCGCGGTGAGCTGGTCGCGTCGTGGCGGTGGCACGGGTGGCGGATCGCGTTCTTCTCGGTGGCCACAGCCTGGTACGTGGGGCTCGCGCTCACCGACAGCTCCGGCGTTTCCTGGCTGGGCGCCGCGTGCTTCGGCCTCAACTGGCTGGTTTTCACGGTGTCAGCGGTGCAGAAGTGGCGAAACGAGCGTCGACCGCGGGGGATCTACCCCCGCCCCGAGCGCATGACGGTGCCCACCACGACACCGCCGTTGCCAACGCTGCCGCCGAAGCCCGTGCGTGGCGCGTGACGGTGCGTCGTTGGGCAACTTCGCTAGGTTGCTCCGATGGGTGAAGTGACGACGGCGCGGCGCATCGGTGGGCTGGTCCTGTTCGTCCTGGGTTGCGCCGTCGTCACTGGTGCGACGACCCCGGTGGTCGCGGCCTCCGACCGCGGTGACCTCCCTGCGTGGGGGCTCCTCCTGGCCGTCGTGCTGTTCGCCGCGGCGGTGGCGCTGCTCGCGCTGCTGGCGGGTCGGTTGGCTGGCTGGCGGCTGACGAGCAACGCCATGAATCCCTACGGTCTCTCGGAGCACCGGGGACTGGCGCGCGCGGGTGGAGCCTTCTTCGTCGTGACGATGAGCCTGCTGCAACCCCTCATCGTGCTCGACCTCTCGAGCCGGACACGGTGGGCGATCGGCGGGTTGATCGTCGTCGTCTTCGTGGTGTTCGGCGGGGTCGCGTGGCCGGCGGGGCGAGCACGACGACGCCGGGTGCGCGAGGTGCGCAGGGAGCGTGGATACCGCCTCGGTGAGCAGCCGTGGTCGTGGGGGATGCACGTGACGTCCGGCGTCGGCTTCGCCGTGGTCGGCCTGGTCAACCTCGGCAACACACTCACTGCAGATGGCTGGGAATTCTGGGTGTACGGCGCGGGAGCCGCGATCGGTCTCGGCTTCGCCGCTAGCGCGGGCTGGTCGGCCGTGCAGAAGTGGCGCCGCGAGCGCATCCAGCCCCTGCCCCCACCGCGCGAGGAGGCGGCATGACGCCCGAGGTCCGAGCCGCCCGCCGGCGCAAGATCAGGTTCATGGTGGTGGCGGGTGTCGGCGGCGCAGTGCTGGCGGCGCTGGCCGCCGTGGCATCCGACCTCTACGCGGACGACCGCGTTCCGCCGTGGGGCCTCGTCGCGGCCCTCGGCCTCATCGCCCTCGTCGCCGTCGTGCTCGTCGTCGTGGGTGTGCGTGAGTTCGTCGCCGTCATCCAGGGGGAGGTGCTGGCTCCGTACGGGGTCGAGGCGCCGGCACGTGCGGCACCGCTGGCGGTGGCCTCGATCCTCGTCGCCGGTCTGTTCGCGGTGGTGCTCCTCACGGACCTGATCACGGGGTCGGCCCGCTGGATCGTGGCGGCTGTGCTCGCCGTCGTCGTGGGGGTTCTCTACCTCTTCGCCTTTCGCGCAGGGTCCGAGAGCCGCCGACATGTGAAGCAGGCGCGGCGCGACCGTGGCTACCTGCCGGGCGAGCAACCATGGTCGTGGTGGGTCCATGCCGGGTACGGGGCGTTCTTCGCGGTCATGTTCCCTCTGCAGATCGTGAACGCGGTCCGCTCCGAGGCGTCGAGCTGGTTCTTCTGGGCGGGCTCCGCGATGTTCGCCGCGATGCTCATCAGCATCGCGTGGTCGGCGACGCAGAAGTGGCGCCGCGAGCACCGGGGCGTGACGCGCGCGGGGAAGGCGGCATGAAGACGGACCTGGGCGTCGAAATCCCGCGGCGGGTGCACGCCGTGGGCATCGCGGCCGTCGTCCTCATCGCCACGGGCGGCCTCCTCGGCGGTGTGACCACGAGCGGACGCGTCCCGGTCGCTGTCGGCGCACCGGCCACGGTGGCCCTGCTCCTGCTCGGTGTCGTGCTGCTCGTGGTGACCATGCGGCCGGGGGCCGAGCTGCGCCGTACCTCGGCGGTCGAGTTCGAACGGCGGGGCCACGCGCGCGGCGAGATCGTCGCGTCGTGGCGGTTGCACTGGTGGCAGCTCGGCATCGCGGCAGGGGTCATCATCGTCGCCGCGCTCCTGCTCGTGTTCGGTGAGGGTCACTGGGGGAACGTCCTCGTCATCGTGGGGTCCAGCGTCACCTTCACCATGTACGCCCGGTCGGCGTACCTCCGTCGCCGCCGGGAGCAGCGTCAGCGCGCGGGAGGCAGCACGGCGGGGGAGGCGGAGTGAAGACCGAGCACGGGGTACCGATCCCGCGGCGCGCGGCGGTGCCGCGCGTCGCCGGCTACGTCGCCGGCGCAACGGCATGGCTGACCCTCATCTTCGAGCCTGTGCCGCATCGGCCGGTCGTGGTGTCGGTGGCCGCAGGACTCGCCATCGTCCTCTTCGGCATCGCCTACCGACGCATGGGCGAGACCCGCCAGCAGACCCGGGTGCTCCGCGCAGCACTCGGCTACCGACGCGGCGAGCGGCCGTGGACCTGGACCGAGCACTTCGTCCACGGAACTGTCCCTTTCTCCGTCGGGCTCGCCTTGGGCTCGACGCTCGACGGTGCCGACGCACGCATGCTGGTCGTCGGCGGGATCATCCTCGTGTGGGCCGCCGCCGTCGCCGTCTCCGCCCTCCAGAAGCGCCGCCACGAGCGCAGCGATCGGGAGCGGTTCGGGTCGCCCGCGGCGTACGAGGCCGCTCGACGGTTTCACTAGGAGGTCCGCCGGGCAGATCGGGTGCTCCCTGCTCCCGCTCCCCGAGGACCCCTCCCATGGCTCGGTTCAACGCCGTCAAGCTGCTCGATCCACGCACGTTCACCTCTCCGCTCCAGTGGGCCGCGGCCGCCGCGCTGGTCGCGGGCCTCGTCCTCGGTCTGACCGGTTTCCTCGGCGCCTCGTTCCTGCAGGAACGCGCTCTGAGGAACACCCCGATCTGCGGCGAGGGGGAGACCTCGGGCTGCCTCGTGGCGGTCGAGGGCGAGATCGAGCGGCCCACGCGGAACAGCACGACCCGCAACTTCGTGCCGTGGGACGACGGTCGCACTGAGCGCATCAACGGCCTCAGCGACTCCGACCGGCGTGAGCTGGTCGACGGCAAGCGCGTCGACGGTCTCTACGACGGGAGCCGTCTGGTCGGCATCGACGCGTCGGGGCGCACCTACTTCCACACCCGCATCCAGGACGCCGGTACGACGTGGAAGGTGCTCGCCTTCGGTGGTGCCGGTCTGGCGATCGTCGGCGGTGGCGGTCTGTTCCTCACGCGTCGGCGGGACTGACCCAGCAGGTCGTGCGTCAGGCGACGCCGGCGCGGAACGCGTCGAGCGAGGCCTGCGTCGACTCGACGCGCCAGTCGGTCTCCTTCGCCGCGTTGAACCAGGTGAAGCCCCGGATCTCGGGGTGGGCGTCGAGCACGGCGAACATGTCGGCGATCCACGCGGCCTTGTCACCACCGGCCTCGGCGCAGCCCACCTCGCCGAGCACGAGGGGCTTCGCGGTGAACGACCGCAGCTCGCTCACCCCGGCGCCGAAGACGTCGGTGAAGGTGCCCCACTGTGACCACTCCTGGCTGGTGCCCCAGTTGTAGCCGTCGAGGCCGACCACGTCGACGTACGCGTCCCCGGGATAGATCGAGGCGAGCGCAGGCGTGCCGGCGAAGGGGATGTTGGGGCACCACACGAACTGCACGTTGCGCGCGCCCGCCGAGCGGAACAGGTTCACGACGCGGCGCCAGGCCGCGGCGTACTGGCTCGCGGTGGTGCCGTTGACGCCGACGGCCCAGGGGTACCACGACCCGTTCGACTCGTGGGCGAACCGCAGCCGCACCGGCCGACCCCACGCCGCGGCGGCGCGCGCCCACGAGCGGATGTAGGAGTCGTGGCGGCCGGCGGCGATGGAGGCCATGGAGTACGTCGACTGGGCGGTCCCGCGGGCGGGGTCCCAGGGCTCCCAGGTGATCTCCGGCAGGGCACCCAGGCCGGTGACCTCCTGCACCTGGGCGAGCGGGAACGCCGTCTTGGTCGACCACGCGACGTACCAGGTCACGAGCTCCGGCATCCGACCGACGGCGGCACCGGCGGTGCGGACGGCGTCGACGCTGCCGGGGTAGGCGGGCAGGAAGACGCCGTAGCCGCGGTCCGTCGTCGCCGCCGCCGAGGCGGGCGCGGCGAGGACGGGGGCGGCGGCGACAGCGGCGGCCGCGAGGCCGACGGCGCCGAGCAGGGTGCGGCGGGACAGGGAGACGGAGTGGGTCACGGCGACGACCTCTCAGTGGGGCCGTGCGGCTGCGGGGGAGGCGAGGTGCACGGGGGAGTGATGCTGCGGGAGGGGATTCTGCCTCTCTTTCGGCCGGCTTGCGGCAGGCTTGAGCGAATTCACCCCACAGGAGGAACGCCGTGCAGGACTTCTCGACCGACCGCCACGACCAGCTCCTCGGCATCGCGCGCTTCACGTTCGTCGAGGGTGGCGCGGCCACCTTCAAGCGGCTCTCGGCGCGCTGCATGGAGATCGTGCGGACCCAGGACTCGGGCACGCTGCAGTACGACATCTACCTCGACGACGACGAGACCGGCGCCGTGGTGATCGAGCGCTACCGCGACTCGTCCGCGCTCATCGAGCACCTCGAGAACATCGGGCCGGAGCTCATGCAGGAGGTGCTCGCCACGGCCGTGTCGGTCGAGGGCGAGACCCTCGGCCGGCCGAGCGACGAGCTCCGGGCGCGGATGAGCGGGGGCCCGGTGCGCTTGTTCGCGCCGTTCCTGTCGATGTGATGCTCAGAGCCGCGAGGTGAGCTCGTCGAGGGC
Source organism: Nocardioides zeae (assembly GCF_030818655.1). NCBI lineage: Bacteria > Bacillati > Actinomycetota > Actinomycetes > Propionibacteriales > Nocardioidaceae > Nocardioides > Nocardioides zeae. The sequence continues at coordinate 2,158,452 of NZ_JAUTAN010000001.1, read as the reverse complement.
CTCCGTCGCGATGGACGGCCAGAACAGGGCCGGTGCCACGACGACGATGACGAGGAAGGCGAGGGCGCCGAGGTACGGCCGCCCGCGCAGCACGTGGAGGACGAACCCGACGACGACGGCGGGTACGACGAACACGGCCGCCGTCGGCAGCTGCAGCAGGCACCAGGCGAGGATGCCGCCGTAGATGGGGATGCCCCACAGGCGGGTGAGGACGCGGCGGTTGCTGCGGGACCTCGCCCCCCGTTGGTTGTCGACGACGTCGCGGATCGGGAGGTGGCACGACCGGCACGCCGCCGACGTGGGTGCCACCTCCGATCGGCACACCGGACATGTGAGGGTGGTGATCGCGGCCTGGTGCCCCCGGGTGCTCATGCGCCGTCGATCGGCTAGGTCGGGGAGCACATGAGGTTTTCGGGGTCGGGAAGTGTGCCGTTGGGGTGGGTCCGGCTGCCGGTTGAGCGCCCCAGGTGCACAGTTCCGGGCCCGGTGCGGGCGGGCGCCTCCCTCGATCCCGGGACGTCATGCGGTGCGGTGCCCGGGGCCACCGGGAAGCATGACGTCCGGGGCTGGGGGCTGGTGCTGGGGCCGGGGGCGCTCAGCCCCCCGGCGCCACGATCCCGGCACGCCGCGCGGCCGGCAGCCACGACGTCACGAACTCGCGCAGCACCTCCCCGAACCACGCCTCGTCGGTCGCCGTCTCGCCGTCGAACGCCGTCAGCCCGACGTTGTCGACGACCCGGCCCGGCATCTCGTCGAGCTCCTCGAGGAACGTGGGCTTGAAGCCGTTGACGCCGATGAACTGCCAGAACACCGGCTTGTCAGCCGCCTCCACGAGCAGCTGCTTCACGCGCTGCTTCGTGCCGGAGTCGGGGGCGCCGTCGGTCACGAAGAAGACGAGCGTCGGCATCGCGGCCGGCCCCGAGGAGCCTGACTTCGTGAAGAACCGCGACAGCCCCCGGGCAGGGGATCCGCCTGACGGCACGTCGGCCAGCACCGTCGCGATGGTGTCGGCGTAGTTGGTCGTCCCGTAGTGGCGCCCCTGGTCCCACCGGTCGACGAACCCCGCGTAGTTGCCCTCGTTGACCGTCTCCGCCGGGAACGGCTTGTGGTCGAAGAAGACGACCTGGATGTCGCCGTCGTCGTCGAGACCGGTCAGCGACAGGGCGAGCACCCGCTCGGCGAGATCCTGCACGTGGCCGCTCTTGTAGAGCTTCCGCATCGACCCCGAGTGGTCCATCACCAGCACGCAGGCGGCCGAGACCTCGCCGAGGTCGACACCGTCGTCCTGGGCCTTCTTCATGAGGCTGACGAGCGACGCGGTCGCCGTCTCCGTGCGCTTCGTCAGATCGACCATGGAGGGCCCCGTCCGCTCGCGCGAGCCGTGGTCGGCTCGGTTCTCGGGCGACGATAGCCGCGCCGTACGACGTTCCCCGGCCTGGGGAGAACCACTCGACCCGGGCGAGCGGACGGCCTAGGCTGCGAGAGCGGCTGGCCGTCGGCCGCAGGAACCGGGGGCCCGCGATGACCACGAGCACGTCCACGCTGCGCCGACACGCCCTGGCGGGCGGCCTGGGGCTGGCCGTGGCTGCCAGCCTGCTCGCCACGCCCGTCGCGGGAGCAGCGGAACCGGTGCAGGGGGATCTCACCGCGTCCTACGGACGCATCGACAAGGTGAGCTTCGAGGACGGCGTGCAGGTCGGGATCAGGCACTCAGGTGAGGTCCCACCGGAGCAGGGGGGCGCGCCCGTCCAGGTCGTCGTCGCCCCGGCCGGCCTCGACGACGCGCTCGCCGCGCCCGAGCACCGCCTGCCCGGGCCGCCGGAATGGTCCCAGGGGCGGTACTTCCCGGTCCCCTCCTGCGCCTACACCGACCCCCAGCGCGAGTTCTCGGTGTACGTCGCGCAGCCGGCCAGCCCCGGTGTCGAGGCCTCGCAGGTCGAGCTGGCGCTGCCCGAGGTCGGCGAGACACTGCTGCAGACCACGGAGACGCCGCGCCTCGTGCTGACGGCGGACTCACGCTGGAGCTATCAGCAGAGCGCGGGGCCGGGCACCCTGCCCCGTGTCACGGTCCGTGTCGTGCCGGAGGGCGTCGCGAGCTGGTGCGGCACCGTGACGATGACCGACGACCTCACCGGACGCAGCATCACCAAGGTGCAGCCGGTCCTGCGCGGGCGCGACGAGAACGACATTTTCGAGTCAGGTCTGGTCGGCATCTTCTACGACCCCCACGTCGTCACCGCGGGCTCCCACCAGGCCACGTTCGCCCTCGACACCGACGGTCGGCCGGGCGACGGCCTGACCCTGACCCACCGGATGCAGGTGGATCGCGGCCAGGGCTGGGTCGGGTCGTCCTTCAGGCGACTGCCCAGCCCCACGGTGACGGGCCTCCTGAGAGTCCAGGGCCTCTACACGGCCGGGGAGAGCCCGTTCGGCACTCCCCAGCCCGGCCGCATGACCGTCAAGCTCTACTCCGGCACGCGCGGGGTCTGGTACTCGGGCATCGTGCAGTCCCACCCCCGCACCGTGGACTGGATGTTCCGGCTCCCCAAGCTCCCGCGGGGCACCTACCGCGCGGTCATCGACCACCGCGGCAACAGCAACGTGCTGCCCTCGACGGTGACGCGCACGTTCACCGTGCGCTGAGCCCGGCCAGCGCGCTCACTTCGGCGCCGACAGCTCCAGGGCGATCCCGTCGGGGTCGCGGAACTCGAGGATCCACATGGCGCCGGCGTCCTTGACGTCCTCGCGGGAGGCGCCGATGGTGTCGAGCACCTCGATGGCGCGGTCGAGCTCCGCGCGGGTCGGCACGGCGAAGGCGACGTGGTCGAGTCCGACGCGGTTCTCCGAGAACGTGTCGTCGCCGGGCGCGACGGGACGCAGCCCGAACAGGCCGCCCGGGACCTGGTAGATCACCCCGCCGAACAGGAACCACAGCTGCTCCCGCGTCTCCTCGTCGGCGTCGGCGGGCAGCTCGAAGGCCACCTCCCAGCCGAACACGGCGTCGTAGAAGCGTCGCGACGCCTCGATGTCCCGCACGGTGAGCCGCACGTGGCTGAACCCGGTGGTGGTGATGGCCATGGCCCCGACTGTGACAGGGGGGTGGGTGGCCGACGCCGTACGTCGCAGCGCCGGCCACCCGCCGGGGGTCAGCTCTCGTGCACGAGAGCGCCGATCCGACGCTCGAGGTCGTTGAACGCCGGTCCGTTGACGTCCCGCTCGTCGCCCAGGTCGACGGGCACGATCGCCGCGATGTGGCCGGGCTCGCCGTGGGAGGCGCCGCCGGCCATGACGACGACGCGGTCGGCCAGGTAGACCGCCTCCTCGATCGAGTGCGTCACGAACAGCACCGTCGCGCCGCTCTCGGCACGCAGCCGCTTCAGCTCGTGCTGCATGGTCGTGCGGGTCAGGGCGTCGAGCGCCCCGAACGGCTCGTCCATGAGCAGCAGCGCCGGGTCGGCGGCCAGCACCCGGGCGATGGCTACCCGCTGCTGCATGCCGCCCGACAGCTCGCCGGGGAACCGGTCGGAGAACCGGGTCAGCCCGACGACCTCGATCATCTCGGCGGCGCGCCGCTTGGCCCGCGCGCGCGACCAGCGCTGCTGGCGCAGGCCGAAGCGGACGTTCTCGGCGACGGTCAGCCAGGGGAACAGGCCGTAGTCCTGGAACACGACGCCCCGTGCCGGCCCGGGCCCGCGCACGGGCGACCCGCCGACCTCGACGGCGCCCGAGGTGTGCCCCTCGAAGCCCGCGAGGATCCGGAGCAGCGTCGACTTCCCGCAGCCGCTCGCGCCGACGATCGCGACGAACTCACCGGGGGCGACCTCGAGGTCGACGTCGGCGACGGCGTCGACCGGCCCCCGCTTGGTCTCGTAGCGCTTGCCGACCCCACGCAGCGACACGCGGCCGGACTCGTCGACCACCGGAGCGCCGGCCCGGTCCGCGGCGACCGTCCCGCGCACGCCGCTCATGCCCGCACCAGCGGCCGACGGCCGAACAGTCCCTTGAACCCGAGCACGAGGATCCGGTCGGAGAGGAAGCCGGCGAGACCGATGACGATCATGCCGACGACCACGCGGTCGGTCCGCACCTGTTCGCGGGCCAGCATGATCATGCTGCCGAGGCCGGTGTCGATGCCGTTGGCCTCACCCAGCACGAGGATCACCCAGCCGAGGCCGAGACCGATGCGCAGCCCGCTGACGATGCCGGGCGTCGCCGCAGGCACCACCACCTTCATGAGCACGCCGACGCGCGTCGTACCGAGCATGCGGGCCGCCTCCACGAGCCGCGGCGGCACCTCCCGGGTCGCCGCGATCGTGTTGAGCAGGATCGGGAAGAAGGCCGACAGCGTGATGAGGAAGATCGTGGCCTGGCTGCCGAACCCGATGATGAGCAGCACCAGCGGCACCCACGCGGTGGCAGGCACGGGCCGGAACAGGTTGACGGCGGGGTCCAGTGCCGCGTTCACGAGCGGGAAGCGCCCCATCAGCACGCCGATGGGCACGGCGAGGGCCGCCGCCAGCCCGAACCCGGCGAGCACCCGCAGCGCGCTCGCCCCGAGGTGCTCCAGGAGCGTGCCGGAGTAGGCGTCGTCGTACAGGCCGCCGAAGGCGAAGTCCCACAGCAGCCGGGCGACGACGTCCGGAGCGGGCAGGAAGCCCATCTTGATGTCGAAGAGGAGCACCCACTCGCCGCGGACGCCGAGGTCCCAGAGCAGCAGGAGGAGGGCGACGAAGCCGAGGCCGAGCGCGGTGTGACCGATCCGGCGTCGCCAGAGCGCGGCCCTCACGCGTCCTCCGGCTCGTCACGCGAGGCGAACGAGGTGTCGACCACGTCGTCGATCGCAGGGGCCTGCTCGATCATGCCGAGCCGCTCCATCTGGGCGGCGAGGTTGGCGATCTGCTCCTCGTAGGTGGGGGAGAGGTCGGAGCGCAGCCAGAAGTTGTCGAGCGCGGTGGCGAAGACGGCCTCGTCGCCGCCGTACTCCTCCACCAGCTCCGGCAGCCACTCGTCCTGGTTGTCGACCATGTAGTCGGTGGTCGCGGCGTGGGTGTCGACGACCTCCTGCACCGCCTCGGGGTGCTCGTCGATGAACTCCTGGCTCGCCAGGAGGCCGATGTTGACGCGGCCGATCTCGGTCTCGTACGGCGAGGCCAGCTCCGTGCCGCCCGCACCGAGCGCGAGGGAGACGCCGATCTCGGGCGCGAGAAACGCGTCCACCTGACCGGTGCTGAACGCGTTGAAGAAGTCGGGTGCGGAGAGCGAGACGAGCTCGACGTCGTCCGTGGTCATCCCGGCCTCCTCGAGGAGGAGCTGGAGCACGACGTACTGCGAGCTCGACTCCAGGTAGCCGACCGGCCGTCCCTCGAGGTCGGTGATGTCGTCGATGCCCTCGGTGGCGACGAAGCCGCTGCCGCCGTCGGACGCGGCCGCGACGACCTTGACCTCGCGGCCCTGGGCGGCGCCCGCGATGGTCGCGGTGATCGAGCCGACCGCCATGTCGACGGTGCCGCTCAGCAGGGCGTCGTTGAGGGCGGGCGCCGTGTCGAGGGTGACGACCTCGTAGTCGATGTCGCCGGTGGCGTGGTCCTCGTAGAGGAACGGGGCGTAGAAGTGCGGCTGGCCGCGCAGCGTGCCGATGGTGACGGTGGTGACCTCGTCGTCGTCACCGCCGCCGGTCGAGGTGCAGGCGACGGTGCTGCCGAGGAGGGCGACGAGGGCGGCGGTCGTCCCGACGCGGGCAGGGATGGTGCGGGACCGGGCAGAGGACCGGAGGGGCATCGAGGGCTCCTGAAACGGGGGTCGGGGAGGTCCCCACCCTCTGCGACGTTCGTTTCACGCTCGTTGCGCCGACGTTGTGGCAGGTGCACGCTGCGGGCCGCTCCGTCACCATCGCGTGACGCCGCCGGGGCGATCGTCGGCAGAACCTGCTGAAGCGGTACGCCGCGGGCCGTCAGTCGGTCGGGAAGGGATCCCCGAACCGCTCGAGCGCCTCGAGGTAGCGCCCCCCGACCTCGATGCGGGTCACGTCCCGGTAGCGCCACCGCTCCGGCTCGCGCGCCCACTCGCCGTCGCGACCGATGTAGTGGATGACGAACCGCTTCCGGCGCAGGTCCAGCAGGCGTCCCAGCGTCATCGGCTCGCCCCGGAGCACCTCGAGGTGGATGGCGACGAGCCGGTCCTCGGCCTGGGCGCGGGCCAGCAGCCCCCGCGCGTCGACGTCAGCCTCGACCTCGTACGTCGCGACCTCCACCCCCAGCGCCGCGAGGGCCCGGCGGTGGTAGGCGTCGTCGTCGCGGAAGAGGACGCGGGAGACGTCCCGCAGGCGGAGCGCGACGAGCCCGTCGAGGTGGACGCCGTCGGCGAGGTCGTGGAGCACGACCCAGTCGTCGGTCAGTGCGACGACGAGGCCGTCCGTGGACGCGATCTCGAACGCGTCGCGCCAGACCGTGGTGATCCGGCCCTCGACGAGCGCGGACTCCAGACGACGACGGACCTTGGCGGGCTTCACGGTCCGGATTGTCCCCGGGCCGGACCCGCGCCGCCTCCGAGTTTTCTCAGACCCCCAGCTCGTCCGCGTCGACGATCCGGTACGCGTACCCCTGCTCCGCCAGGAACCGCTGGCGGTTCGCGGCGAAGTCGGCGTCGACCGTGTCGCGCGAGACGACCGTGTAGAAGCGCGCCACCTTGCGGTCCTCGCCGGGCCGTGGCGTACCGGGGCGGAGCAGGCGGCCGAGGCGCTGGGCCTCCTCCTGGCGCGAGCCGAACGACCCCGACACCTGGATCGCGACCTCCGCGGACGGCAGGTCGATGGAGAAGTTGGCGACCTTGGAGACCACGAGCCGGCTGATCTCGCCGCTGCGGAACGCCTCGAACAGCCGCTGACGCTCCTTCACCGACGTCTCGCCCTTGATGACGGGGGCGTCGAGGGCGGCGGCGAGCTCGTCGAGCTGGTCGATGTACTGCCCGATGACGAGCAGCGGCTGGCCCTCGTGCTGCGCGACGAGGTCCCGGACGACGGCGGTCTTCCGGGAGGTGCAGGCCGCGAGGCGGTAGCGCTCCTCCGGCTCGGCCGTCGCGTAGACCAGCCGCTCGTCCTCGGGCAGGGTCACCCGCACCTCGACGCAGTCGGCGGGCGCGATCCAGCCCTGCGACTCGATGTCCTTCCACGGCGCGTCGTACCGCTTGGGCCCGATGAGCGAGAAGACGTCGCCCTCGCGCCCGTCCTCGCGCACGAGGGTGGCGGTCAGCCCGATGCGGCGCCGTGCCTGCAGGTTCGCCGTCATGCGGAAGATCGGGGCGGGCAGCAGGTGCACCTCGTCGTAGACGATGAGGCCCCAGTCGCGGGCGTCGAGCAGCTCGAGGTGCGGGTAGACGCCCTTCCGCTTAGTCGTCAGCACCTGGTAGGTCGCGATCGTGACGGGCCGGACCTCCTTGGTGGAGCCGGAGTACTCACCGATCTCGTCCTCGGTCAGCGACGTCCGCTTGACGAGCTCGTCCTTCCACTGCCGGGCGCTGACGGTGTTGGTGACGAGGATGAGCGTCGTGGCCTGCGCCTGCGCCATCGAGGCGGCGCCCACGAGCGTCTTGCCGGCGCCGCACGGCAGCACGACCACCCCGGAGCCGCCGTGCCAGAACGACTCGGCCGCCTCCTGCTGGTAGGGCCGCAGCTCCCACCCGTCGGTCACGAGGCTGATGGGGTGGGCCTCGCCGTCGACGTACCCCGCGTAGTCCTCCGCGGGCCACCCGATCTTCAGCAGCGCCTGCTTGAGGTTGCCGCGCTCGGAGGGGTGCACGGCGACGGTGTCGGGGTCGACGCGCTCGCCGAGCATGCCCTGCACCCGCTTCGCGCGCAGCACCTCCTCGAGCACCGGACGGTCGGTGGTCGCCAGCACGAGGCCGTGCACGGGGTGCTTGTCGAGGCGCAGGCGGCCGTAGCGCGCCATCGTCTCGGCGACGTCGACGAGCAGGGCGTGCGGCACGGGGTAGCGGCTGTAGGTGAGCAGCGTGTCCACGACCTGCTCCGCGTCGTGGCCGGCGGCGCGCGCGTTCCACAGGCCCAGCGGGGTGAGCCGGTAGGTGTGGATGTGCTCCGGGCTGCGCTCGAGCTCGGCGAAGGGGGCGATCGCCTTGCGGCACTCGGCCGCCTGCTCGTGGTCGACCTCGAGGAGCAGCGTCTTGTCGGACTGGACGATCAGGGGGCCGTTCACCCGACAAGGGTACGGATGCCCTCCTCAGACCGCGTCCACCGCGGTGATGCGGTGCACCGCGAAGAGCCGCTGTTCCTCGCTGCGGTGGTCCCACGCGGTGAGCTGCCCGCCCTCGACCCGCACGGGGTCGACGACGCGCTCGAGGTAGCTGCCGTGGTTGTCGACGTAGGCGATCCGCACCGTCGCCCGTGCCTCCACCGCCTCCCGCAGCGTGGTCAGCGCGGCGGCGGGGTTCGTCGGACCGGCAGCTGCCCCGGCCCGCTCGCCGGGGGCGGGCGCGGGACGCGAGTCCGCGGCCCGGTCGCCCGCCCGCACCGCGGTGACGACGGCGCTGACCTGCGCGGCCTCGCGGGCGGCGGTCGCCCCGGCGGCGGTACGGCGCGCCCGAGCCGTCCGCGCGCGCAGGACGTCGGGCCGGGCGACGCGCACGGTCCCGTCGGGTGCCTCGACGACGGGTGCGGTGCCGAGGTCGCGGAGGCGGGGGAGCAGCACGTCGAGCGGTGTCGTGCTGATGAGCACCGTCGGCGCGATGCGGCGCAGGCCCAGGGACGCGGCGCGCGGGTCGCGCTCCAGCACGGTGAGGGCGGCCTCGTCGTCGGTGCGGATGAACGCCTCGGCGTGGCCGACCCGCAGCGTGCCGAAGGTGCGGGCCACGTCGTCGACCAGGTAGCTGAGCGGCTGCGGCACCGGGGTCGCCGAGACCTCCGCGACGAACGCGTGCACCTCGGCGGCCGACCAGCCCACGTCGAAGGCGCGCCGGACCGAGCCCTTGGTGAACCGGTAGACCCCCGCGCCGCCCGCCGACTCCAGGTCGGCGACGAGCTGCAGCCGTCGCGCGACCTCCGCCTCGAGCGGCCCCGGTGCCACCGCCGTGAGGTCCGCCTGGAGCAGCACCTTGTCGACCGGGTCGGGGAGCAGCGCGTCGAGCGCGGCCACGGCGCCCGCGGGATCGCCGTCCAGCAGCGTGCGGCCGGCCCGAGTCAGGCCGCCGAGCGCGACGAGGCCGAGCACGGCGGCCTCGTCCAGGGTCCAGGCGACGACGTCGTCCCGCAGGGAGGGGCGACGCGGCCGCAGCCACGCGACGTGGGCGACCAGCGACGGCACACCGGTGCCCGTCGCGAGCACGCGGCCCGCGGGCAGCGAGCCGAGCACCTCCAGCGTCGTGCGGCGCGTCTCCACCGCCACCGGGTGCGTGAGGTCGGGCTCCAGCGCGTTGGGCGCCTTCTTCGAGCGCTCGTCGCGGCGGCCGACGAGACCGACGAGCCGGGGCGAACCGAGCCACGCCTCGACCAGCACGCGCCAGCGCTCCGCGACGGAGCGCGTCGACCACGCGTCGTACGCGTCCGTCGGGACCCACACGGGGTCGCCGTCGCCGTCGGCCCCCTCCGCGAGCAGGCCGGCGGCGTGGACGGTCTCGACGAGGAGCGCGGCCTCGCCCTCGGCGACGCCGAGGAGACCGGCCACGTTGCGCAGGTCGCGCACGCCGAGCCCGCCGCCCCGCAGGAGACCGGGCGGGCGGGTGCCCCAGGTGTCGAGGAGCAGCTCCGCGCGCCGTACCAGCTCGAAGGCCGCGCCCGCGCCCGCACGGTCGACCACCGCCGCCGCGCGCTCGGAGGTGAGGAGCTCCGGCGCCGTCGCCGGGCCGGCGTCGACCCCCAGCACGATCCCGACCTCGCCCGGCACCCGCACCTCGCCCCGTCCCTTCGGCACGAGCAGCCCGGCGGTGACGAGCTCCCCGATCGGGCTGTCGGAGCGGGACGCCGTGGTGGGGTCCTCCTTGGTGGTGCCGCGCCCGCCGTGGGCGTGCACGTGGTCGAGCAGGGCGCGGGCGGGGTCGGACAGCCCGGCGAGCCGGTCCTCGACCTTGGCGCGGTCCCACGCCTCGGCGGTCAACGGCTCGATCGGCACCCGGGTCTCCGGCGGACCGACGGACAACGCGTCGGGGACGGTGGTCACCGGACGCAGCCCGTCGGGCGCCTGCCAGACCAGGGCGAGGTCGACCAGGCGGTCCAGCACCGGGGCCACGTCGGCCGGGTCGACCCCGAGGACGTCGGCCGCCGTCCAGTGCGGGGTTTGTGTCACGAGCGCCTGGGAATGCAGCACCCGCAGCTCGGCCGCGTCCAGCCGGTCGAGCGCACGCAGCACGGAGGCACGGGTAGCGGCTCGGGAGGCGAGCTGCCGGGAGTCGTGGGGAGCAGGAGTGGCGAGGTCAGGGCGCTCACCCAGCAGCCGACCCAGCCGGTCGTCCGACCAGGCGCGGAGCTGGTCGGCGAGGCTGCGGTACGCCGGGGGTGCGGTCTGCGAGGACATCCCCTCCACGCTACTGCTCCGCCCCCGCGCACCACGGTGGAAGGACGGATCCGAGGCGTGAACGAAGTCGAGCTCCACCACGGGTCCGCCTCCGACGTGGGACGGGTCCGGTCGCAGAACCAGGACGCCTTCCTGGCCCAGCCCCCCGTCTTCGTCGTCGCCGACGGGATGGGCGGCCACGCGGACGGCGACGTCGCCAGCCGCCTCGTCATCGACGAGTTCACGCGGCTCGGCAGCCCGAGCTGCAGCTCGCGGGAGGGGGCCGCCCTCGTCATCACGACCCTCCGCGCCTGCCACGACCGCCTCCTCGAGCTGGCCGAGGCCAAGCACGCCGCCGGGGAGACCGACTGGTTCTCCGGCACCACCGCGGTCGTCGCGCTCGTCGTCGAGGACGAGGGCGGGCCGAAGTGGCTGCTCGCCAACCTCGGCGACTCCCGCATCTACAAGCTGAGCGACGGCGAGCTCGACCAGGTGAGCACCGACCACTCCCTCGTGCAGGAGCTCCACGACGCCGGGGAGATCTCCGCGGCCGAGATGCGCACCCACCCCCGACGCAACGTCATCACCCGGGCGCTCGGGGGCGCCAGCTTCGCGCAGCCCGACTTCTTCCTCCTGCCGCTCACCTCCGCCGAGCGGATCGTGCTGTGCAGCGACGGGGTGAACGGGATGATCGACGACGCCGAGATCGAGCAGATCCTCCGCGACGCCACCGACCCCCGCGACGCGGCCGAGCGGGTCGTGCAGGCCGCGGTGGAGGCGGGTGGCGAGGACAACGCCACTGCGGTGGTGGTCGATGTGGTGGGATTGGCGAGGGCCGGGCAGGTCTACGACTCTGAGCAGCAGCGGATGAGTCTCGAGGAGAAGCTGGGAGCACTTCCATGACAGACGACGTCACCACCGGCGCCGCACGGTCCTACCGTCCCGGCGCCTGGTTCGCCGTGTTCGGGACCGGCGCCAGCGTCCTCCTCCCGCCCACCCACAAGCACCGCGTCGCCGCCCTCTGGGAGCTCGTCGACGACGGCGCCGCGTTCGACGAGGTGCTCGACGCCCTCATCGCGTCGGGTCTGCGCGACCTGCCGGCGTTCGTGCTGCTCAGCGACGGCGACGACGGCGAGGTGCGCGTGGTGGTGCGCGGCGCCGCCACCGTGCTGCTGCGCCAGGACGACGACGAGACCGAGGTGTCCGGCACGGCCGGCGGCACCTGGGTCGAGCGCACCGTCTCCTCCGTCACCGCCGTCACCGTGACCGTCGAGCAGCCCGAGGGCGCCGAGGGCGGCGCTGCCGACCTGCCCATCGGGTCCGGTCTCGTGCGTGTCTCCCGGGTCGACGCCCCCGCCGTCGTCGCGCCCGCCGCCGTCGACGACGCGGCACCCGCCGCGCCGGTCGGGGCTCCCGACGCGGGTCCCGTCGCAGCCCCCGTGGACGACGCCGCCCTCGACGAGGTCGACGAGGCACGGAAGGACGGGGCGTACGGCGCGGCCGCCGCCTCCCTGGCCGCCGCCCCCGCCGTGCCCGCCGCCGTGGGGCCGCTCGGCGACACCCCCGACGAGGGCGCCGCCACCGACGAGGCGGCGCTGGTCGAGGCGGAGCCGGAGGTCGAGCTGGAGCCGGAGGTCGAGGCGGAGCCGGAGCCGGTCGAGCTCGTCGCGGAGCCGCAGGAGGAGCCGGCGCCGGAGCCCCCGGCGCACCCTTTCGTCGACGTTCCCGCCGAGGACGCCACGATCGTCTCCCCGCCCCTCCTCGCGCCGCAGGCGCCGGCGGCCCCCTTCGGCGAGGCGGCCGAGAGCGCTGACGAGCTCGAGGCCCCGCCGGTCGAGCCGGACGACGGCACGACGTCGTTCTCGCCCGTGCTGTCCGCGTCGCCGGTCGAGTCGCAGATAGAGGCGCCTCCCGTGGAGCCGGACGACGGCGCGACGTCGTTCTCGCCGGTCCTGCCCGACGCCCGGGTGGCCCCGCCCGCTCCTACCGCTCCGCCGGCCCCGCCGTTCGGCCTGCCCGACGCGGACGCGGACGAGGACGACCGCACGATGGCCGGGTTCCACCTGTCGTCGCGCCCCGGCATGCAGGCGGAGGAGGTGCCGTCGGCGCCGGACTACTCCGGGGACGACCCGTTGGGCGTCGGCCCGTCGCAGCCCGAGCCGGACGACTCCGACACCGGCGCCCTGCCCGCTCCGCCGTCGTGGGCCGCGGCGTCCCCGCCGCCGCCCGCGCCGCCGAGCTGGGCGCCCGCGCCTCCCGCGCCCGCCCCCGACCGTGACGAGGACGCGCAGACCCACGACGGCATGACGCAGGGTGGTGGCGGGGGCTTCGACCCCGGGCAGCTCGCGCCGCCGCGCGGCATCCCGGGCCAGCCGCCCGCGCCCAGCGTGACCGCGCGTCCGGTGGCACGGCTGGTGTTCTCCAGCGGCGAGACGGTCGACGTCGACCGGGCCATCCTCGTCGGGCGTGCCCCCGAGGCGCGGCGCTTCACCTCCGCCGAGCAGCCGCGCCTGGTGACGGTGCCGAGCCCGCAGCAGGAGATCTCCTCGACCCACCTCGAGGTGCGCCCGGGCTCCGGGGTCGACCACGGCAGCGCGATCGTCACCGACATGGGCTCGACCAACGGGACCGTGCTGGTGCAGCCCGGCCTCCCGCCGGAGGACCTCCAGCCCGGCATCGCCGTGCAGCTCATCCCCGGCGCGATCATCGACCTCGGTGACGGACTCACGATCCAGGTGGCCAATCCCTGATGACGACTGCCTCCTCCGACGGCCCCTCGGCTCCCGCAGCCGAGATCGACCGCCGGTTCCTCGCTCTGGCCATCGACCGCCTGCTCGGCTGGGGTCTCATGGCCGGCATCGGCGTGGCGTCGTGGTTCCTCCTCATCGACGCCGGTCAGCCGGTCCTCGGCTGGATCGTCGTCGTGCTCGGCGTGCTCCTCGTGGGGCTGCTCTTCGCGGTGCTCACGGGCCTGCGGGGCCTCACGCCCGGCAAGGCGCTGCTGGGGCTCCGGGTGGTCCACCACGGCACCGGTACGCCGATCGGCATCGGCCCCGCCGTCATGCGGTCCCTCATTGTCGCCGCCGGCACCGTGCCCCTCGGCTTCGGCCTCGTCACGCTGGCGTGGACCGTCGTGACCGACCCCGGTCGCCAGCGCCGGGGCTTCCACGACGTCATCGCCAGCTCGGTCGTGCTCGACGTGCGCCCGCGTGCGATCGAGGAGGAGCCGGACTCCGACGACGGGCCGCGCCACGTCGTCAACCTCACCGCGATGCGCCTGCGCCCGGCCCCGGTCACGCCGCCGCCCAGCCGCCCCGCCGCACCGGCGGGCCAGTCGGGGCAGTCGGGGCAGTCGGGCCAGCGACCCGCGGCCCCGGAGTCGGCCCCGACGCCGGCCCGGCAGCCTGCGGTGGCGCAGCAGCCCGCGCGTCCCGCCCAGCCGCCCGTCCAGCCTCCGCCGCAGCAGCGCCCCCCGGCCCCGCCGCAGCCGGGGCAGCCGGGCCAGCCGGGCCAGCCGGGCCAGCCGGGCCAGCCGGGCCAGCCGGGCCCCGGCGGGGCGCCCGGCGCGCAGCGGCCTCCGCAGCCGGGGCGGCGTCGCCGCGACGTACCCGAGCAGACCGCGCCCCCGCGCCCGCCGCAGGCACCGCCGACGCCGCAGGGTCCGCCGGCCGACCGCGACTCCACGCGGGCGGGGAAGGCGATGACGCGCTGGCGGGTGACGTTCGACAGCGGCGAGAGCTTCGTCGTCGCAGGCCTCGGGCTCGTCGGCCGCAAGCCGGACGCGCGACCGGGGGAGCAGGTCGCGCACCTGGTGCCGTTGCAGTCCACCGACATGTCGCTGTCGAAGACCCACGCGCAGTTCCACCTGTCGCCCGAGGGGTCGCTCGTCGTCATGGACCGCGGGTCGACGAACGGGTCGTTCATCAACCGCGGTGGTGTCGCGCGGGAGCTGACCGCCGGCCGGGCGGCGACGCTGGTCGACGGCGACGTGGTGCGGTTCGGTGATCGCGAGATGCGGGTGACCCGCGAGGGCTGACCCCCGACGGGGGCCGATAGCCTCGCCCGGTGCGAGGGTCGCTGCTGGTCGCCGGGACGACGTCGGACGCCGGGAAGTCGGTCGTCACCACGGGGTTGTGCCGTGCGTTCGCGCGCCGCGGCCTGCGGGTCGCGCCCTTCAAGGCGCAGAACATGTCGAACAACTCGATGGTGTGCGCCCGGGTGCCCGGCGGCGACGAGACCGCCGAGATCGGGCGCGCGCAGTGGACGCAGGCGCTCGCGGCGCGGGCCGAGCCCGAGGCGGCGATGAACCCGGTGCTCCTCAAGCCGGGCGGGGAGCGCCGCAGCCACGTGGTCGTCATGGGTCGTCCCGGCGGCACGGTCTCCTCGGCCGACTGGGAGACGGGCCGGCGGCACCTGGCGGAGGCGGCGCACGCGGCGTACGACGACCTCTCCTCCCGCTACGACGTGGTCGTGGCGGAGGGGGCGGGCAGTCCCGCCGAGATCAACCTGCGGGCGGGCGACTACGTCAACATGGGCCTGGCGCGCCATGCGGGCATGCCCGTGGTCGTGGTCGGCGACATCGACCGCGGCGGGGTCTTCGCCGCGTTCCACGGGACGGTCGCCCTGCTGGAGGCGGCCGACCAGGCCCTCGTGGCCGGTTTCGTCGTCAACAAGTTCCGCGGTGACCCGGCCCTGCTCGCGCCGGGGCTGACGGAGCTGGAGCGGCTGAGCGGGCGGCCGACGTACGGCGTGCTGCCCTGGCGGCCCGACGTCTGGCTCGACTCGGAGGACGCGCTCGACCTCGCCGGCCGCCGGGCGGGCGACGGGCGTGCCGCACTGCGCGTCGCCGTGGTGCGCCTCCCGCGGATCAGCAACTTCACCGACGTCGACGCGCTCGGGCTGGAGCCGGGCGTGGACGTCGTCTTCGCCTCGTCGTCCGCAGCGCTGGCCGACGCCGACCTGGTGGTGCTGCCCGGCACCCGCGCGACGATCGAGGACCTCGCGTGGCTCCGCGAGCGCGGGCTCGACCGGGCGATCGCCGCGCACGCGGCGGAGGGCCGGCCGGTGCTCGGCATCTGCGGCGGCTTCCAGATGCTCGGCACGCGGGTGCGCGACCCCGAGGGGGTCGAGGGCGCGCCCGGGGAGGACGTCGCCGGGCTGGGGCTGCTGGACGTCACGACCACCTTCCACGCGGAGAAGACGCTGCGGCTGCCGCGGGGTACGGCGCTGGGGGAGCCCGCGGCGGGCTACGAGATCCACCACGGGCGGATCTCCCGCGGTGCGGACGAGGAGTTCCTCGGCGGCGCGCGGTCCGGGGCGGTGCTCGGCACGATGTGGCACGGGTCCCTGGAGTCCGACGGCCTGCGGCGGGCACTGCTGCGGGAGGTGGCCGCGGCGGTCGGCGTGGCCTGGACGCCGTCGGACGTCTCGTTCGCGGCCGCGCGGGAGCGCCGGTTCGACCTCCTCGGCGACCTCGTGGAGGAGCACCTCGACGTCGATGCCCTGCTGGACCTCGTGGCCTCCGGGGCACCCGCCGACCTGCGCCTGCTGCCCCCGGGGAGCGCGCGGTGATCCTCGTGCTCGGCGGCACGGCCGAGGCCCGTGACCTGGCGGCCCGGCTCGTCGCCGAGGGCCGGTCCGTCGTGTCGTCCCTGGCCGGACGGGTCGCCCGTCCGCGTCTCCCCGTGGGCGAGGTCCGGGTCGGTGGCTTCGGTGGCGTCGAGGGGCTCGGCCGCTGGCTCGTGGAGCACGAGGTCGCGGCCGTCGTCGACGCGACGCACCCCTTCGCCCGGGTCATCTCGGCGAACGCGGTCGCGGCGTGCGCCGCCCGCGGCGTACCGCTGCTGCGGCTCGAGCGTCCCGGGTGGGCGGCGCTGCCCGGGGCGGACGCGTGGACGTGGGTGGACGACGTGGCCGGTGCCGCGCGGGCGGCGGCGGGGATCGGCGCGCGGCCGTTCCTGACGATCGGCCGGCAGGGGCTGGACGAGTGCGTGGAGCCGCTGCGCGCGGCGGCGGTGCTGGCGCGGGTGGTGGACCCGCCGGAGATCGAGGTGCCGGCGGCCTGGCGCGTGCTGCTCGACCGGGGCCCCTACACGCTGGAGGGGGAGCGGGCGCTGCTGACGGAGCACGCGGCGGACGTGCTGGTGACGAAGGACTCCGGCGGCCCGCTGACGCAGGCGAAGCTGGACGCGGCCCGCGAGCTGGGCCTGCCCGTCGTGGTGGTGCGCCGCCCCAGCGCCCACCACCCCGGCGACCTCGCCCCCGACGTCCCCACCGCCCTCGCCTGGGTCGCGCGCCGCGTCGGCTGAGGCGCGCAGGTTCGGCCGCGTCGAGTTGGGTCGGACGGGCGCGGCGTGCGCATCGAGTTGGGTCGAACGGTCGCGGCGTGCGCATCGAGTTGGGTCGAACGGTCGCGGTCAGTGCGCCGTTCGACCCACCTCGACGAATTTGCCGCGCCGTCCGACCCAACTCGACGCAACAGCCACCGCCACCACCGCCGCGCCGAGGTCGACGAGGCGGGCGAGGTGACGGGCGCGGGCGATGTCGCGGACCTCGACCGCGCGGCCGTCGCCGAGCACCGGACGGTCCTCGACGCGCGCGGGAGCACCAGGAGCGCCGTACACCGTCCGGCCACCCAGCCTGACCCCCAGCGCTCCGGCGAACGACGCCTCGACCGGGCCGGCGTTGGGGGAGGGGTGCGCGCCGGCGTCGCGCCGCCAGGCCCGGAACGCGTCCCGGGGTCGCCCGCCGACCAGCGGCGCGGCGGCCGCGGCCAGCAGCGCGGACAACCGGGCGCCCGGCACATTGAGCACGTCGTCGAGCCGCGCGGAGGCCCAGCCGAAGCGCTCGAACCGAGCGTTGCGGTGCCCGACCATCGCGTCGAGCGTGTTCGCGGCGCGGTAGCCGACGAGTCCCGGCACCCCGGCGACGGCACCCCACACGAGCGGCGCGACGACGGCGTCGGACGTGTTCTCCGCGACCGACTCCGCGACGGCACGGGCGACCTCCTCGGGCGACAGCTCGGCGGTCCGCCGCCCCACGAGGTGCGTCAGTCGCTGCCGCGCCCCCGGCAGGTCGCCGGCGTCCAGCAGCGCCTGGACCGCCGCCGCCTCGCGGTCGAGCGAGCGCGCCCCGAGCACGGCCCAGGTCGCCGCCGCGACGGTGACGGTCTCGAGCGCGGGTGCGCCGCGGCGTACCCGCCGCTCGACGGCCGCCCCGAGCACGGTCGTCGAGCCGACGAGGAGCAGGGAGTACGCCGCGCCCCGCGCCCGGGAGTCGGCGTGCATCCGCTGCTCGAGGGCCCCCGCCACCCGGCCGAAGCCGGCGACGGGGTGACCGCGCCGGGGGTCGCCGACCAGCTGGTCGAGGGCGACCCCCAGCGCGAGCCCCGCGGCCCGTGCCGCACCGCGGGACGGTCGGACCATCAGAGCGAGGCCGCGAGGTCCCGTCGGGCCCGGTCGGCGTCGTCGGCCGCCGCGAGGCGACCCACGAGCGCGCCGAGCACCACGGCGATGCCGGCCCACATCGCGGCCAGCGTGAGCAGCGACGACAGCCGGAACTCCCACAGCACGTCGGCCGGGAAGTCGCCGAGCTCGTTCACCGGCGTCATGACCGCGGCGGCCACGCCGACCACGGCGACGTACGCCAACCCACCGCCGACCACCCCCGCGAACGGGGAGACGGCGCTCCACAGCCGCTGGCCGAGGTACGTCGCGCCGATCGCCGCGAGCACCGACACCAGCAGGAACGCGAAGTAGAGCCCGGTGCGCTCGCCGATCGTGTCGCCGGAGCCCACCGCGGGCGGGGCCGCCGGGTACTTCATCCACGGCACGAGCGCCACCGCCACGAAGCCGAGGACGCTGGCGAGCGCGACGGCCTCCGTGGGACGGATGCGGCGCCCGGGCCGCCCGAGCCGGCCCATGACGGCCGCCGCCACCAGGGCGACGAGGCCGCCGAGCGCGGTGCCGACGACGACGGTGGCGGTCAGCAGCCCCACCGTCTTCTGCGTGGTGCGGCTCGGGCCGGACTCACCGTGGGAGTGGCCCTCGTCCGCGGCCTCGTCGGAGTCGGAGTGCGCGTGCGCCGCCGTGCCCTCCGCGTGGTCGTGGTCCGCGGCGGGCTCGTCGGCCGGGGCGCTGGCGGAGGCCGACTCCTCCAGTGCGATCGCGTCGTCGATGGGCGGCTCGCCGACGGCGAAGCCCACCGCGAAGGCGAGCAGGCCCGCCACGAGCCCGGCGAGCAGTCCGCGCACCAGCAGGGCGCGCGGCGTCAGCAGGGTGCGTCCGCCCGCGGGCGCACGGGTCCCCTGGATCGTCGTCATGGTCGGACCCGCGCTCAGTGGCAGGGGAAGCCGAGCAGGTGCCGGCCGTCGTGGACCCACTCGTGGATCGCCGTGCCGGCCGGGATCGACACGGCGCCCTGGTCGGCGGAGACGAAGAAGAGGGCCAGCAGCGCCAGCAGGCCGAAGAACAGGGCCCAGGGCGCGAGCGCGCGGAGCGGGATCGACGGCGCCTCGAGGTCGGCGGAGGCGGAGATGGGGGCAGAGATCGACATGGTCGTTCCTCCTCAGGGATGCAAGCGTCCCTGGTCGTGGGGATGAAAGCGGACCGTCAGGTCTGGCTCCGTCCCACCTCCGCCGCCAGGGATCGACCTGGTGCAGCGAGGAGGGGCGTCACAGTAGCGCGACTGCGCCGGAATCACACCGGCTTCATCGAGCCCGCAGGGGCACCCTAGAGCATCGGGACGCCGCTCGTCAGCGCTCCCAGCGCAGTGAGCATCGGCCGGGTGCGCTCGGGCGGCCGCACGGCGATCCGCACCCAGCTCGCGTCGAGCCCCGGGAACGTGTCGGCGCGGCGCAGCGCGAACCCGTCGACGCGGAGCGCCTCGCGCACCCCGGCGCCCGGTCGGGCGAGCACGAACGGGGCCGATCCCGGCAGGTGCGGGATGTCGAGGTCGTCGAGGCCGGAGGTGAGGACGCCGCGCCAGGTGACCAGGCGGCGTACCCGGGCCGCCGCCTCCGCCAGCGCCTCCGGCTCCGTGGTGGCGCGCAGCACGGCCAGCGCGGCCGACGAGACCGACCAGGGGGTCTGCACGGCCCGCAGGGCGTCGAGCACGGCCGGCTCGCCGAGCACGTAGCCCGCCCGCACCCCGGGGATGCCCCACAGCTTCGTGAGGCTGCGGAGCACGAGCAGCCCGGGCACGGGGGCGTCGGCGAGGGCGTGCCGCTGGTCCGGTACGGCGTCCATGAACGCCTCGTCGACGACGACCAGGCGCTGCGGGCGCGTGAGCGAGCGCAGCGCCGCCGCGGGGTGCAGACGACCCGTGGGGTTGGTCGGGTTGCCGACGACGACGAGGTCGGCCGCCTCCGGCACCTGGCTCGGGTCGAGCGCGAACCCGTCCTCGGCCCGCGTCACGAGGTGGCGCGCCGGCGTGCCGGCCGCGGCCAGCGCGACGTCGGGCTCCGTGAACTGCGGGTGCACGACGAGCGGGTGCTGCCAGGCGCGGGCGCGCGCCACGAGCGTGAACGCCTCGGCGACGCCGGCGACGGCCAGCACCTCGGCGGGGTCGCGGCCGTGCCGCCGGGCGATCGCGGCCTCGACGGCCCGCACGCGGCGTACGTCGGGGTAGGCGCCCACGTCCTCCAGCGACGCCCGCAGCGCGTCGAGCAGCCAGGGCGGCGGGGGAGCGTCGTAGGTGTTGACCGCGAAGTCGACGAGCGGCGTCCCGTCCGGGGCCGCGGTCTCGACGTCGCCGTGGTGCCGCAGGGGGTCGTGGGGCGCCTCGGACGGCGCCGCGACGACGGGCTCCGGCCCGCGGGGAGCGGTCGCGCGGCCGCCCCGGTGGGGCTCCGCGGCCCGCACCGCGTCGACGAACCGCTGCGCCAGGTGGGGGTGGCCGGCCCAGTGGACGTGCAGGTACGACGCGTGCAGCGTCGCGCTCGCGAAGCCGTCGTCCGTGCGGGGGTGGGCCGCGGTGGGCTCGAGGGTCCAGGCCGGGTCGTGCTCGCCGCCCGTGCCGGCCGGCGGCTCGACGCGCGTGCGGTGGAACTCGTGGCCCGTGACGGTCTCGCCGGGGCGGCCGAGCAGCGTCGGCGTGGCAGAGGTCGCGCTGCGGTAGGCCAGCGACAGCCGGCCCGTCATCGCCGCCGTCGCGGGCAGCGCGCCGACCATGGGGGCGTGGTCGAGGCGGTCGGCGAGGTAGAGCAGCCCCGCGCACTCCGCCACCGTCGGCACGCCGGCGGCGACGGCGGACCGCAGGTCGTCGCGCAGCGCCGCGTTCCGGCTGATCGCCGCGGCGTGCATCTCGGGGAAGCCGCCGCCCAGGTAGATGCCCCGCACGCCCTCGGGCAGCGCCGCGTCGGTCGTCGGGTCGACGACGACGACCTCGCAGCCGGCGGCCTCGAGCAGCTCGGTCGTCTCGGCGTAGGTGAAGGTGAACGCCCGGCCCCCGGCGACGGCGATGCGGGGGCGCTCGGTGGTGTGGGTGGCGCTCGGGGCCGTGACCTCCGCCCGCGGGTCCCACGGCTCCGCGTCGAGGTCGGGGGCGCTGCGGGCGATCTCGAGCACCGCGTCGAGGTCGATCCGCTCGGCCACCTGCGCGGCGAGCCGGTCGAGGGCCGTGGCCGCGTCCCCCCGCTCGGCGGCGGGCACGAGGCCCAGGTGGCGGCTCGGCGCGACGATGGCGTCGTCGCGGCCCAGCACGCCGAGCACCGGGATGCCGACGCCGGCGACCGCCCGGCGTACCTCCTCGGCGTGCCGCGGCGAGCCCGCCTTGTTGAGCACGACGCCCGCGACGCGGACGCCGGGGTCGTACGACGCGAGTCCCGCCAGCACCGCCCCCACGGTCCGCGAGGCGGACGAGATGTCGGTGACCAGCACGACGGGCGCCTGGATGAGCCCCGCGACGTGGGCGGTCGAGGAGAAGCCGTCACCGCCGATCTGACCGTCGAAGAGGCCCATGACGCCCTCGACGACGGCGACGTCGGCGGGCCGCGGCGTGCGCGCGCCGTGGAGCAGCAGCGGGACGATGCGGTGCTCGCCGACGAGGTGGGGGTCGAGGTTGCGACCGACGCGGCCGGTGGCGAGGGCGTGGTAGCCGGGGTCGATGTAGTCAGGACCCACCTTGTGGCCCGAGACCTCGAGCCCGCGGCGGGACAGGGCCGCCATGAGGCCGGCGGTCACGGTCGTCTTGCCGTGGCCCGACGCGGGCGCGGCGACGACCAGGCGGGGGAGCGCGGTGCTCCGGGAGCTCACGGTGCTCACCACTCGATCCCTCGCTGGCCCTTCTGGCCGCGGTCCATCTGGTGCTTGACCTTGCCCATGTCGGTCACGGTGTCGGCGATCTCGACGAGGCGCGGGTGCGCGCGGCGCCCGGTGACGACGACGAACTGCCGCCCGGGGCGGTTCGCCAGCGTCTCGACGACGTCGTCGACGTCGACCCAGCCCCACTCCATGACGTAGGTGAACTCGTCGAGCACGTAGAGGTCGTGCCGCTCCTCGGCGAGGCGGCGCTTGATCTCGGCCCACCCCTCGGCGGCGTCGCGGGCGTGGTCCTCGGCCGAGCCCTCCTTGCGGCTCCACGACCAGCCGGAGCCCATCTTCTGCCAGTCGACGGGACCGCCCTCGCCGGTCTCCTCGTGGAGCCGGCCGAGGCGCTCGAGCACGGTCTGCTCGCCGATGCGCCACTTGGCGGACTTCACGAACTGGAAGATCCCGAGGTCCCAGCCCTGGTTCCAGGCGCGCATCGCGAGCCCGAACGCGGCCGTCGACTTCCCCTTGCCGTCGCCGGTGTTGACCATGAGCAGCGGCAGGTTGCGGCGCTGCGCCGTGGTGAGGCCGTCGTCGGGGACGGTGATCGGGACGCCCTTCGGCATCAGGCCACCCCCCGCTCGCGGCTGCCGGGCGAGGTCGCCGCGCGCGCGACGCCGGCCAGGGCCTCGGCGCTCACCTCGTCGACGGGCAGGTGGGTGGCGCGCAGCTCGACCGCGAGGCGGGCGGCGAGCCCGAGCCGGAACGGTCCGGCCTCACAGTCGACGACCACCGTCTCGATGCCCTGGTCGGCGAGCCACGCGGCGACCTGGCGGGAGCGCGCCACGGGGTCGGCGCCCGCGGTCGCTCGGCCGTCGGTGACGAGCACGAGCAGCGGACGGCGGCGCGGGTCGCGGATGCGCTCCCGCCGGAGCACGTCCGCGGCGACGAGGAGGCCCTCGGCGAGGGGGGTGCGGCCGCCGGCGGGCAGGTCCTCGAGCCGGCGGGCCGCCGCCTCCACGGAGCCGGTCGGCGGGAGGACGAGCTCGGCGTCGAGCCCGCGGAACGTCACGAGCCCGACCTTGTCGCGGCGCTGGTAGGCGTCCATCAGCAGCGACAGGATCGCCGTCTTCACCTGCTGCATGCGCTTGCGCGCGGCCATCGAGCCCGACGCGTCGACGCAGAACAGCACGAGGTTCGACTCCCGCCCCTCCCGCACCGCCCCGCGCAGGTCGCTCGGCCGCAGCACCAGGGCACCGCTCCGCCGGCCGCGGCCGTGCTGGTGGGGCGCCGCGGCGCGGACGGTGCCGGGGAGGTCGATGCCGCCCGCCCCGGTGCCCGGGGTGCTCCCGATGCGACGACCGTTCGACGTGATCGCGCGGGAGCGGCGGCCCGCCTCGCCCTCGCCGGTGCCGGCGACGCGGAGCAGGCGGGGACGGTACGGCGCGCCCGCGCCCACCGTCGTGACCTCGGCGCTGCCCGGGGTGGGGGTGGTGGGCTCGCTGGCCTCGGCGTCGTCCCGGCTGTCCGGGCCGTCGGGAGCAGCGTCGGTGGCGTGCGGTGTCTCGCTCGACGGGCCGTCGGTGCTCGGCGGGCCGTCGGTGCTCGGCGGGGGCGTGTCGCCCGGGGAGTCGGGGCTGTCCTCGGTCGGTCGGTCCTCGGGTCCCGGCTGGTCCTCGGGTCCCGGCTGGTCCGGCTGGTCCGGCTGGTCCGGCTGCCGGGGCGGCTCGGGGTCGGGCTCGTCGTCCCCGAGGATCCGGTCGAGCAGCTCCTCGTCGATGCCCGGGGCGTCGAAGGGGTTGCGGCGTCGACGGTGCGGGAGCGCCAGCAGGGCCGCCGCGCGGATGTCCTCGCGGAGCACGTGGCGACGACCGTGCCAGGCGGCATGGGCGATCGCCGTGCGGGCCGTGACGATGTCGGCGCGCAGGCCGTCGACGTCGAACGCCGCGCACACCTCGGCGATCTTCGCCAGGGCGCCGTCGCCCAGCGCCACCTCGGTCACCAGCACCTGCGCGGCGGCGATGCGCTCGCGCAGGCTGGTCTCGCTCGCGTCGTACCGCTCCGCGAAGGCGGCGGGATCGGCGTCGAAGGCGAGGCGGCGGCGTACGACCTCCGTGCGCAGCGCGGGCTCCCGCGGCGCCGCGACCTCCACGGTCAGGCCGAAGCGGTCGAGGAGCTGCGGGCGCAGCTCGCCCTCCTCGGGGTTCATGGTGCCGACGAGCACGAAGCGGGCGGCGTGGACGACGGAGACGCCGTCGCGCTCGACGGTCGCGCGGCCCATCGCCGCGGCGTCGAGCAGGAGGTCGACGAGGTGGTCGTGGAGGAGGTTGACCTCGTCGACGTAGAGGATGCCGCGGTGGGCGCGGGCGAGGAGGCCGGGCTCGTACTCCGCCACGCCCGCCGACAGCGCCTTCTCCAGGTGCAGGGAGCCGAGGAGGCGGTCCTCGGTGGCACCGACGGGCAGCTCGACGAGCCGCACCGGGCGGGTCTCCACGCCGGCGTCGGCCGCGAACGGGGCATCCGGCGACAGGGGGCTCGGGTCGGCCGGGTCGGAGGAGAACCGGTCGCCGGCGACCACGTCGATCGGGGGGAGGACGGCGGCGAGCGCGCGCACCGCGGTGGACTTGGCCGTGCCCTTCTCGCCGCGGACGAGGACGCCGCCGATCTCAGGACTGACCGTCGTCAGCAGCAGCGCGAGGATCATGTCGTCGGAGCCGACGACGGCCGTGAAGGGGTAGTGCTGTGGCATGTGGGGCTCCCGCTCGCTCTGCCATCGGATGGATGCGTCGCGAGGCCGGTCTTCGGACTTCCGCCGTCCTGCGCGAACAGGCGACGGTCACCGCAGCGGGCCCTGTGCCGGACTCTCACCGGCTTCCCAGATTCTCCCCGCACGCTCCGGTTGTCTCTCCGGACCGTGCTCGCGGGGCACCTCACGAACGCCGCTCACCCTAGTCGGGCCGGTGCGCGGCCGGTCGTGGTGGTCGCGCCGCGCTGCGTGCTCGGTCGTCGTGTCGTCCTGGGAGTCCGGCGGTCGTCCCGCTCGGCCAGGACGCCGTCGTCGTCGGGCGCCGCACCTTCGCCCCCACGCGCTAGCCTGCCGGTCGTGCCCGCCCAGCCGCTCCACTTCGTCGTCGCCGCCGTCTGCCTCCGCGACGACCGGGGGCGGCTGTTGAGCGTGCGCAAGGAGGGTACGGCGCGGTTCATGCTCCCCGGCGGCAAGCTCGAGCCGGGGGAGACCGCGCGCGACGCCGCCATCCGGGAGATCCGCGAGGAGGTCGGCGTCGAGCTGGCCGACGTCGAGCTGCTCGGGGAGTTCCACGGCGCCGCCGCCAACGAGCCCGGGGCGACGCTGGAGTCGACCGTGTTCACCGCCCGCGCCCTGGGCGAGCCCGTCGCGTGCGCCGAGATCGCCGAGGTGCGGTGGGTGGACCCCGAGGACCTGCCCGACGACCTGCCGCTGGCGCCTTTGCTGGAGCACCAGGTCGTACCCGTGCTGCTGGGGCGGACGCCGGAGGCCTGAGCGCTCATCGGGGTCGGGGTCGGGGCATGCTGCGCCGCCCGGCCACGGATGGGGACGGGCGGCTTGCTGGTGCGGTGGCGGCGGGGTGGCGCTAGGTCGTTGTTGGTGGCCAGACGCGGGTGCCGTCGCGGTCGACGAGGTAGCGCAGGCCCGTCGGGCTGGTCCAGATGAGTGCGCTGGGTGGTTCGCCGTTGTCTGGGTGGGTGGGGCGGTAGGTCCACTTGTTGCCGGTGGTCATCTCGCGGTGGGTCTTCATGCGGTGGTGGCGTCGGCAGAGCGGGAAGAGGTTGGTCGTCGAGGTCTGGCCGGGTGGGCCGTTGTCGTCGTAGGCGCGGCAGTGGTCGAGGTCGGCGGTTCTCGATGAGCGGGTGCAGTATGGGAAGACGCATCTCGGCCAGCGGGCTCTGACGTGGTCGGCGATCCGGTCCGGTGGGCTGTAGCCGTTCCCGGCGTCGTCGAGGTTGAGGTCGATGACCGGCTTGATCGTGACGGTGGTGTCGGGGCTGGCGCACCAGGCCTGGACCTGCTCGGCCGTGACGACCCCTCGCGGTGCGCCGGGGGTGTCGAGGCGGGCGAGGTCGATGCCGGTCGCGCCCGTGCAGGCGTCGATCCCGGGGCCGAATCCGTTGAGGGTGCCGGTGATGGCGGCCTGGTCGAGGTGCACGAACAGCACCACCTCCCGCCGTGTCCGCGTCGGCGTGGGCGGCTGCGTGGGCGGCTGGTCCGCGTCGTACTCCAACGTCGCCACCCCGTCGCAGCGCCGGGCGATCTCACCGAGGGCGATGGAGCGGCGGACGTCGAGGTCCTGGTCGCAGCCCAGCTCGGTCAGTTGCCGCGCGACGTGCGCGACCGTGCGTTCCAGGTCGAGCGCGTCGGCGAGGTCGAGGGTCCCGTGGACGTCCACCGTGCCGCGGATGGTCCCGGTCAACGGATCTGCGTAGCCGACGTCGCCCAGCTCGATCGTCAGGTGGCGTCCTCCGTCGGCCTCGGCCCGCTCGGCCTCGGTGGTCTCGGGGTCGAACCGAGCCGCGGCCTCGGCCACGAGCCGGTCGACCTCGGGGCCGGTGGCCTTGTGCGCGACGTACGCGACGTGCCGGTCCACGAACCCCGCCGCCTCGAAGGTCAGCGTGCGCGTGGTCTGGGCGATTCGGCGTCCTCGCCAGACGTCGACTTCGCCCGCGGCGATCCGGGCGTGGACCCGGGGGAGGCGGTAGCGCAGCTCGATCGCGTCGCCGACCAGTCGCCGTGCGGCGTCGAACGAGCACCCCCGAGCAGCGGCGACCTCGCCGATGCAGAACTCCGCCACCACCGGCGCCCCCGGCCCACCCAGCTCGAGGAACTGGTCCCCGGCCAGGGTCTCGGCGTAGGACTCCTCGTGCCACTCACCCAGCACCGTGATCGGATCCCCCACGACCTCCTCAGAGGTGTGCGCAGCCGCCCAGTCACCCACCGCGACGAACGCAGCCGCTTCCGCAAGACGAGCCGCCGTCGCGCGCTCGCGGACCGCGTCGATCAACGCAGTCGCCGCCGTCGCCGCCGTGTGCTGGGTCCCCCGATCCATGACCCCACTCTAGTCGAACACGTGTGCGATGACCACCTCTTGGTGGTGATCTGTGGATGACCGGCACCGGCTGTCGTCGAGTTGTCACGTACGCAGCGACGAGTCCCCGCCCGCACCACGGCGTACAACCCAACTCGACGCTCCCGCCGCGCCGTTCAACCCACCTCGACGCCCCCCGCCGCGCCGTTCAACCCACCTCGACGCCCACGCCGCGCCGTCCGACCCAACTCGACGCCCACGCCGCGCCGTCCAACCCAACTCGACGCGCTCACACCCCCAGCCGCGCGCGTACGGCGGCGGTGATGGTCTCGAGGGCGGGGCGGGCCGCGATGGTGCGAGCGACCGCCCCCGCGGCGTCGCGGCACGACGGGTCCTCCAGCACCCGCACCACCGCCTCCGCCAGCCGCTCCGGGTGCTCCAGCCGCACCGCCACGCCCGCGTCGACCAGGCGCGCCGCGTGGTCGGGCTGGTCGTAGTCGACCGGCCACACGACCGACGGCAGGCCGGCGGCGAGCGTGTGGCCGAGGACGCCGGAGCCGCCGTGGTGGACGACGGCGTCGAAGCGCCCCAGGTCGCGGGTGTAGTCGACGACGTCGTGGACGGCCAGACCGTCGGGAACAGACACGCCCGCAGGCAGTGAGGCCCCCGCCCGCCCCAGGCTCAGGTGCAGCTCCACATCCCGCGCGGCCAGCACCGCCGCCGCCCGGGAAGCAGCCCCGACCAGCGCCTCCCGGTGCCACGCCACGTGCGTCCCGGCCGTCACGAGCACGTGCCGGCACCCAGGGCGCAGCACGAGAGGACGACGGGAGGGCGAGGGCGTGTACAGCACCGGCCCCACGTACCGCACCGCGGCCGGGAGCGCCCGCGGGTACTCGATCGCCCCCGGCACCAGTGCCAGCACCCGCTCGGCGGAGTAGATGGCCTCCGACCCGTCCACGCGGTACAGCGACGACAGCCCGACGTCGTCGAGCCGCGCCCCGGCGAGCCGCGGCGCCACGCTCTTGAAGCCCCGCACGAACCGCCGGCCGGCCGCGTCCCGCGCACGCCCCAGGGGTCCCCGCCCGGGGCGCCACCCGCCGACGTACGACGGCGGGCCGCTCCGCGCCTCGATCGCGCAGGGGGAAGGGTGCGTCGTCCACCAGGGGATCCCGACGGCGTCGGCGGTGGGCCCGACCGCGGCCATCGTGAAGTCGGCGAGCACGAGGTCGGGACGCTCGCCGCGCCACGCCTCCCGCAGCTCCTCCGCGAGCCGCACCTGCAGCGCGGCCGTCGCCCGGAGCTGCCGCACGAGGAGGCGGGGGTTGCTCCCGACGCGGTACGGCGGGTCGACCACCTCCGCGACCACGTCGTCCGCGCCGGCCAGGAGCTCGACCGCGTCGGCTCCCGTCCCCGCGATCGCCGGCAGCGCCGCCGCCGTGCTCAGCACCCGCACCTCGAGGTCCTGCTCCCGCACGAGCCGCGCCGCGATCCCCAGCACCGGGTGGAGGTGACCGGCCATGGGGGGCACGACCAGGTCGACCCGGGCGCTCACCGCGCATCCCCCGAGCGCGGCAGCAGCCCCGCCACCACCTCCCGGCACACGGCCAGGAGCTCGGGCGCGGCGAGGTAGTCGAGGTGTCCCGCCTCCACCTCCACGTCGGCGGCCCACCAGCGGGCCAGCCAGTCGTGGCGGCTCGCCACCCGCACGGTCCGGCAGGCCGGCGGTCGCGTGGCGACGGGCCCGTAGGCCACGACCACGACACGCGCCAGCACGTCGGCGGGGAGCTCGAGCCGACCCAGCAGGTCGAGCCCGATGCTCCCCGCGAGCACGAGCGTCAGGTCGGCCCGTCGCAGCTGCGCCTCGACCCGAGCCCGATGAGCCGACGCCCACCCCGGCAGCCGGATCCGCACCGCCAGCACCAGGTGGCGCAGGCTCGCCAGCCACAGCGGTACGGCGCGGTGCGGCGCCAGGCCCGCGTCGTACGGGAAGTTCATCGGCACCGCCACCCCGTCCGGGAGGTCGAGCGCGTCGAGGAACGCCTGCTGCTCCGGGGACAGCGCGCAGCTGCGGGGGTCGCTCTGCCCCGTGCAGAACAGCACCTGCAGCGAGGCGCTCATGCGTCGCGGAAGTCGTCGTCGGCACGCACCCGGTAGGTGCGCGTGCGCCAGCGGATCGTCGGTCGCACGGCGCCGTGCACGAGGTGCAGCGGCTGCACGAGCTCGGCCACGACGGACGCGACCGGTCGGTGGAGCACCCGTCCGTGGATGCGCCGCTGGAGACGCCGCAGCAGCAGCCCCCGCACCGACAGCACCGCGAGCGCCGCGGACGGCCGGCGCCGCCGCACCGCGTCGCCCAGGACGACCGCCAGCAGCGTCGGGTGCAGCCCGTGGAGCACCGTGATCGCCGCGGCCGTGGACGGCGGCTGCCGACGCAGCAGAAGCGTGGCGAAGAGCATCCACCGGTGCATCAGCGCCACGTAGTGGCGCGGACCGTCGACCGTGGTGGTGATCCACTGCGGCGCCGCCGTCTGGCAGATCGAGCCGCCGCTGCCCAGCACCAGCCGTGCCAGCGCCAGGTCGTCGGTGAGCGCGTGCGCGATGGGCGCGAACCCACCCAGCGACCGCAGCTCGCCGGCGCGCATCGCCCACGTCATCCCGTTGATGGTGACGGGCGGCAGCGTGAGGTAGGTCGTCGCGGCGTTGGCGTCGACGAACTGGTCGACGAGCGCCGCCCACGGCGTCGCGCCCCGCAGGTAGCCCGGCAGCCCCGTCGCGATCGTGGCCCGCTCCAGTCCGTCGAGGAGCGCCCCGAGGCTCGCGGCCGGCAGCCGGGTGTCGTCGTCGAGGGCGAGGAGCACGTCGTCGTCGGCGCACCCGTCGAGCGCCACCTGCAGCTTGGTGAGCTTGGGGTTGGTGCCCTCGGGCGTGACCGGGCACACGACCACGTCGATGCGCGGTGCACCCGCAGGACCCGACCGAGCCGCCTGCACCGCCAGCCGCTCCGCGACCGCCTGACCCTCCGGGTCGTCCTCGTCAACCAGCCACACGAACCGCACGCCGTCGAGCGCGAGCAGGTTGTCCCGCAGCGCGTCCTCCAGCCCGGGGTCGCCCGAGAGGATCGGCTGCGCCACCACGACGCGGGCTGCCTCGGTCGGCGCGGGCGTCCGCGGGCCCGGAACGGCCCGCGCCGTGCGCAGCGCCCACGCGGCCTTGCCGCCCTGGAGGGCCAGGTAGCCGATCGCCGCCGCGGTCCCGACCCTCACGCGCCCTCCCGTTCCCACTCCGCGCGCTGCCACGCGACGAACTCCTCGATGCCCGCGGCCACCGACACCGACGGCGGGCCGAGGTCGCGCAGCATCTTGTCGGGCACGAACGTCTTCGACCAGGTGAGCACCCCGACGCCGTACGGCGTGATCGGTGGCTCGCCGGGCAACCGGGCCACCCGCCAGAGCGTCTCGAGCACCCGGGCGGCGCGCATCGCGGAGCGGATGCTCACGCGGCGGGTCGGTGGCTCCAGCCCGAGGCGCTCGACGACCTCGGTGAGCACGGCCTGCATCTCGACCGGCTCGGCGTTCGTCAGGTGGTAGACGCCGCCCAGGTCGTCGCGCTCGGCGAGCTCGAGGAGGTAGTCCGCGAGGTTGTCGACGTAGACCACGTCGCCCACCGCGGGCGTCTCCCGGCCGGTCAGCAGCGGCAGCCGCCCCGCCCTCGCCGCCGCCAGGATGCGGGGGAACAGCACCGTGTCGCCCGGTCCGAACACGGCACGGGGGCGGGCGACGACCCACGACCCCTCGTACTCCGCCACGACCTCCTCCGACACCGCCTTGGTGCGGGCGTAGTCGTTGGCGAACGGCGGCCCGACGGGCGCGTCCTCGGTGAGGTCGAGCTGGTCGCCGTCGCGGTAGAGAACCGAGCTCGACGACACGTGCACCAGCCGCGGCCGCCCCCAACGCCGGGCGCACCAGTCGACGACGGTGCGGGTCGCGGTGATGTTGTCGGCCTCGAACTCCCGCCGTCGGGCGTACGGCGTGGCCCGCGCCGCGCAGTGGACCACGGCCTCCGGGCGCCAGGGGAGGGGCGGGGGCTCCTCGCCGTGCGCGCGTCCCAGGTCGACGCTCAGGTAGCCCTCCGCGTCGAGCCGGCGTCGGCCGATCCCGACCACGTCGTGCCCCGCCGCGCGGGCCCGCTCGACCAGCCGTCCGCCGACGAAGCCCGAGGCCCCCGTCACCACGATCCTCATCCGTCTCCCTCGCTCACGCGCCTGATCCGTCGCCGCTTCGCCGTCGGGTCCTCGGCCGGCCACGGCATCGCGACGACCTCCGGCACCCGACCCCCCAGCCGCTCCGCCAACCGACCCACCTCGGCCACCACCGCCGGCAACCGCTCCGGTCGCCGCAGCGCCACCCGCCACTGCCGTCCGTGCTGCTCCACCCGGTGGTCGCCGAGGTCGCCGGCGAGGGCGAGCGCGTGGCGCAGCACGTCGGGATACACCGGTACGGCGCGGGGCCCGGCCCCGCCGTCGTCCCCGGCCGCGCGCAGCACCAGCACGTCGTCCGCCCGGCCGAGCACCTCGCTGATCGTCCGTCCCGGACGGCCGCACGGGCACGGCCCGGGCGCGGCGACGAGCACGTCGTCGAGCCGGTGCCGCACCACGAGCTGCGTCGTGCGGGTGAAGTCGGTGACGATCGGGTGGAACAACCGGTGGTCGAGCCATTCCGGCTCGACGTGCACGTGACCCTCGTTGAGGTGGAGCCGACCGGCGCGGCAGCTCGTGGCCAGCAGGCCCTCGGTGGCCTGGTAGATCTGCTCGACCGGCCGCCCGAAGGTCGCGCGCACGACGGCCTCGTCCTCCGGGTCGAGCGTCTCGGCGACGGAGACGACCTGCAGTGGGGCGACGCCCTCGGTCGGGCCCGTCCGCTCGGCGATCGCCCGCAGCACGCTGGCCGGCGCCACGAGCACGTCGACGCCGACCAGGGCGGGCAGGTGCTCCTCCAGGGGCGCCCGCAGGTCGTGCCAGGAGAAGTGGACCCGCCGGCTGGCGAGCGTCTGGTAGAGGTTCGAGTCGGCCCGCAGGAACAGCGCCACCCGCAGCGGCCGACGCGCGATCGTGCGCAGCGACGCCGGGGCGAGCACCTGGCCCATGAGGATGCCCGCCCACAGCTGCCGCTCGGCCGGGGAGACGAGGAAGACCCCCCGCGTGCCCGACGTCCCCGAGGACAGCCCCACGGTGACGTCGTGCGGCAGGGTCGGGGCGAAGTCGCGCGACCGCTCGGCGGCCTCGGCCACCTCCAGCGCGGCCTCCAGGGTGATCCCGTGGCGGTTGAACGCCGCGAAGTCGGCGAGCACGTCGGCCTTCGTGACGACGGGCAGCTCGGCGAGGGGCCGACCGGCCCAGGCCCGGTAGAACGACGCCCGGGGCAGGTCACGTCGCAGGAAGGTCGCCAGGCCCCGGGCCCGGGCGGCGTCGTGGTGACGGGGCAGCCACCACCGCTCGCGCGCCAGGGCCGCGAGCGTCGTCGGCGACGCGCCCACCTAGCCGGCGCTCCGGTCGACGCGGGCCGTCCACGCGGCGTACCCGTCCGCGCAGTGCGCCGGGAGCACCAGCAGCCCGGCGTCGGCGTGGGCGCGGTGCAGGCGGTGCAGGTCGCCCAGGGTGCCGAGGGCGGCGGTCCAGTCGTCGAACGCCGCGCCCGCGAGCCGGGAGGGCGGCACGTCCTCGACCACCGCACGGATGGACCACGCGGCGTCGCCCGCCAGCAGCACCGGGGAGCCGTCCTGGGTCGTCAGCAGCACCCCGACGTGGCCCGGCATGTGGCCGGGCAGGTCGACCGCGACGAGGCTGCGGTCACCGAGGAGGTCCCAGCCGCGCAGGGTCGCGGCCCCCTCGAGCACGAGCGGCGTCGCCGACTCGACGGTCACGACGCGGTCGTCCGCGTCGTCGGGCAGGAGCCCGGGCAGCAGGCCGTGCCGCGTCGCCGCCAACCGCGAGAGCGACCGCACCTGCCGGTAGCCCGCCGCCCCGCAGTGGATGCGGGCGGCCGGGTAGTCGCGGAGCCCGGCGACGTGGTCGCCGTGGAAGTGGGTCACCACGACCCGGCGGACGTCGCCGGGGTCGATCCCGCGCGCGGCGAGCTGGCGGGGGAGCTCCTCCTCGGGCGGCAGCGTGACCGGCAGCAGCGCGCCGTACAGCCGCTCGGGGAGCCGCGCCGTCGCGGTGCGGAAGTGCGACGCGTAGCCCGTGTCGACGAGGGTCCAGCCGCGCTCGGGTCGATCCGGGTGCCGGACCAGTGCCGCGTAGGACGGGAACTCGATCATCCGCCGCTGCCCGTCACGGTGCGCGAGCGCGTCGAGCTGGCGGCAGTGCCCGACGCGCAGGAGGTGCAGCTCGACCCGCGGCTGGTCGGCGAGCAGGTCCGTCAGTAGCACAGCAGCACGCCGCCCATGCTGATCCCGGCGCCCG
Source organism: Nocardioides zeae (assembly GCF_030818655.1). NCBI lineage: Bacteria > Bacillati > Actinomycetota > Actinomycetes > Propionibacteriales > Nocardioidaceae > Nocardioides > Nocardioides zeae. The sequence continues at coordinate 2,125,190 of NZ_JAUTAN010000001.1, read as the reverse complement.
TGCCCAGCAGCAGCGCGTGGTCGCCCCGCTGCAGCCGCCCCGTCGCGACCGCGGTGTGCAGGGCGAACGGCAGGGAGGCGCCGACCTGGTTGCCGTGCTCCGCGTAGACGTCGACCAGCTGGTCGTCGCCCAGCGCGAGGGCGTGGCGCAGCCACGCGAGGCCGAGGTGGCTGGCCTGGTGGGGCACGACGACGGTGTCCGCGACGGGCACGCCGGCTGCGGCCGTGAGCCGCTCGACGAGCGGCGGCAGGTGGCGTACGGCGAGGCGCAGCGCCGCGCCGCCGTCCATGCGGAAGCGGCACCAGTCGGCGTAGTCGCCCTCGCCGGCCACCCGGTCGGGCGCGAAGCGGGACCCGCCGCCCTTGATCTCGCAGGCGTGCGCGCCCGAGCTGTGGGTCTCGAACCCGGCGGCCAGCACCGCCGAGCCGGTGTCGCCGGACGGACCGAGCACGGCGGCCGCAGCGCCGTCGCCGAAGATCCCCGACGCGCCGAGGTCGCTGAAGTCGAGGCCGACCGAGGCCAGGTCGCTCGAGACGACGAGCACGCGCTCGTAGCGCCCGGCGTCCACGAGCGTCGCGACCAGGTCGACGGCCGTCAGGAAGCTCAGGCAGCTGGCCCCGACGTCGAAGGAGGGGAGCGGCCGTGCGGGGGCGAGCTCCTCGTGGAGCAGCGCCGCGTTGTAGGGCAGCGGCTGGTCGGGGGTGCCGCTGGCCGCCACCACGAGGTCGACGTCGTCGAGCGTCAGGTCGGCGGCGGCCAGCGCCTGCCGGGCGGCGCGCGCGCCGAGGGCAGCGGCCGAGCCCTTCTCGACGTACCGGACCCGCACGCCCGTCGTCGACTCCACCGTGCCCGGCGCGAGGCCGAGGCGGTCGTCGAGCTGGGCGCTGGTCACCGCGTCGGCCGGCAGCGCGGCGCCCGTGCCCAGGATGCGGAGCGAGCGTGGTCCGAGAGCCGGCACGAGTGCCTCCGTTGCGTCGTCGTGGACGGTGGGTGCTCGCGACCCTAACCTCTCCTTGGCCTAGCCTTCGGGACCGTGAACGCCTCCCGCCCCGTCGTCACCGTCGTCGGGATCGGGGCGGACGGCTGGCCCGGGGTGCCCGAGCGGCTGCGCCGGATCGTCGTCGCCGCGGAGGTCCTGCTGGGCGGCGAGCGGCACCTCGCGCTCGTGCCACCGGTCGACGCCCAGGTCCGCACGCCCTGGCCGCGCCCCCTGCGTGCCGGGCTGCCGGACCTCCTCGCGGACCACGCCGGACGGCGTGTCGTCGCGCTCGCCTCCGGCGACCCGCTCGTCTCCGGGATCGGTACGACGCTCGTCGACCTGCTCGGGGCCGACGCCGTCCGCGTCGAGCCCGCCGTCTCCTCGGTCGCGCTCGCGCACGCCCGGCTCGGCTGGGCCGCCGAGAGCACGGTGGTCGTGAGTGCCGTCGCCCGCGACGTACGGCGTGTCCTGCGCGAGCTGGCCCCCGGACGTCGCGTCGTGGTGCTGTCGTCGGACGCGTCGACGCCCGCCGACCTCGCCGCGCTGCTGACGATGGGCGGGTGGGGCCCGTCGCGGATGACGGTGCTGGGCGACCTCGGGGCTGCCGAGGAGTCGCGGCTGGAGGGCACGGCGGCAGTGTGGGCCGACGAGCCGCCTGCCTTCCCGGCCCTCACCATCGTCGCCGTCGAGGCCTGGCCCGACGGGGCAGGCTCCGTCGTGAGCTGGTCCGCGGGCCTGCCCGACGACGCGTTCGAGCACGACGGCCAGCTCACCAAGCGCGACCTGCGGGCCGCGGCGCTCGCTCGCCTGGCGCCCGCGCCCGGGGGCCTGCTCTGGGACGTCGGCGCCGGTGCTGGCAGCGTCGGCATCGAGTGGATGCGGGCCCACGCCACCTGTCGCACGGTCGCCGTCGAGGCGGACCCCACCCGGGCCGGCCGCGTGCGGCGCAACGCCGGCCGTCTCGGCGTGCCGGACCTCCAGGTCGTCACCGGTCGTGCCCCCGACGCGCTCGTCGGCCTGCCGGCCCCGGACGCGGTCTTCGTCGGCGGCGGTGCGACCCGGCCCGGCGTGCTCGAGGCCTGCGCGTCCGCGCTGCGGCCGGGCGGTCGCCTCGTCGTCCACGGGGTGACCGTGGAGACGGAGGCGCTCCTCGCGCGCTGGTACGGCGAGCGTGGGGGCGAGCTGACCCGCACCAGCGTCGAGACCGCCACCCCCATCGGCTCGTTCAGCGGTTTCACCCCCGCCCGTGCCGTCACCCAGTGGGCCTGGCAGAAGGAGTCCTCGTGACCGTCCACTTCGTCGGTGCCGGCCCCGGCGCTGCCGACCTCCTCACCCTCCGTGCCGTGCGGATGCTGGCGGCGGCCGACGTGGTGCTCTACCCGGGCACCTACCTCGACACCGCCGTGCTCGGCCACTGCCGGCCGGAGGCGCGTCTCGTCGACACCCAGGACCTCGACCTCGACGCCATCACCGCCGCCCTCGTGGACGCCGACCGCGACGGCGCCGACGTCGTGCGCCTGACCTCCGGTGACCCGTCGCTCTACTCCGCGCTCTTCGAGCAGACCCGCCGCCTCGACGCGGCGGGCGTGGCCTGGGACGTGACGCCCGGGGTCCCGGCGTACGCCGCCGCCGCGGCCCGCGTCGGCCGCGAGCTCACGGTGCCCCTCGTCGCGCAGTCCGTCGTGCTGACCCGCACCCAGGCGCGCTCGACGGCCATGCCGGAGGGGGAACGGCTGGAGGCCTTCGCCGCGACCGGCGCCACCCTCGTGCTCCACCTCGCGGTGACCCGCACCCGCGCCCTCGCCGCGGACCTGAGCGCGTCGTACGGCGCGGACTGCCCCGTCGCGGTGGTCTACCGCGCCTCGCAGCCGGGGGAGCAGGTGCTCACCGGCACGCTCGGCGACATCGCCGACGCGGTCGAGGCGGCGGGGCTGCGCCAGGCCGCCGTGATCCTCGTCGGCCGCGCCCTCGCGGGACCGACGGCGACGGGCGCGGGGGAGTCGTACCTCTACGATGCCGGGCGCGACCGGTCGCTCAAGCGGACGGGGCCGGGGGCGTAGTCGGGCCCGGTCAGTCCCGCAGCGCGTCCCGCAGGACGGACTCGCCCGCGTCGACGAGCCGCTGGGCGACGCGCGCCGGCTCCGTGTCGAGCGTGCCGGCCACCATGGCGCCGTCGCGGAGCATCTGCAGCTGCACCGCGGCCTCCTCGACCCGGGAGGGCGTGACGCCCAGGTCGACGAGGATGCGGGACAGCTCCTCCCGCAGCCACGTGCGGTGGGTCGCGACGACCGTGCGCACCGGGTGGGTCGCGTCGGCGTACTCCGCCGCGGCGTTGAGGAACGCGCACCCGCGGAAGCCCTCCGTGCAGGTCAGGGCCCCTACCCGCCGGGCGTAGGTGCGCAGCACCTCCGCCGGGTCGTCCGGGTGGGCGCAGCGGGCCTCGGCCAGGGCCGCCCGCTCCTCCGCGACGACCTCGCTGAGGTAGGCGACGACGAGGTCGTCCTTGCTGCGGAAGTGCCGGTAGAACGTCATCTTCGAGACCTCGGCGTCCGCGATGAGGCGGTCGGCGCTCACCGTGCGGATGCCGTCGCGGTAGAAGCGGCGACGCGCGGCGTCGAGGATCCGTCGCCGGACGGCGCTCGGTCGCGCCGTCGTCGTCGCCGTGTCCGTCATGGCGGTCGTCCTTCCGGGAACCGGGGCTTGTGTCCGGGGTCCGGACCTGTCAACCTGATGTAGACGTACTAGTCACTCTACCTCTCCCGGAAGGAGATCGCGATGCCCACCTCGATCGCGTACACCGCCTCTGCCACGGCCACCGGCGACGGCCGCAACGGTCACGCGCGCACCTCGGACGGCCAGATCGACGTCGAGCTCGTCGTGCCCAAGGAGATGGGCGGCGCGGGCGGCGGCACCAACCCGGAGCAGCTCTTCGCGACGGGCTACGCCGCGTGCTTCCTCGGCGCGCTCAAGGCCGGCGCCAAGCAGCACGGCATCGAGCTCCAGGACGTCGCCATCACCGCCGAGGTCGGCATCGGCCCGCGCGAGGACAACGGCTTCGGCCTGGCGGTGAAGCTCATCGCCGAGTTCGGCGGCGGCGTCTCGCAGGAGGACGCGGAGAAGGCGGTCGAGGTCGGCCACTCGATCTGCCCCTACACCCACGCCACCAAGGGCAACGTCGACGTCGTCACCGAGGTCGAGGTCGCCTGACCTCCCCGGCCTCACGACGCCTGACGACGCCCGACGGCGTCTGCCGTCACCCAGCGTCACCAGCGCCCGCCCCCGCCACCCCCTCGGTGGCGCGGGCGGGCGTTGTCATGCAGTGGTCGCGCCCGCACGTGTGCACTGTGATGACAGGTGCGTGATGTTATGATGCGCAGCATGCGCACGACAGTGAACATCGACGCCGAGCTGCTGGGTCGGGCGAAGGAGCTGGCGGCCCGCTCGCACCGCACGATCGGGTCCGTGCTCGAGGAGGCTCTGCGTCGCCACCTCTCCGAGGACGGCGCCACGCAGGAGACCACCGTCCTGCCTGACTTCGGCTACGTGGGAGGACTGCAGCCGGGCGTGGACCTGTACGACCGCGAGGTCATGGCGACGCTCCTCCACGACGACGACCGCCATGCTCTTTCTTGACGTCAACGTCGTCGTCGGCGCCCAGCGCAACGACGACAGCCCGCATGCCCGCGCCATGCGACGCTGGCTGGACGGCGCGCTCCGTGGCCACGAAGCAGTCGGCGTCGCCGAGCAGGTCCTCGCGTCGATGGTCCGCGTCGTCACCCACCCCCGCGTCTTCGTCTCCCCGTCCGCGCCCGCCCACGCGACCGAGTTCGCCGACGCGCTGCTCGGCTCACCTGCGGTGTCCGTCGTGAGACCCGGTCCGCGGCACTGGACGATCTTCGCCGACCTCGTCTCGACCCACCGACTCCGTGGCAACGACGTCCCCGACGCCTATCTCGCCGCGATCGCCCTCGAGGTGGGGGCGACGATGGTGACGGCTGACCGCGGGTTCACGCGCTTCGGCGTTGCGGTCCTCGACCCGACGCGAGACGCCTGAGCGACGGGCACGCCCACTACGCTGCCGCCCATGTCCTCGGGAACGCCGGTGCTGGCCGCTGACGTCTACACCCTCGAGCTCGTCGCGGTCCGCCGCTCGTGGCGCTACCGCCTGGGCTTCGTCCTCTACGCGGTCCTCGGCGGCCTGCTCGGCGAGACGCCCCTGCAGAGCCGCGGCGACATCGTGGTCCGGCGGCGCGACGACGGCAGCGAGGCGCTGCGGATGGACGCCGGCGCCGACCCCGAGGCGGAGCGGCTGCTGCAGCACGTTCACGACCACCTGCACCACCTCGACGCCCCGACGTTCGAGGAGTCGTGGGGCATCCGCTGAGGCGGGACCGGCTCAGCCCACCGTCCGCGGCGTCCAGACGCGGCCGTGGTCGACCCGGGTCGACGTCGCCCCGACGATGAGCAGGCACTTCATGTCGACGGTCGTCGGGTCGAGCTCGCCGAGCGTCGTCACGCGCAGCTCCTCCTCGTCGCGGCCGACGTCGCGGCCGACGACCACGACCGTGGCGGGGTCGCGCACCTCGAGCAGCACCTTGAGCGCGTCGCCCAGCTGGTCGGGACGGCTCGCCGAGCGCGGGTTGTAGATACCGAGCACCAGGTCCGCCTCCGCGACCGCGCGCAGCCGCCGCTCGAGCACCTCCCACGGCTTCAGCCGGTCCGACAGGCTGACGACGGCGAAGTCGCCGCCGATCGGCGCCCCCGCGCGGGCCGCCACGGCCTGCACCGCCGAGACCCCCGGGACGACGCGGACGGGCACCGCGGCGTACGTCGCGTCCTCGGCCGCCGCCGCGACCTGCGCCTCGAGCACGGCGGTCGCCATGCCGAAGACCCCGGCGTCCCCGCCCGAGACGACGGCGACGCGCTCGCCGCGGCGCGCCAGGTCCAGCGCGAGGCGGCCGCGATCGACCTCGACGGTGTTGCCGCTCGCGTGCCGGGTGAGGCCCTCGCGGTGGGGGACCCGCTTGACGTACGGCGCGTACCCGACCACGTGGTCCACTTCGGCGAGCACGGCGGAGGCCTCGGGCGTCAGCCAGTGCGCGGGGCCGGGGCCGAGGCCGACGACGACGACCTCGGCGGGCGCGTCCACCGGGACCGCCTCTGCCGACGGCGAGGCCGTCGCCGCCTCGCCCGTCCGGCGTCCGACCCCCTGCAGGGAGTCGCCCGCGACGACGATGAGCGAGAAGTACGGCACGCTGTCGGGGTCGACGTCCGCGACCCGGAGGTGGCGCTCGGTGTCCATGGAGGCCCGCTCGACGTAGACCGCGTGCTCCAGCCGCCCCGCCGTCGCCAGTGCCCGCCGCACGGTCGGGAACCGCCGACCGAGCTTCATGATGATCGCCCCGTCGGTGTCGGCGAGGCGCCGCGCGAGCTCCGTCTCGGGCAGCGTGCCCGGGAGGATCGTCAGCACGTCGGTCTGCCGCACCAGGGGCGAGGCGATCGTGGCCGTGGCGGCGGCGAAGGCCGGCACGCCGGCGACGACCTCGGTCTCGAAGCGCTCCGACAGGGCGTCGTGCATGTACATGTACGACCCGTAGAACATCGGGTCGCCCTCGGCCAGCAGCACGACGTCGCGACCGGCCTCGAGGTGGGCGGCCAGGCGCGCCGCTGACTCCAGGTAGAAGTCGGCCATCGCCCCGGCGTACCCGCCCGGGTGGTCGGTGCCGCCCGTCGTGACCGGGTAGACGAGCTCCTCCTCGACGGCGGTCGGCGGGATCAGCCCCGCGGCGATGCGCCGCGCGTTGGACTGCTTGCCGCGGCCCGCGTGGAAGGCGACGACGTCGGCCGCGCCGATGAGCCGGGCGGCCTTGAGGGTCACGAGCTCGGGGTCGCCGGGACCGACGCCGACGCCGTAGAAGCGACCGGAGGTGGGGGCCGGGGTGCTCACTCCGCCTCCTGGGCGATCGCGTTGAGGGCCGACGCGGTCATGGCGGAGCCACCGCGACGGCCGTGGACGGTGAGGAACGGGATGCCGTGGGCCGCGGCGTACTCCGCCAGCGCCTCCTTCGACTCCGCCGCGCCGATGAAGCCGACGGGGCAGCCGACGATCGCGGCCGGGGGAGCGCAGCCGTCGGCCAGCATCTCGAGCAGGTGGAACAGCGCCGTCGGTGCGTTGCCGATCGCGACGACCGAACCGGGGATGCGGTCGGCGAGCACGGACAGCGCCGCGGCGGACCGGGTCGTGCCCCACGCCCGGGCCAGGCCCGGCACCCGCGGGTCGTGCAGCGCGCACAGCACCTCGTTGTCCGCCGGCAGACGGCGGCGGGTGACGCCGGAGGCGACCATGTGGGCGTCCGCGACGATCGGCGCGCCGGCGGCGAGGGCGCGGCGGGCGGCACCGACGAGGTCGGGGGAGACCACGACCATCGGGGCGAGGTCGGTCTGGCCCGTGCCGTGCACCATGCGCACGACGACGCGCTCGGCGTCGGACGGCACGTGGGAGAGGTCGGCCTCGGCGCGGATCGTGGCGAACGAGTCGACGTAGATCGCCTGTCCGTCGCCCTCGTAGGGATAGCGACGCGTGGGCCGCACCGGCTCCTCCGGCTCGTCCGCGTCCGGCACGACGGGCGCACCCGCACCGGGCAGGAGCAGCGAGCGCCACGGCGTCACCACGACGCGGGCGTCGTCGGCCAGGCCGTCGAGCAGGATCGCGAGGGTCCCCGGCTCGAGGCGCCCGTCGGGCACCTCGACGTGCCGGTGGAGACCGGCGGGGGTGTCGAGCTCGCCGTACGCCGGCGGTTCCGTCGCCGCCGGGAGCCGCGGGTCGGGCGGGGATGCCGGGAGCCCCGGCACGACGAGGGCCGCGGGCAGCTCGTCGACGTGCCACGGCGCCTCGGTGCCGAGGTCGAGCGCGGCGCGCGCGGCGCGGAACGCGTGGGCCACCCGGACCATCGCGGGCACCGCGTCGCCGACCGGGACCACCGGGCCCCACGTCGTGCCCCAGCGCAGCTGGACGGTGTCGCCCCCGAGGGCCACGAGGCCGACGTCGGCGCCGCGGGCCAGCACGTCCCCCCGGCCGTCGTCGAGCACGAAGAGGAAGCGCGCCGAGAGGTCGGCGAGGTCGGCGTCGGCGCGGACGGCGGCGTCGAGGTCGGCCGCCACCCCGCGGAGGTCGGCGCGTCCACCGACGAGCCCGGTGAGGGGCGAGACCAGGACGTTGCGGACCAGCTCGTGGCTGGGCGAGGGCAGCAGCCCGGTCGCTGCGAGCGCGCTGACCACGTCGGCGGGCAGCACGTCGCCGACCAGGGGCAGCGCCCGCACCTGCACGTTGGCGCGGCGGGTCAGGTGGAGGTCCCCGTCGCCGTACGTCGCGGAGACCGCCGCCAGTGCGCGCAGCTGCCCGACGGTCACGGCCCCGCCCACGAGGCGCAGGCGCACGAGCCCACCGTCCTCGGCGGGCCAGGGACGGGAGACGCCGGGACACAGGTCGGTGCGGGTGCGCGTGGTCATGCGGGTCCTCGCTGGTCAGCGGGCCCGTGCGCGAAGCCCGTCGTCCTCGACCGGGTGGCGGCTGCCGCCCGGTGCCAGCAGGTCTTCGGACTCGGGGTCGTCCGAGCGGAGCGCCTTCCCGGAGGACCCTCCAGTGGCTGCGTGCCCCGCCCGTCGCCCACACCGCTGCGCGTCAGTCCCGGACTCCCACCGGGTTCCCTGCCCCCTCGCGGGGGTCGACTGGCGGCGGTGACCTTACCAACCGTCCTCGGTGACGAAGTCGGCGAGCGGTCGCGCGATGGTCCACCCGTCGAGCTCGAGGGCCGGCCGGTCGGGGAACGCGGGCACCGGACCGAGGCACAGCACCGCCACCGGCTCGGCCCCGGCGGGCATGCCGACCAGCTCCGCCAGGGCATCGGGCTCGAACAGCGAGACCCACCCCATGCCGAGACCCTCGGCGCGGGCGGCGAGCCACAGGTTCTGGATCGCGCAGGAGACCGACGCGAGGTCCATGTGGGGCATGGTGCGCCGGCCGAACACGTGCGGCTCGCGGCCCTCGCGCAGCGCCACGACGAGCAGCTCCGCGCACTCCCGGATCCCCTCGACCTTGAGCCGCAGGAACTCCGCCGCGCGCTCGTCCAGGGCCGCGGCGGTGGCGCGGCGCTCCTCGTCCACGAGGGCGTGGATGCCGCTCCGCAGCTCCGGCGAGGTGATGCGCACGAAGCGCCACGGCTGCATGAGACCGACGCTCGGCCCGGCGTGCGCGGCGGCCAGGAGGCGGGCGAGCACCTCGGCGGGCACCGTCGCCCCGGGCAGGAACCGGCGCATGTCGCGCCGCTCGCCGATGACGCGGTAGACCGCCGCACGCTCGTCGGCGGTGAAGGCGTGGGGCGAGACCGGCGCCGGTGCGGGGGTGGGGTCCGAGGGCGTCACGGCGGGCGAGGCTAGCCGCTGGCCGTCGTGCGACGTACGCCACACGACCCACGACGGCCGCGTGCTGCTAGGTTCCGGAGCGCCAGTCGTGCTCACGCAGAGCCAGGGAACCCGGTGCGAATCCGGGACTGACGCGCAGCGGTGAGGGTGACGGGCGGGACACGCGCCACTGGGCCCCGGCCTGGGAAGGCGTCCCGTCCGGACGAGCCCGAGTCCGAAGACCTGCTGGCCGCGGCGTCCGCGTTCCGAGCGGGCCGTCGCGTCACCTGTCCTCCTGGCTCCGCGACCGAGCCACGACACGAAGGATGGCCATGCCCACCCCTGCCCGCACCCTGCCCACCCGCACCCTGCCCACCCGCGCCCTGCCGGCGCTCGTCGCGACCCTCGTCGCCGCCCCGCTCGTCCTCACCGGGTGCGCGGCCTCGGAGGCCGAGGACGCGTCCGGCTCGGTGACCCTGGAGAACTGCGGCGAGGAGGCGTCCTACGACGCGCCCGTCGAGCGGATCGTGGCGACGAGCAACTCCGCCAACGTCGGGACCCTCCTCCGCGTCGGAGCGATCGACCGGATAGCGGCGATGTCGCTCAGCGCCGGCAACGACGCGCTCATGGACGCCCTCTTCGACGTCGAGGTCGGCGACGTGCCGCGGCTGGTCAGCCCGATCTCGATGGAGGCGGTCGTGGGCGCGGAGCCCGACCTGCTCGTCGGGTCCTACTCGGGCCTCTTCTCGGGCTCGTCCGGTGTCACCCGCGAGGACGCCGCGGAGCGCGGCATCCCGACCTACGTCATCTCCGACTCCTGTCGGCAGGACCCCGCGGCGGGCGCCTCCTCGGCCCTCGGCACGATGGATCCCTGGGACGCCGTGCGCGCGGACCTCGAGAACTACGGCGCGCTCACCGGCAACGAGGACGAGGCCGCCGCGGCCCGTGCGGAGCTCGACGAGCGCCTCGCCGCCCTGGCCGACGCCCCGCGCGGCGACGCCCCGCCGAGCGTCCTGCTCTTCGACTCCGGCGAGACGGACCTCTACACGTCGGGTCGCAACGGCCCGCCCCAGGGGATCATCGAGGCAGCCGGCGCGACCAACGTCTTCGACGACGAGGACACGACGTGGTTCCGTGCCTCGTGGGAGGCGGTCGCCGAGCGCCAGCCCGACGTCATCGTGGTCATGGACTACCGCAGCGACGCGGCCGACGAGGTCGAGCAGAAGATCGCGACGATCCGGGACCAGGCGGCGCTCGCCGGTTCCGCCGCGGTCGCGGAGGACCGCATCATCGTGCTTCCGCTGGCGCTCTTCACGAGCGGCTACGGCAACGTCGAGGCGGCGGAGCAGCTGCGGGCCGGCCTCGAGCGGCTCGGCCTGCTCCCCGACTCCGGGATCACGGGCACGATCGACCTCGACGCCCTCCCGTGACGGGCGCGGCGACCGAGGTCGCCCGCCGTGTCCCCACCGGGCCGCTCCTGGTCGTCGCCGGTGCGGCGCTGCTCGTCAGCCTGCCGGTCGCGACGGTGTGGGGCACGACGACCCTCGACCTCGGCGTGGTGGTGGACGTGTGGCGGGCCCGGCTCGGCGGCGCGCCGCTCGCGTCGTCGGCGGACACGATCGTCTGGAACATCCGGGCGCCCCGGGTGGTGCTCGCCGCCCTCGTCGGCGCCGCCCTGGCGGTGGCCGGGACGGTGGTGCAGACCCTCGTGCGCAACCCGCTGGCCGACCCCTACCTCCTGGGTGTCTCCGCCGGGGCGAGCGTCGGGGCGACCGCCGTGCTCACCCTCGGCGTCCTCAGCGTGCTGGGCACGTGGGCGCTCACCGCGGGCGCGATGACCGGCGCGGTGCTCGCCGCCGTCGTGGTCTTCGGGGTCACGCTCGCCCAGGGCGGGCTGACCCCGCTCCGGCTCGTGCTGACCGGCACGGTGCTGGCGTCCGCGTTCTCCGCGACGGCGAGCTACCTGGTGTTCCGCAGCGACGAGCCGCAGGTCGCGCAGGGCGTGCTGTTCTGGCTGCTCGGCTCGCTGGCGCGGGCGGCGTGGGACCAGCTGCTGCTCCCGGCGGTCGCGCTCGTCCTGGCCGTCGTCGTCCTCGTGGCCGTGCGCGGCTGGCTCGACGGGTTGCTCGCCGGGGCGGACGTCGCCCGTGCGCTCGGGGTGCCGGTACGCCGGCTCCGCGTGGTGCTCTTCGTCCTGCAGGCCCTCCTGGTCGGGGTGACGGTCGCGGTCGCCGGGGGGATCGGCTTCGTGGGGCTCGTGGTGCCGCACCTCGCCCGCATGCTCGTCGGCCCCCTGCACGGGAGGGTGCTGCCGGTCGCCGCCGTGCTCGGGGCCCTGTTCCTCGTCTGGGTCGACGTGGCCGCGCGCGTGCTGGCGCCCCCGCAGGAGATCCCGCTGGGCGTGGTGACCGGCATCGTGGGGGCGCCCGTCTTCCTGCTCCTGCTCGGGCGTCGTCGCTACCGGTTCGGGGGCGAGTCGTGAACGCCCCCGTCCTGGCGGCCCGCGGCATCGCGTGCGGGCGGGGACGACGCCCCGTCCTGACCGACGTCCACCTGCCGGTACGCCGCGGCGGCAGCCTCGCGCTCGTGGGCCCCAACGGTGCGGGCAAGTCGACGCTGCTGCGCGTGCTCGCCGGGCTGGACGTGCCGCACGCGGGGGTCGTCGAGCTCGACGGGCGACCGCTGCGCGCCGTACCCGCCCGGGAGCGTGCCCGGCGGCTGGCCGTCGTCGCCCAGCACGAGCTGCCCCCGGCGGACCTGCAGGTGCGCGAGCTCGTCGCGCTCCGCCGGTTGCCGCACCGCTCGCCGTGGCGCTCCGACGACGGGGACGGGCACGCGGACGCGGCGCTCGAGCGCCTCGGGCTCGGTCACCTCGCCGGGCGGGCCGTCGACCACCTGTCGGGTGGCGAGCTGCGCCGGGTGCTCGTCGCGCGCGCCCTGGCCCAGGAGGCGGACGTGCTCCTCCTCGACGAGCCGACCAACCACCTCGACCTGCGCCACCAGCACGAGCTGCTCGCCGCGGTGCGCGACCTGGGGGTCACGGTGGTGGCCGCGATCCACGACCTCGACCTCGCCGGTCGCTACTTCGACGACGTGGCCGTCGTGGACGCCGGCACCGTGTCGGCGCCGGCTCCGGCCGCGGACGTCCTCACTCCCGCCCTGCTCGCCGACGTCTTCGGCGTGGCCGCCGTGCGGCTCCAGCACCCGGTCACGGGACGCTGGCACCTCGTCGTCGACCCCCAGGAGAGCCCACGATGACCGCACCTCAGGCCGGACCGACGACCGACCCGGTCCTGCTCGTCGGCATGTCGGCCCGCGAGGCCGCCGCACCGGACCGGATGGGGGCGATCGCCGCCGCGCTGGGAGCGGAGGTGGCGCACCTCCAGGTGGGCGACCCGTCGCTGTCGGCCGCGCTGACCCGGCTGGCGGACGCCGGCGCCACCCGGGTCGTGCTGCTCGGTGCGAGCCTCGGCACGCTGGCGCCGGCGAACTCCTGGCTGCGCCGCGTCGCCGCCCACTGGTGGCGCGAGCGGGGCGAGGCCGGCGAGCACCGCCCGGAGGTGGCGGTCGCGACGACGCTGGTGCGGGACGAGTCCGACCTCGAGCGCGGTCCGCTCGACGTCACCCGCCCGATCCACGGCAACGAGGCGGGCCTGACCTCCGACGCCTGGGAGGACGTGCCCACCCACCGCCACCACGTGCTCGTCTGCCGGGGACCGCGCTGCAGCGCGCGCGGCGCCGACCGGCTCGCCGAGGTGCTGTCGGGCCACCTCAAGCGCGAGGGCATCGGGGACGACACGGTCCTCGTCACGGGCACGGCGTGCCAGTTCCCCTGCAACCAGGCGCCGCTGGTGACGGTCCAGCCCGACGACGTCTGGTACGGCGCGGTCCAGCCCGACGACGTACCGGAGCTGGTCGCGGAGCACCTGCTCGCCGACCGTCCGGTGGACCGCCTGCGGCTGCCGCGGGTCAGGTCATCGACAGCGGCTGGGCCGTCGACTCCAGCACGCTGAGCCACAGGTCGCCGTCGGGGGAGACGTTGTGGGCGCGCTTCGTGACGGCCGGGATCGGCACGTTCACGAAGCGGTGGCGGCGGCGTCCGACGACCATGTCGGTGCGTCCCGACATGGCGGCGTGCACGGCGGTCTGGGCCAGCCGCGCGCAGTAGACGGCGTCGGCGGGGTCGGCCGGCACGGAGCGGATCGTGTAGCCGGGGTCGAAGTAGCGCAGGGTGACCACCTCGTCGCGCTCCGCGTAGTCGGCGCGGATGCGCTCGAGCACGTAGCGCGCCGGGTCGACGAGCACGGCGTTGCCCGAGGCGTCGGTCGCGCCGCCGGCCGCCTCGGCCAGCAGCTCCTGGGCGGCGCCCTCCGCGACCACGATGACGGCGTACCCGCGGTCCGCCACGCGGCGCCGCAGGTGCGCGAGCAGGCCGTTGGGGCCGTCCATCGCGAACGGCACCTCGGGGATGAGCACGAAGCTGGCCGTCTGGGCGGCGAGAGCCGAGTAGCAGGCGATGAAGCCGGCGTGGCGCCCCATCGTCTTGACGATGCTGACGCCGTTGACCGCCGCCTGCGCCTCGACCTTCGCGGCGGTGATCGACTCGGCCGCCTTGGCGAACGCGGTCTGGAAGCCGAAGCTCTGGCCGATGTGCGGGATGTCGTTGTCGATGGTCTTCGGCACGCCCACCACCGCGATCTCGAGCCCGCGGCGCTCGATCTCCTCGTGGATGACGTGGGCGCCGCGCATGGAGCCGTCGCCGCCGACCACGAAGAGGATGTCGATGTCGTGGCGCACGAGGGTGTCCACCATGACACCGGGGTCGCGGGCGCCGCGCGAGGAGCCGAGGACGGTGCCGCCGCGCTCGTGGATGTCGGCGACGGACTCGCGGGTGAACACGACCGGCTCGAGGCCGGACTCGGGGTCGAGGCCCGCGTAGCCGTTGCGGAAGCCGAGCACCTCGGGCACGCCGTAGTGGTCGTCGAGCGCCCGCACGACCGCCCGGATGACGTTGTTGAGCCCGGGGCAGAGACCGCCGCAGGTGACGATCGCGGCACGGGTCGTGCGCGGCGGGAAGAACAGCCGGGCGCGGGGACCGCCGGCCTCGAAGGTCGCGATCTCCTCCCACGGCACGTCGCGGCCCTGCACGAGCTCGACCGTGTCGTCCATGAGGATCCGGTCGCTCTCGGCCACGTAGTACTGGTTCGTCGCCCGGCCCTCGACGTACGAGGCGAGCGGGGAGTCGAACCTCGGCGCACCGAGGGTCTTGACCTGCAGGTCGGCGAGGGTCACCACGGGTCGTGACCCTATCGGGCGGCGAGCCTTCCGGCACGGTGGCCTAGGCTGCCCCCGACCTTCCGCCGACGGACCCAGGAACCCGGTGCGACTCCGGGGCGGTTCCGCCACTGTGAACGACGTCGCGACGTGCGGCGTCCAGCCAGACACTGACCGACGGCGGTCCGATCCGACGGGGCGAGAACCCCGAGGAGGAGCTCCGCCGTGCCGCGTATCGCGCTCGTCTCCACGTCCGACACCGACCTGCTCTCGGCCCGCGCCAGCGGCGTCGACTTCGTCGTCGCCAACCCCTCGCGCCCCGCCCACGAGGGCATGGGCGCCGAGCTGGCCGCCGCCGACCTCGTCGTGGCCCGCATCCTCGGCGGGCCCGACGACCTCTGCAGCGGCTTCCGCCGCGTCGTCGGCACCGGGGTGCCGACCGTCGTGCTGGGCGGCGAGCAGGTGCCCAACGCCGCGCTGATGGAGCGCTCGACGGTGCCCGTGGGCGTGGCGGCCGAGGCCCACCGCTACCTCGCCGAGGGCGGCCCCGAGAACCTCGCGCAGCTCCACGCGTTCCTCTCCGACACCGTGCTCCTCACGGGTGAGGGCTTCGAGCCGCCGGTCGTGCTGCCCGCCTGGGGCTGGGCGGAGCGCCCGCACGCGACCCCCACGCCGGACGGTCCGCGGGTCGGGATCCTCTACTACCGCGCCCACCACGCCTCGGGGAACACCGCCTTCGTGCACGACCTCGCCGACGCGGTCGACGCGGCGGGCGGGGTCGGCCTGCCGGTCTTCTCCTCGTCGCTGCGCACGGCCCCCGACGCGCTCTACGACGCGCTCGGCTCCCTCGACGCCCTCATCGTCACCGTCCTCGCGGCGGGCGGCTCCACGCCGGCCGGCGCGAGCGCGGGCGGGGCCGACGAGTCGTGGGACGTCGAGCGGATCGCCGCGCTCGACATCCCGGTGCTCCAGGCGCTCGCGCTCACGAGCAGCCGCGCCGAGTGGGAGGCGTCCGACGACGGCGTGACCCCGCTCGACTCCGCCACGCAGATCGCGATCCCGGAGTTCGACGGCCGCATCATCACGGCGCCGTTCTCGTTCAAGGAGGTCGACGAGGACGGGCTGCCGCGGTACGTCGCGGACGCCGAGCGCTGCCGCCGTGTCGCCGGCATCGCGACCGCCCACGCGCGTCTCGGCCGCACCGAGGCCGCCGAGAAGCGGTTGGTGCTCATGCTCTCGGCGTACCCGACCAAGCACTCCCGCATCGGCAACGCCGTCGGCCTCGACACCCCGGTGTCGGCCATCCGGCTGCTGCGCGCGCTCCGCGCCGAGGGCTACGACCTGGGTCCCGCGGACGGCGAGATCACCCGCCTGCTCGACCTGCCCGACGAGACGGCGGCGGGCGACGCGCTCATCCACGCCCTCATCGCGGCCGGCGGCCAGGACGAGGAGTGGCTGACCAACGCGGACCTGACGGACGCGCACGTGCGGATCACGCCGGAGCAGTACGCCGCGTGGACCGCCGACCTGACCCCGACGCTCCGCGAGGAGATCGAGCAGGCGTGGGGCCCGGCGCCCGGCAAGCTCTTCGTGAACGACGACGGCCACGTCGTGCTCGCCACCCTGCGCGCCGGCAACGTCGTGCTGATGATCCAGCCGCCCCGCGGGTTCGGGGAGAACCCGGTGGCGATCTACCACGACCCGGAGATGGCGCCGAGCCACCACTACCTGGCGGCGTACCGCTGGATCGCGGCCCCCCAGGCCGACGGCGGCTTCGGGGCGCACGCGGTCGTCCACCTCGGCAAGCACGGCTCGATGGAGTGGCTGCCCGGCAAGAACGCCGCGCTGTCCGCCGACTGCGCGACCGACGCGGTGGCGGGCGACCTGCCGCTGATCTACCCGTTCCTCGTCAACGACCCGGGCGAGGGCGCGCAGGCGAAGCGCCGTGCCCACGCGACGATCGTCGACCACCTCGTGCCGCCGATGGCCCGGGCCGAGGCGTACGGCGACATCGCGCGGCTCGAGCAGCTGCTTGACGAGTACGGCAACATCGCCGCGATGGACCCGGGCAAGCTGCCCGCGATCCGGGGCGAGATCTGGACCCTCATGCAAGCCGCCCAGATGCACCGCGACCTCGGGCTCGACGAGCGTCCCGAGGACGACGACTTCGACGACTTCCTGCTCCACGTCGACGGCTGGCTCTGCGAGGTCAAGGACGCCCAGATCCGCGACGGCCTCCACGTGCTCGGTGGTGCCCCCGAGGGCGAGGCGCGGGTGAACCTCGTGCTGGCGATCCTGCGGGCCACCCAGGTGTGGGGCGGCCAGGCGGGCGCCGTACCGGGTCTGCGGGCGGCCCTCGGCCTCCCGACGGGTGCCGGCAAGGAGCCGAGCACCGCGGAGGTGGACGCCGTCGAGACGCGCGCCCGGGCCCTCGTGCTCGGCCTGGAGGAGCGGGACTGGGACCCGGCCGCCGTGCCGGAGGTCGTCGGTGCGCTCGAGGGCGACGCCGACCCCGCGGTCGCCCAGGTGCTGACGTTCGCCGCGACCGAGGTCGTGCCGCGCCTGGCGCGCACGACGGACGAGCTGACGGCCGTGCTGCACGCCCTCGGCGGCGGCTACGTGCACGCGGGCCCGTCGGGCTCGCCGCTGCGCGGCCTCGTCAACGTGCTGCCGACCGGCCGCAACTTCTACACGGTCGACCCCCGCGCCGTACCGTCCCGGCTGGCCTACCAGACCGGCGCCGCGATGGCGGAGTCGCTGCTGGCCCGCCACCGCGAGGACACGGGGGAGTGGCCGGCCTCCGTCGGCCTCTCCGCGTGGGGCACCTCGGCGATGCGCACGAGCGGCGACGACGTGGCCGAGGTGCTCGCCCTCCTCGGCGTGCGCCCGACGTGGGACGAGATGTCGCGTCGCGTGAACGGCCTCGAGCCCGTGCCGCTCGACGAGCTGGGCCGGCCGCGCATCGACGTCACGCTGCGCATCTCCGGCTTCTTCCGCGACGCGTTCCCGCACGTCGTGGAGATGCTCGACGACGCGGTGCGCATGGTCGCCGAGCTCGACGAGCCCGCCGAGCTCAACTTCGTGCGGGCCCACGCCCAGGCCGACCTCGCGCGCCACGGCGACGAGCGGCGGGCCACGACCCGCATCTTCGGCTCGGCGCCCGGGGCGTACGGCGCCGGGGTGCTGCAGGCCATCGAGTCGGGCAACTGGCGCACCGACGACGACCTGGCGGAGGTCTACACGGCGTGGGGCGGCTTCGCCTACGGCCGCGACCTCGGCGGCGTCGCGGCGACCGAGGACATGCAGGAGAACTACAAGCGCATCGCGGTCGCGGCGAAGAACCTCGACACCCGCGAGCACGACATCGCGGACTCGGGCGACTACTTCGAGTACCACGGCGGCATGGTCGCCACCGTCCGTGCGCTGACCGGCACGGCACCGCGGGCCTACGTCGGCGACTCGACCTCGCCCGACGCCGTCCGCACCCGCTCGCTCGCGGAGGAGACGGCCCGCGTCTTCCGGGCCCGCGTCGTCAACCCGCGCTGGATCTCCGCGATGCAGCGCCACGGCTACAAGGGCGCCTTCGAGCTCGCGGCGACGGTCGACTACCTGTTCGGCTTCGACGCGACGGCCGGCGTGGTGCGCGACGACATGTACGAGTCGCTCGCCCGCGCCTACGTGCTCGACGAGGACGTGCAGGCCTTCCTCCGCCAGTCGAACCCGTGGGCGCTGCGCGGCATGGTCGAGCGGCTCTCCGAGGCGGCCGACCGGGGCATGTGGGCCGAGCCGGACCCCGAGGTCGTCGCGGCGATGCAGCAGGTCTACCTCGAGGTCGAGGGCGAGATCGAGGACCGGTGAGCCAGCCGTGAGCCCGCGCCGCCTCCACGTCGTCGGCCTCGGCTGCGGCGACCCCGCCCAGCTGACCGGCCAGGCCGTCGCGGCGCTGCGCGGGGCGGCCTACGGGCTCGCGCCCCGCAAGGACCGCGGGTCCGGTGACGACCCGCTCCTCGCCGTACGGCGTGCCCTCCTCGCCGAGGTCGCCCCCGGTCTGGAGGTGGTCGAGGTCGCCGACCCCGAGCGCGACCGGTCGGCGCGGGTCGTGGGTGACGCCGCGGCGTACCGGGGTGCGGTGGCGGACTGGCACGCGGCGCGGACGTCGGCCTACGAGCGTGTGCTGCTCGAGCGCCCCGGCGACGTCGCGCTGCTGGTGTGGGGGGACCCGGCGTTCTACGACTCGACGCTGCGGATCGTCGACGCGGTGCTGGCGCGGGGGGCCGTGGTGGCCGAGGTGGTCGTCGTGCCGGGCATCTCGAGCCTGCAGCTGCTCGCGGCTGCGCACCGGATCGTGCTCCACGAGGTGGGGCAGCCGATCACGGTCACCACGGGCCGCCGGCTGCGCGAGGCGGTCGACGCCGGCGCCGACAACGTGCTCGTCATGCTCAACGCCTCGCTGGAGCTGGACGGGCTCGAGGACTGGACGATCTGGTGGGCGGCCAACCTGTCCGCGCCCAGCGAGCGGCTGGTCGCGGGGCGTGTCGGCGACGTGCTCGACGAGGTGCTGGCGGCGCGGGAGGCGGCGAAGGCCGAGGCGGGGTGGATCATGGACGCCTACCTGCTGCGGGCGCCGGCGGGCTGAGGACGGAGGAGGAGCGGTGAGCGACGACGCGGAGCGGCTCGCCCGGCTCGTCGCTGCCGTCGACGCGGTGTACGCCGCCGATCCGCGCGCTGCGACGTGGCCGCCGCCGTGGGACGGCGGCCCTCCGGAAGACACCTACAGCCGGGTCACGCGTCCGGAGCGCTACCGCATCGTCGGCGCCCGGGTCGAGGCCTGGTGCCGGGTGCTCGTGGAGGCAGGGCTCGCGGTCCGGGAGACAGCGGTGGCGCCCTGGGGCTGGCGGCTCACGAACGGACCGGAGGACCTGACGCGGTTGCGGCCGGTCGTCGACGGCGCGGTGCCGCTCCTCCTGGACGTGGGCTCGACCGACGTGCCGGGTGACCACGTGCAGATCGGCGTCGGGGAGCCTGCCGTCGAGGTCGCGATGGTGCCGCCCTGCGGGTGCGATGCGTGCGACGACGGCTCGGAGGAGCTGCTCGACGCCGTCGACCTGCGGATCGGGTCGACGGTGGCGGGCGTGCTGGTGCACGAGTCCGGCCACGGGTGGTCGCGGACGGTGACGATCGGGGGGTGGTCCACGACCAACGCCGACCGTGCTGATGTCGAGCGGGCGGAGGCGGCACGCACGGGCCACCGGCCGTGGCGCACCGTCGCCGGGCCCGCGTGGTGGAGCTGATCCGGCCTGCTCGAGAAGGGGTCACGAACGACAGCGGATCCGGCCCCGGCGATGTCGTCCGTGCCCCTTGGTGAGATCCGCGGGCTCGGGGCGCAAGGCGTGGTCTCATCCTCGAGAAGTTCTGCGGAACAGACGCAGTCGTCAGCCTGCCGGGAGTGCATCCGTTCCACAGGACTCCAGCGGTAGGCCGGTCGCCCCCCTTCCGCGCGGCATGATGCCTGCCAGACGATCAGCAGGAGGTGCCGTGCGGACACGAGGGACGGATGAGGTCGAACGTCTCGGTGAGCTCACGACCCAGTGCGACGCGGCGTGCTTGACGGTCGTACCCGCGTCGATGGGTCTTCCAGCCCTGGCGGCGCACTGGAGGATCGACATCGACGCGCCGGTCGAGGTCACCCCTGACGGCCCCCCGTACGACCCGTCCGGCCGTTCCTTGCACGGCTATGTCTGGTTCATCCAGGTCGGGCACCAGATCCTCGTCGTCGAGGAGAACGGTTTCACGGGCGACCAGGACGAGCTCCTGGCGCGTCTCAGTGAGGAGTCGGGTGGCGCGCGCGTGGCATCGGCCTTCTGGAACGTCAACGCGGTGGTCAGGTTCGGGGCAGCCGAGGGAGGGCGCACGATCGTCCCGTCGGAGGAGGTGCGCTACGGCGAGCCCACGCCACCGGAGGCCGCGGAGCTCGACGACCTGCTGGCCCCGTTCCGCGCGTTGCCGGAGCCGCCAGAAGAGGGACCGTGGACCAACCCTGACGTCGGTCCCTCCTGGGAAGGCACCGCCGTGGCCATGCTCCTGCGATGGACCGGGATGACGTTGCCCGACGACCTCTTCGATCTCGAGGCGCACACGGTCTACCTCTGGTCCAGGTGAACACCGGGGTCGTGGAGAAGGGGTCACGGACGACGCCGCATCAGCCCCGGCGACTGTCGTCCGTGCCCCCTTTTCCGGACCCGCCCTCGCGCCACCTTCACAGCACCCCCCGACGCCTGTCTCAGCGAGCCTGAAGGATCACCCGGCACCGTCGAGGGCACCCGCCCCCGCCGACCGAGGAGCCCCGATGACGCCGTTCCCCGCCCCGCACGACCCCACGACGGGGACCACCCCCCACAGCGACCTCGTCGTCGTCGGCGGCGTCCCGGGCGCCGGCAAGTCGACCGTCATCGCGAGCGTCGCGCAGGCCCCGGGCGTCGCCGCGCTCGATCCCGATCACCTCCGCGCACCGGTCGCGCGGCGCTGGCCGGCGGTGCCGCCGCGGGCCTACCGCTGGGCGATCCACACCGTCCACACAGTCCTCGTCTGGGCGGCGGTGCTCACGGGTCCGCGCCTCCTCCGGCACTGGCCGGGCCGCGCGGCCCGGGTGCTGCTCGTCCACGAGACCGCGATCCGTCGCACCCGCCGCCGCCTGCTCCTCCGGGCGGCCGTACGGCGCGGCTGGCGCCCCACCCTGCTCCTCGTCGACGCCACCCGCGACGAGGCCATCGCCGGGCAGCAGGCCCGTGGACGCGTGGTGCACCCGCTGGCGTTCGACCGGCACTGGACGCGCTGGACCGACCTGCGGTCCACGCAGATCCTCCGCCAGCTGGACGGCGCCGAGGAGCCCTGGGACACCCGCCTCGCGCCGCGCGGCTTCGCGCTCCCGGTGCTCGTCGCCACCGTCGGCGTCGGGGCGCTCACCGCCCAGGCCGCCTGAGACGGTCGTGGCCCCAGCGCCACGGAAAACGGTGCGCTGGGGCCACGACCCGGATCGAGCAGGAGAGGTCAGCAGCACCGCCCCTGCGCGGAGTGCTCGCGCAGGTGGTCGCGGTGCCGCTCGAACTCGCGCCGCGACATCGGCGCGGTGCCGTCGGCGGCGCAGCCCGCGACGTACGCGTCCCAGCGGGACTCGCCGCTGAACTCCCGGAGGTACCAGCGCACCCCCGCCACCGCGCGGCGCAGCGCGCTCACGACCGCGTCCCCACGGTCGAGCGCTCGGCCTCCCACGCGGCGAGCTCCGCCTTCTCCTCCTTCGTCGCCACGAAGTCGGCGGGCGCGACGATCTCCGACGGCACGGCCGGCACCTCGGTGGTCGGCAGCGAGCCCGCGCGCACCGCCTTCACCCAGATGAGGATCGCGTTCGCCACGATGACGATGACCAGCAGCGCGAAGGTCGCCTGCAGCACACCGTTCGTCGTCGAGTTCCGGATGATGACGTCCATCTGGTCGGCGTTCGTCGCCGCGCCCCGGAGCTCCCCGGCGTCACGGGCGGTGCGGGTCGCGTCGGCCTGTGCGAAGTACCCGATCGCCGGGTTGTCCGAGAACACCTTCTGGTACGACGCGGTCATCGTCACCACGAGGTCCCAGGCCAGCGGGATGCCGGGCACCCAGACCCACTTGAGCCAGCCGTGCTTGAGGAAGAGGGTCACGCACAGGGTGAGCGCGATGGCCGCGAGGAGCTGGTTGGCGATGCCGAACAGCGGGAACAGCTGGTTGATGCCGCCGAGCGGGTCGGTGACGCCGACGTACAGCATGTAGCCCCAGCAGGCCACGACGGCGGCCGAGGCGCCCCAGGCGGCGGGCTTCCACGACGTGTCGCCGAACTTGGGCCAGACGTTGCCGATCGTGTCCTGCAGCATGAAGCGGCCCACGCGCGTGCCGGCGTCGACGGCGGTGAGGATGAAGAGGGCCTCGAACATGATCGCGAAGTGGTACCAGAAGGCCGCCAGGCCGCCGCCGAACGCGGTGTCGAAGATCTGCGAGATGCCGAAGGCGAGCGTCGGCGCGCCACCCGTGCGCGAGATCAGCTCCTCCTCGACGGAGGCCGCCGCCGCGTTGAGCGCGTCGGGCGTGATCGAGAAGCCGAGCGTCGCCACGAACTCCGAGGCCGACGCGGCGTCACCGCCGGTCGCGCCGACGGGGGAGTTCATCGCGAAGTAGAGGCCCGGGTCGATGACGCAGGCCGCGATGAGGGCGGAGATCGCCACGAACGACTCCATGAGCATGCCGCCGTAGCCGATCATCTTGACCTGCCGCTCCTTGGCGACGAGCTTCGGCGTCGTGCCCGACGAGATCAGCGCGTGGAACCCGGAGAGGGCACCGCACGCGATGGTGATGAAGAGGAACGGGAAGAGCTTGCCCGCGAACACCGGGCCCTCGCCGGACGACGCGAACGGCGTCACCGCGTCGGTCGACAGCACCGGGTTCGCCAGCACGAGGCCGACGGCGAGCAGCACGATCACGCCGACCTTCATGAAGGTCGACAGGTAGTCGCGCGGCGTCAGCAGCATCCACACCGGGAGGATGGAGGCGACGAAGCCGTAGCCGACGAGCAGCAGCGTCAGCGTCTCCTTGTCGAGCGTCAGCGCCTCGCCGAGGCCCCAGCTCTCGACGTACCCGCCGCCGATGATCGCGAGCAGCAGCAGCACGACGCCGATGGCCGTCGTCTCGAGCACCCGCCCGGGCCGCAGGTAGCGCAGGTAGAACCCCATGAAGAGCGCGATCGGGATGGTCAGGCCGATGGAGAAGACACCCCACGGCGACTCGGCGAGCGCGTTGACCACGACCAGCGACAGGACCGCCAGGATGATGATCATGATGGCGAAGACGGCGATGAGCGCCGCGGTGCCGCCCACGACGCCGATCTCCTCGCGGATCATCTGGCCGAGGCTCTTGCCGTCGCGCCGCATCGAGAAGAACAGCACGACCATGTCCTGCACGGCGCCGGCGAAGATGACGCCGACGATGATCCAGATGGTGCCGGGCAGGTAGCCCATCTGCGCGGCCAGCACGGGACCGACCAGCGGACCGGCGCCGGCGATCGCGGCGAAGTGGTGGCCGAAGAGCACGCGACGGTCGGTGACCTCGAAGTCGGCACCGTTCTCGAGCCGCTCCGCGGGCGTGGCCCGGCGGTCGTCGAGCTTCAGGACCTTGCGCCCGATGAACCGGGCGTAGAACCGGTAGGCGATGGCGTAGGAGGCCAGTGCGGCGAACAGGATCCAGAGCGCGGAGACCTCCTCGTCGCGGCTGAGGGCGAGCACCGTCCAGCAGGCGGCGCCGACGACGGCGACGAGCACCCAGACGGCGATGCTCGCGGGTGATGGTCGGGACGAGCGGGACGGAGGGGCGGCGGTCGACGTCGACATGGTCACTCCCGAGGGGCCGGTGAAGGGGACAGAGCACGCTACCCCGTCCCCGGCGCCGCGGGAGCGTCCCTAGGCTGGCGGCGTGGCTGCCCCTCTCGTCGTCGGTTTCGACCTCGACATGACCCTCATCGACACCGTGCCCGGCTTCGCCGCGACCCTGGAGGCCCTCGGGGCCGAGCTGGGCGTCGAGCTCCCGATCGCCGAGCTCACCGAGCGGCTCGGGCCGCCCCTCGACGCGATCCTCGGCCCCTACCTGCCCGCCGACCGGCTCGCCGAGGCCGGCGACCGCTTCCGCGCGCTCTACCCCGACCTGGCGGTCACGAGCGTCCCCGTGCTGCCCGGCGCGCACGAGGCGCTCGCCGCCGTGCGCCGCCACGGCGGCCGGAACCTCCTCGTCACCGGCAAGTACGCCCCCAACGCCCAGCGCCACGTCGACCACCTCGGTCTCGACGTCGACCACCTCGAGGGCTGGGTCTGGGGCGTGCTCAAGGGCCGGGCGCTGCGCGAGCACGGGGCGCAGGTGTACGTCGGCGACCACGTCCACGACGTCGAGGGCGCCCACGCGGCGGGCGTCACCAGCGTCTCCGTGCTGACCGGCGGGTGCGACGAGGCCGAGCTGCGGGCCGCCGGCACCGACGTGGTCCTGCCCGACCTCCGGGCGTTCCCCGCCTGGCTGGACGAGCACGTCCTCGGCCTCACCGGATAGGCTCGGGGGTGCGGCCGGGCTGGTGTGCCCGGCTGCTGTGCGTCCCGGGCAGTCCCGGGTGAACTCGAGAGGGGTGGACGACGGTGCCGACCGGCAAGGTGAAGTGGTACGACGCGGCGAAGGGCTTCGGGTTCCTGTCGACCGACGCCGGGCAGGACGTCCACGTCCGGGCCGAGGCGCTGCCGGCCGGTGTCACCACCCTCAAGGCCGGCACCCGCGTGGAGTTCGGCATCGCGCAGGGTCGCCGTGGCGACCAGGCGCTGCAGGTCCGGCTGCTCGACGCCCCGGCCTCGGTGTCCCGCAACGTCGCCCGTGCCGCCCGCAAGAAGCCCGACGAGATGACGACGATCGTCGAGGACCTCATCACGCTGCTCGACCGGGTCGGCGAGACCTACCGCCACGGCCGCCACCCCGACGCGCGCACCGCCGCGCCGACGGCGAAGCTGCTGCGCGCGCTCGCTGACGAGCTCGACCGCAGCGCCTGACCCGGCGCCCCCGCAGCCGTACGACGCGGCCTCAGCGCGCGTCGTACGGCTGCGTCGGCACGTCGGTCTCGTACGGCGCGGTCGGCGCCGGCCGCGGATCCGGAGTCGGACCCGGACCCGGGGCCGGCGGAGGCGTCGGAGCGGGTGCAGCGGCCGACGGACCGACCCGCTCCCGGCGGCGGCTCGACGCGTCGCGGGCGCGCGTGCCGAGCACGAAGACCGCCCAGGCGACGAGCACGGCCGCGGCGATCCAGAGCCCGAGGTTGCCGGGGTCGAGGGGCACGGCGATGCCCACGAAGCCGCCGATCACCCACGCGAACTGGAGCATCGTGTCGGACCGGGCGAGCGCGCTCGTGCGCACCCGCTCGTGCACGTCGTGCTGGATGGTGGAGTCCAGCGACAGCTTCGACAGCGACTGCGCGAGCCCCGCGGTGAGGCCGAGCAGCGAGAGCGTCAGCACGCCGTAGAAGAGCGCCGCCGTCGTCGCCATCGTGGCCGCCGCGACGAGCGCGAGCACCACGGTGATGGCCGGGTTCACCTTCTTGAGCATCGACGCGAGGGCGATCCCGAGGGTGTTGCCGAGACCGGCGGCGCCGACGACGAGCGCGAAGAGCACCTCGGTGCGCCACCCCTCGAAGGGGTTGGTGGTCAGCAGGAACGCCATGAACATGGTGAGGAAGCCGGACAACCAGCGGGGTCCACAGTTCGCACGGAGCGCGAACGCGACCGAGGCCGGCATCCGCAGCGCCGCGCGACGCCGGTTGCCGGGGTCCTTGGCCATGCTCTGCGCCGAGTCGTCGGTGCGCAGCGAAAGCCGGGTCTCGCCCGCGTCGGAGTCCACCCGCGCGGGCAGCAGGATGGCCAGCACCGTGGCGACGATGAACACGACGAAGGCGTAGCGCAGCGACCACTCGGCCCCGGCTAGCGAGGCGAGGCCCGCGAAGGGGGCCGACACGGCGGCGCCCACGACGCCCGCCAGCGACACCCGACCGTTCGACTTCACGAGCGTCAGGCCGGTCGGCACGAGCCGGGGGACCGCGGCGTTGCGGGCCACGCCGTAGGCCTTCGACGACACGAGCACACCCAGTGCCGCGGCGAAGAGCCACGTCGACTCGGTCGCCACGGCCCCGGCCAGCACCCAGCAGAGGAAGGCCCGGATCGCCATCGTGCCGCCGATCGCCCAGCGCCGACCGTGGCTGAACCGGTCGAGGAACGGTCCGATCAGCGGGGCGACGATCGCGAAGGGCAGCATGGTGAGCCCGAGGAACAGGGCCACCTGGCCGCGGGCCTCGCCGGTGGGCACCTGGAAGAACAGCGTGCCCGCGAGGGAGATGGCGACCGCGGCGTCGCCGGCGGCGTTGACGGCGTGCAGCTCGATGAGCCGGGAGAGCCCGCTGTCGCCCGCGCCCTCGGCGTGCGACGCGCGGCGCGCCTGGAGGAACGTGAAGCGGCCGAACCGGCCGGTGGCCCGGGCCACGACCGCCACGCCGTGACCGGTCGCCTTGGCGGTGCGGGCGGCGATCTCCGCCGGCCGCGTCGCCTCGCCCGGTCCCGCGGCCGCGGGGGGCGGCGGGAGCGGTCCCGGACCCGGCGGGGGGTCGGGCCGGGGGTCGGGCCGGGGGTCGGGCCGGGGGCCGGGCTCGTGACCGGGCGGGGAGCCGTGCTCGGGACCGGGCGGGGGCGGGTCGCCGTACGGCGTGCTCATGGCGGAGCCCTCCTCGTCAGGACCGTCGGGCCGCCGCGACGGGCAGCCGCGACGGGATGCGCGTCTTGGCGCTCCATCCTGCCACCTGCTCGGGTGGGGCGGACGGTCGTGACGCCCCGCCGGGACACGGGCGCGCGGGATGCGTCATGATCGGACCCGTGAGCACGACCGCACCCTCGCAGGCCCAGGAGCACGAGCCGTCCCACGACGCGTCGCACGAGCCCGCCCGTTCCCGGTCGGTGGACGGCGCGCTGGCGCGGGCCGTCGACGTCGCTCGCGCCGCGCTGCTCGAGCAGGTCCCGGCCTCGGACGTGGGGGACCACCTCGGCGCCGTCGCCGAGGGCGACCGCGTCGTCACCCACTCCTTCGGCTGCAGCCGGGCGGGCTACCGGGGCTGGCGCTGGTCCGTCACCATCGCCCGCGCCTCCCGCCAGCGCACCGCCACCGTGGACGAGGTCGTCCTCCTCCCGGGCGACGAGGCGATCGTGGCGCCGGCCTGGGTGCCGTGGCACGAGCGGGTCCGCCCGGGCGACCTCACCCCGGGCGTCCTCCTGCCGGTGGACGAGGACGACCCGCGTCTCGTTCCCACCTACGCCTTCGGCGACGACGTCGACGAGACGCTCGACGCCACCCTCGACGAGGACGACCGCGGCCAGGTGCGCCGCGTGGCGAAGGAGCTCGGCCTCGGCCGCGTGCGCACCCTGTCGGTGGAGGGGCGCGACCTCGCCGCCGAGCGCTGGTACGAGGGCGACGGCGGCCCGGAGGCCCCCATCGCGAAGGCCGCCCCCGACGCGTGCACGTCGTGCGGCTTCCTGGTCCGCCTGGCCGGTCCGCTGTCCACGATGTTCGGCGTCTGCGCCAACGGGAACGCCAACGACGACGGTCGTGTGGTCTCGCTCGACCACGGCTGCGGCGCCCACTCCGAGGTGCGGATCGCGCGGAAGAACCTCCCGGCCCCGCTGCCGGACCCGGTGGTCGACGAGCTGACGCTCGACGACCTCGAGCGCTTCTGACCCGGGCTCAGTCGCCGGTCGGCGCGGTCCCGGCCTCGGCGGGGTCCACGCCGTCGGTCGCGCCGCCGGCGTCCACCCGCGTGCGGCGCCGGCGCCGGCAGTACTCGAGGCCGAGCAGCCCGAGGCCCAGCCCGGTGAGGCACGTCCACAGCACCCAGACGTCGTCCGACTCGGCGAGCCGGGAGTAGAAGGGGAGCAGGGCCACGAAGGCCAGGCCCCACAGCGCGCAGCCGATCTGCACGGTCCACACGCCGTCGACGTCGAGAGGCTCGACGTCGGCCACGATGTAGGTGCGCCGCCCGATCGCGTGCTGGGCCGGCTGGTCGTCACGCAGTTCCACGCCCGCCAGGGTAGGACATGCCCGACCGCCGAGGAATAGTTGCCCAAGGTAATGAGTTAGGCTCAACGTCATGCCACCCACCATCCAACGCGTCGCGCGCACGGACGCGGGTCTCGCCGCCGAGCTCCGCGTCTCGGTGATGCGCCTGCGCCGCCGGCTCGCCAACGAGCGGGAGCCGGGCAACGACCTCGGCATCGGGGTCATGGCCGTGCTCGGCTGCCTGCTCCGCAACGGCGAGCTGAGCGTCGGCGAGCTGGCCGCCTTCGAGCGGGTGCAGCCGCCCTCGATGACCCGCGCGGTCCGCAAGCTCGAGGAGAAGGGCTACGTCGCCCGGCGCTCGCACGAGTCCGACGGCCGGCTCGTGCTCGTCTCGCTCACCGAGGAGGGGCGGGCGCTCGTGCTCGCCGACCGTCGGCGTCGCGACGAGTGGCTCGCGAGCCGGCTCCGCGCCCTCACCCCGGAGGAGCGCGCCACCCTGCGCGCCGCCGCCCCGATCCTCGACCGCCTGGCCGCCGAGGACTGACCACCGCCGCCACCCCCACCGACCTGCGAGGAGCCCCCACCGAGTGAGCCCCACCTTCCGTTCCCTGCGCAACCCGAACTACCGCCTGTACGCCGCCGGCGGCATCGTCTCCAACACCGGCACCTGGATGCAGCGGATCGCGCAGGACTGGTTGGTGCTCGCCGTGGCGGCGAACGGTGCCACGGCCCTCGGCATCACGACGGCGCTGCAGTTCCTGCCGATCCTGCTGCTCTCGCCGTACGCCGGCGTGGTCGCCGACCGCTTCCCCAAGCGGCGGCTGCTGCAGGTCACCCAGGTCATGATGGCCGCGCCGTCGCTCCTGCTCGGCCTGCTCGCGGTGACGGGGACGGTCGAGGTGTGGCACGTCTACGTGCTGGCCTTCGTCTTCGGCATCGGCACGGCCTTCGACGCCCCGGCCCGCCAGTCGTTCGTCAGCGAGATCGTGGACGAGGACGACCTCACCAACGCCGTCGGGCTCAACTCCGCCTCGTTCAACGCGGCGCGCCTCGTCGGTCCCGCGCTGGCCGGTGTGCTGATCGCGGCCCTGGGCGGGGGAGTGGAGGGCACCGGCTGGGTGATCCTCGTCAACGCCCTCACCTACCTGCCGGTGGTCGCGGTGCTCCAGCGCCTCGACGTCGCCGCGCTGCACAGCCCGGAGCGCACGCCACGCGGCCCGGGTGCCGTGCGGGAGGGGCTCCGCTACGTGCGTCGCCGGCCCGACCTCATGCTCGTGCTGGCCGTCGTGTTCTTCGCGGGCACCTTCGGGCTCAACTTCTCCATCACCTCGGCCCTCATGGTCACCGAGGTCTACGGCCGCGACTCGGCCGCCTACGGCATCGTCGGCTCGGCCGTCGCCGTCGGCTCGTTGTCGGGTGCCCTCCTGGCGGCCAGCCGCACGACGGTGCGACTGCGCCTGGTGGTCGGGGCCGCCCTCGTCTTCGGGACGACCGTGATCCTGTCGGGCCTGCTCCCGACGTACTGGACCTACGTGGTCTTCGCCCCCGTCGTCGGCCTCACCGCGCTGACGATGATCACGGCGGCCAACGCCCGCATGCAGATCGCCACCGACGCCCCGCTGCGCGGTCGCGTCATGGCCCTCTACATGATGATCTTCATGGGCGGCACGCCCCTGGGTGCGCCGGTCATCGGGTGGATCGGGAGCGAGTACGGCGCGCGCTGGACCCTCGTCGTCGGTGGGTCCGCCACCGTGCTCGGTGTGCTGCTCTCGTTGGCCCTGCTCGGGCACCTCCGGGGGGTGTGGGGACGCGTTTTGACCCCTCTCCGGCGACCCGGTAGCCTCGGTCCTCGTGTCTGGGACGACCAGGCCGTCCAGCGTGCCGTGAACTCAGCCGACACGCCCGACCGCGGGGGCGAATCCGCGAGGGGACGGTCCGGTGGCGCCGGGCGACGCACCATCACGCATCACCGTCGTGCCCGGCAGAGTGTCGGGCACTGAGAGCGAACAAGAGAGGGAACCACCAGGTGCCCACCATTCAGCAGTTGGTCCGCAAGGGCCGCCAGGACAAGGTGTCGAAGAACAAGACGCCTGCCCTGAAGGGATCGCCCCAGCGACGCGGTGTGTGCACCCGCGTCTACACCACGACCCCCAAGAAGCCGAACTCCGCGCTGCGCAAGGTCGCGCGTGTGCGTCTGAGCTCGCAGGTCGAGGTCACCGCCTACATCCCCGGTGAGGGTCACAACCTCCAGGAGCACTCGATCGTGCTCGTCCGTGGTGGTCGTGTGAAGGACCTCCCGGGTGTCCGCTACAAGGTCATCCGTGGTGCGCTCGACACCCAGGCCGTCAAGAACCGCAAGCAGGCGCGCAGCCGCTACGGCGCGAAGAAGGAGAAGGGCTGATGCCGCGCAAGGGTCCCGCCCCGAAGCGTCCGATCGACGTCGACCCGGTCTACGGGTCGCCCCTGGTCTCGCAGCTCGTGAGCAAGGTGCTCATCGACGGCAAGAAGCAGGTCGCCCAGCGCATCGTCTACAGCGCCCTCGAGGGTGCCCGTGAGAAGACCGGCACCGACCCGGTCGTCACGCTGAAGCGCGCGCTCGACAACGTGAAGCCCGCCATCGAGGTCAAGTCCCGCCGCGTCGGCGGTGCGACCTACCAGGTGCCGATCGAGGTCAAGCCCGGCCGCAGCACGACGCTGGCCCTGCGCTGGCTCGTGGGCTACGCCAAGGACCGTCGCGAGAAGACGATGTCCGAGCGCCTCATGAACGAGATCCTCGACGCGAGCAACGGCCTCGGTGCCGCTGTGAAGAAGCGCGAGGACACGCACAAGATGGCCGAGTCCAACAAGGCCTTCGCGCACTACCGCTGGTGATCGCGCGTCGGTGCCCCGGTCCGCCGGGGCGCCGGCGCCCACCAACGCCCTGCACCATCCAGCCCACACTTCGTTAGGAACTGACTTCAGTGGCTGTCGACATCACCACGGACCTCACCAAGGTCCGCAACATCGGCATCATGGCGCACATCGACGCCGGCAAGACCACCACCACCGAGCGGATCCTGTTCTACACCGGCATCAGCTACAAGATCGGTGAGGTCCACGACGGCGCCGCCACGATGGACTGGATGGAGCAGGAGCAGGAGCGCGGCATCACGATCACGTCGGCCGCGACGACCTGCTGGTGGAAGGACCACCAGATCAACATCATCGACACCCCGGGCCACGTCGACTTCACGGTCGAGGTCGAGCGCTCGCTGCGCGTCCTCGACGGTGCGGTCGCGGTGTTCGACGGCGTCGCCGGTGTCGAGCCCCAGTCCATGACGGTGTGGCGCCAGGCGAACAAGTACTCGGTGCCCCGCATGTGCTTCGTCAACAAGCTCGACCGCACGGGCGCGGACTTCTTCCGCTGCGTCGACATGATCGTCGAGCGCCTCAACTCCACCCCGCTGGTCCTGCAGATCCCGATCGGCGCGGAGTCGGACTTCCTCGGCGTCGTCGACCTCGTCGGGATGCGTGCGCTCACGTGGCGCGGCGAGACCACGATCGGTGAGGACTACACGGTCGAGGAGATCCCGGCCGAGCTGGCCGACCAGGCCGCCGAGTGGCGCGAGAAGCTGGTCGAGACGCTGGCCGAGGCCGACGACGAGATCATGGAGCGCTACCTCGAGGAGGGCGACGTCTTCAGCGTCGACGAGCTCGAGGTCGCGATCCGTCGCGCCACGCTCGCCGACAAGCTGAACCCGGTGCTCACGGGCACGGCGTTCAAGAACAAGGGCGTGCAGCCCCTGCTCGACGCGGTCATCAAGTACCTGCCGTCGCCGCTCGACATCGACGCCATCGAGGGCCACAAGCCCGGCGACGAGGAGACCGCGATCCTGCGCAAGCCGGCCGACAGCGAGCCGTTCGCCGGCCTGGCGTTCAAGATCGCGTCCGACCCGCACCTCGGCAAGCTGACCTTCGTCCGCGTCTACTCGGGCAAGCTCGAGGCCGGCGCGACCGTGATCAACTCGGTCAAGGGCCGCAAGGAGCGCATCGGCAAGGTCTACCAGATGCACGCCAACAAGCGTGAGGAGATCGCGTCGGTCGGCGCCGGCCAGATCGTGGCCGTCATGGGCCTCAAGGACACGACGACGGGCGAGACCCTGTCCGACCCGTCCAACCAGGTCGTCCTCGAGTCGATGACGTTCCCGGCCCCGGTGATCGAGGTCGCCATCGAGCCGAAGACGAAGAGCGACCAGGAGAAGCTCGGCGTCGCCATCCAGCGTCTGTCGGAGGAGGACCCCACCTTCACCGTCAAGACGGACGAGGAGACCGGCCAGACGATCATCGCCGGCATGGGCGAGCTCCACCTCGACGTGCTCGTCGACCGCATGAAGCGCGAGTTCCGCGTCGAGGCGACCGTCGGCAAGCCGCAGGTGGCCTACCGCGAGACCATCCGCCGCAAGGTCGCGAACCACAGCTACACCCACAAGAAGCAGACCGGTGGTTCGGGTCAGTTCGCGAAGGTCGTCATCTCGATCGAGCCCAACATCGACCCCGAGACGGGCACCGGTGCGGGCTACGAGTTCGCGAACAACGTCAGCGGCGGTCGCGTGCCCCGCGAGTACATCCCCTCGGTCGACCAGGGTGCGCAGGAGGCCATGCAGTTCGGCGTCCTGGCCGGCTACCCGATGGTCGACGTGAAGATGTCGCTCGAGGACGGCGCCTACCACGACGTCGACTCGTCCGAGCTCGCGTTCAAGATCGCCGGCATCCAGGCGTTCAAGGAGGCCGCGCGGCAGGCCAAGCCTGTCCTGCTCGAGCCCATGTTCGCCGTCGAGGTGACGACCCCGGACACGTTCCTGGGTACCGTCATCGGCGACATCAACTCGCGTCGTGGGCAGATCCAGACGCAGGAGGAGCGTCACGGCGACATGGTCGTGACGGCCCTCGTCCCGCTCTCCGAGATGTTCGGGTACGTTGGCGACCTGAGGTCCAAGACCTCCGGCCAGGCGTCGTACTCGATGGAGTTCGACTCGTACGCCGAGGTTCCCACGAACGTCGCCGACGAGATCATCAAGAAGGTCCGGGGCGAGTAAGTCCCAGCCCGGATCCTCGGCACACCGCAGCACCATCCACGAGTCAAGTAACAACCACACCAGGAGGAGCCCCCAGTGGCTAAGGCGAAGTTCGAGCGGACCAAGCCGCACGTCAACATCGGCACCATCGGTCACATCGACCACGGCAAGACGACGCTGACGGCGGCCATCACGAAGGTCCTGCACGACAAGTACCCGGACCTGAACCCCTTCACGCCGTTCGACGAGATCGACAAGGCTCCGGAGGAGCGTCAGCGCGGCATCACGATCTCGATCGCGCACGTCGAGTACCAGACCGAGGCGCGCCACTACGCGCACGTCGACTGCCCCGGTCACGCCGACTACATCAAGAACATGATCACGGGTGCGGCGCAGATGGACGGCGCGATCCTGGTCGTGGCGGCGACGGACGGTCCGATGCCCCAGACGCGTGAGCACGTGCTGCTCGCCCGCCAGGTCGGCGTGCCGGCCCTGGTCGTGGCGCTCAACAAGTGCGACATGGTCGACGACGAGGAGCTCATCGAGCTCGTCGAGATGGAGGTGCGCGAGCTCCTCTCCGAGTACGAGTTCCCGGGCGACGACATCCCCGTCGTGCGCGTGGCGGCCTTCCCGGCCCTCAACGGCGACGCCAAGTGGGGCGAGTCGGTCGCCGAGCTCATGTCGGCCGTCGACGAGGCCATCCCGACCCCCGAGCGTGACACGGACAAGCCGTTCCTCATGCCCGTCGAGGACGTCTTCACGATCACCGGTCGTGGCACCGTCATCACGGGTCGCATCGAGCGCGGCATCGTGAAGGTCGGCGAGGAGGTCGAGATCGTCGGCATCCGCGAGGGTTCGCAGAAGTCGACCGTCACGGGCGTCGAGATGTTCCGCAAGCTGCTCGACGAGGGCCAGGCGGGCGAGAACGTCGGTCTGCTCCTCCGCGGCACGAAGCGCGAGGACGTCGAGCGCGGCATGGTCGTGATCAAGCCGGGCACGACCACCCCGCACACGAACTTCGAGGCGTCGGTCTACATCCTCTCCAAGGAGGAGGGCGGCCGTCACACGCCGTTCTTCAACAACTACCGCCCGCAGTTCTACTTCCGCACCACGGACGTCACCGGCGTCGTCACGCTGCCCGAGGGCACCGAGATGGTCATGCCCGGCGACAACACCGAGATGGCCGTCGAGCTGATCCAGCCCATCGCCATGGACGAGGGTCTGCGGTTCGCGATCCGCGAGGGTGGCCGCACCGTCGGCGCCGGTCGCGTCACCAAGATCACCAAGTGATCCTGGCCGTCACCTGACGGCACCTGCACCACAGCGAGGCCCCGCTCCCACCAGGGAGCGGGGCCTTCGCCGTGCCGACCTCCGGAGGACCCGCATGACCGGCGCCGAGCCGCACCTGCCGCCCGCGCGGCCCCACCTCAAGACGACGCCCGACGGACGACGCCTGCGCGAGGTGCTCACCTACTCCCGCCGCGGCAGCCGCTTCACCCCCAGCCAGCAGGAGTCGTGGGACGCCCACCACGAGGCGTGGGTGATCCCCGACGAGGCCGTCGACGGCGACTTCCGGCTCGACGACTGGTTCGGTCGGGGCCCCGCCGAGCGTGACGGCCTCATCATCGAGATCGGGTCGGGCATCGGCGAGGCCACCGCTGCCCTCGCGGCCGCCCGCCCGACGTACGACGTGCTCGCCCTCGAGGTGTGGCGCCCGGGCGTCGCCCACAGCCTCGGCCTCGTCGCCGCGGCCGGTGCCGACAACGTGCGGTTCTGCAGCGTCGACGCCGTCTGGTTCCTCGAGCACGTCGTCGCCCCGGGTGCGCTGAACGAGGTCTGGACCTTCTTCCCCGACCCCTGGCCGAAGACCCGTCACCACAAGCGCCGGTTGGTGACCCCGCCGCACGCCGCTC
Organism: Nocardioides zeae; assembly: GCF_030818655.1. NCBI lineage: Bacteria > Bacillati > Actinomycetota > Actinomycetes > Propionibacteriales > Nocardioidaceae > Nocardioides > Nocardioides zeae. Next base: position 2,089,935 of record NZ_JAUTAN010000001.1, on the reverse strand, counting down.
TGGTGGCGTCCCGCCTCGTCCCCGGGGGCACGTGGCGCCTCGCGACCGACTGGGCGGAGTACGCCGAGCAGATGCAGGAGGTGCTCGACGCCGAGCCCGCCCTCGTCGGGGGTCGCGTGGAGCGCTGGGCGGACCGCCCGGTGACCAAGTTCGAGCGCAAGGGCCTCGCGGTCGGTCGCGATATCGTCGACCTCGCCTACGTCCGGCGTTAGGACCGGCGCCCCCTGGGGTAGGCAGGCGGCCATGGATGCTCTCGGTGTCGACGTCCCCCCGGACCTGCCGTCCGTGGCGCCCCCGGTGGTCTACCTGCCGGTCGTGCTCGACCCTGCGGGCGAGGTCGCGGACGTCAAGATGATGCGCCTCGACGACGGTCGTGTCGCCTTGCTGGGCTACTCCGCGCTGGACCGCTTCCAGCGTTGCTGGGGTGAGGCGCACCCGTGGGTGCTGTTCGACGCGCGTCACCTCGACGACCTCCGCGCCGCCAAGCCCTTCGACCTGCGGGTGCTGGACGTGGTCGTCCCCGAGCACCTCCGGGGCGACGCGGTGCGCCCGTGAGCGCCCTGCGGCTGGACGCCGGGGCGGGCGAGCTGGTCGCCGGCGGGCACGAGGCGTCGGCCGCGACGCTGGACGGGGCCGCAACCGGCGCGCCCGCCGCGATCGACGGCGGGTACGGCGCGGCGTACCTCCTCGAGATCGTGTCCGCGCTCAGCGTGACGGCGGGCACGGTGGCGCTCGTGAACGGTGCGGTCGCGCACCAGGTGCGCGCAGCGGCGGCATCGATCGACGACAGCGACGCGGCGATCGGCTCGGGGTTCCGCCAGCTCGAGGAGGGCTTCGAGTGATCGAGACCCGTGTCGACGGTTCGCCGGCGTCCGTGCGCGCCGCTGCGACGTGGTTGCGCGCCTCGCTCGGTCCGGTGCTGGTGCAGTCCGCGGACGAGCAGGCGTCCGCGCGGTCCGCGGCCTCCTCCAGCTGGGAGGGAGACGCGGCCGACGCCTACCAGGCCTTCACGAGCCCGGTCATCAGCGCGACGGACGCCCATGCGGAGCGGGTCGGCCGCGGGGCCGGTGCTCTCGATGCGTACGCCAGCCAGCTCCAGGCGCTGGCGAACACCATGGCCGACCTCCGCGACGAGGCCGCGGCCGGCGGGCTGTCGGTCGACGGCACGAGGATCATGCCTCCCACGGCGCCCGCCTACGGGCCCTACGTCCCCGGGTCGCCAGCGGAGGCGGAGGCCGAGGCGGCGGCCGACAGGGTGGCGCTCTACGACGAGCTGGTCGGCCGCACCGACGCAGCGTTCGTCGAGTTCGTCGGCTGGACCGACGGCCAGCTGCCCGCCGACGTCGCCGACGCCCAGGAGGACGACGGGCTCGAGGCGGTGTGGGGCGAGGTCCAAGGCCTGCTGCCCAACTTCGCCTCGGGAGCCGGTGCGGGCCTGGCTGGCGTCGCGCTGACGCGGCTCGGACAGGGCTACCGCGCCGAGGCGAGCGAGTTCCGGCGCCGCAGCAGGGTGTCGGGGGACCCGAGGGTCCGCGGGCAGGCGACGACCCCCGAGGGGCGTGCGCGGCTGGACGACCTCCTCGGGCGCGCTGGCACCCTGGGGCGGCTCGGGCGCATCTTCAGCGGGCCGGCAGGCATCGCCATCGACGTCGGGTTCGGCATCTACGAGGGCGCCACCACCGGGGACTGGGACCGCGCGGCGTGGACGACCGGCACCAGCATCGTCCTCGGCGCCGGTGCGGCTGTCGTCCTCTCGACCGTCGGCGCTCCGGTGGTGCTGACCGTCCTCGGTGCGGGGCTCATCGCCGCGGGCGGCAGCTGGGTGGCGGGCCAGATCCACGACAACTGGGACGACATCACGAGCTGGACGGGTGACCGCTGGGACGACGCGACGGGGTGGGCCGGCGACCGGGTCGACGACGTGAAGGACCTGGGCGGGGACGTCTGGGACGCGGTCACGCCGTGGTGAGCGACCACCTCCAGCCCCGATGGGCGCGCTGGGCCTGCCTGGTCATGGTGGTGGCGGCGGCTCTCGTGTTCGCTGTCTGGGCTCTGGTCGCGGACGGTCCGGCCCGGGTGGCCGCCGCGGCGACGGCCGTGGGCGCGGTCGGGGCCGCCGTGGTGGTGCAGCGCATGCTCGTGGCACGTCGGCAGCCGGTTCCGCCGGAGGGGGACCTGGCGCTGCGTGCCCCCGCGGGCCTCGTCGCCGCGGTGCTGCTCGCCTGGCTGGCGGTCCTCGTCGCCGCGATCGCGTGGGTCGTCGTCCTGGCCACCGACGTCGGCGAGGTGGGCTCGCTGGCGGGCACGGTGGCCATGGTGCTGGCTGCCCTCTGGAGCGTGCCGGACCTGCTCCGGCTCGTGACCGGCCGGCTGCACCGGTGGCGGCTCGACGCCGACGGGGGCGGGGTGCACTACCGCGGTCGCCGCACCGACGTGGCGCTGCCCTGGGGAGACGTGCGCCGCGTGCGGGTGAGCGACGAGAAACCGTTCGGGGTGCGGATCGAGGTGCGCGAGGGCTCCGACGTACTGGTGCCGGACGGCCCGCTGCCCGTCTGGTCGGCGGACCTGGCCCGAGCGCTCGAGACCCGGCGCGTCCGTGCCGGCCGCTCGCGCCGGACGTGAGCGCGGCGCGTCGGCGCGTCGGCCCGTCGTGTCCTCGTCCCGTCAAAAGTGGAAGGCGTCGCAAGGGTTCCCTCCGTCCTGGTCCCCGTGCCAGCCTCGTCGCAGTGACCTGCTCGGAGGTCACCCGCTGTCCATCTCGGGACGGTGCCGAACGACGGTCGCCCGGTGCGGCCGCAGGGAGGATCGAGGACACATGCGCACCACCACGCGCGCCACGCTGGCGGGCATCCTGGCGGCCACCGCCACCGGAGCCGCCGGAGCACTGGCCGCAGTCCCCGCGGGGGCTGCCACGACGACCGGCGCCGACGACGTCGCCCCGCTCTACCTGGCCGAGGGCGACGCGATCGCCGGCCGCTACATCGTCCTGCTGGAGGACGGCGCCTCGGCCGCCGGCGCCCAGCGGACGGCCACCGCGTCGGGCGGCGACGTCGTCGCGACGTACGACGAGCTCGGCGGGTACGTCGCGGACCTGACCGCGGCGGAGCTCGCGGCCGTGCGGACCGACCCGTCCGTGGCGCTCGTGCAGCAGGACGGCATCGTGACCACCGCCGATCTCGACGCGGCGGCGACGCAGACGGGAGCGACCTGGGGCCTGGACCGGATCGACCAGCCGGACCTGCCGCTGGACGGGAGCTACACCTACGACGCGACAGGTGCCGGGGTGACGGCGTACGTCATCGACACGGGCATCGACTCCGACCACCCGGAGCTGGGTGGTCGGGTGACCTCGGGCTTCACCTCGATCAACGACGGTCGGGGCACGGAGGACTGCCAGGGTCACGGCACGCACGTAGCGGGCACGGTCGGGGGCACGACGTACGGCGTGGCCAAGGACGTCGACCTGGTGGCGGTGCGGGTGCTGAACTGCCAGGGGTCGGGCTCGAACAGCGGTGTGATCGCGGGGATGGACTGGGTCGCGCAGAACGCCCCGGCGGGCAGCGTCGCCAACATGAGCCTCGGTGGTCCCGCCGACTCGGCGACCGACGAGGCCGTCACCCGGCTCGTCGACGCCGGCGTGACCACCGTCGTGGCCGCGGGCAACGAGTCCACCGACGCGTGCAGCAGCTCCCCGGCGGCGGCTCCGGAGGCCATCACGGTCGCCGCGAGCACGATCGACGACGAGCTCGCCTACTTCTCCAACGTCGGCAGCTGCGTCGACATCATCGCGCCCGGCGAGGACATCACCTCCTCCTGGACCGGGGGCGGCACGCGCACCATCAGCGGCACGTCGATGGCCTCCCCGCACGTCGCCGGCGCGGCGGCGCTCTACCTCGAGAGCAACCCGGGCGCGAGCCCGGCGAGCGTGACCAGCGGCCTGCTGGGCTCGGCCGCCTCGGGCAAGATCGCCGACCCCGCCGGATCGCCGAACCTGCTCCTGCAGGTGCCGTGACCCGGTGACCACCTGACGGCGCCCGGCGCCGTCCGACATCCGGCGCCGTCATCCTCCCTGTCCTCGTGACCGGGCGGGTGACGGCGCCGTTTCCGTCCGTCAAATGTCAACGCCCCGGCAGCGTTCCCGGCGCCCCCTCGCCTCGCTAGCCTCCTCGCACCGCGGTCAACGCAGTGACCGGCGGTGACTGTCCGTTCTCGGGACGGTCCAGCTCGCGCGCCCGCTCGAGGGCGCGTCTCGCAGAGGATCGAGGACCATTCATGCGCTCCATCACGCGCACGGGTCTCGCGGGTGCCGTCGTGGCGTCCGTCTGGCTCAGCACGGCGGCGCTCGTCGCCACCCCGTCGGCCACCGCGGCGGCCGACGACACCGCCCCGCTCTACACGGCGCAGGACGCCGTGGCGGGCCGCTACATCGTGTTCCTCGCCGACGGCGTCGCGGCGTCGCAGGCGGGCTCCCGGGCGCAGGCGGCCGGCGGTGAGGTCGTCGCGCGCTACGACGCCCTCGGCGGGTACGTCGCGGACCTGACCGCGGCGGAGCTCGCGGCCGTGCGGACCGACCCGTCGGTGGCGTTCGTGCAGCAGGACTCGGTGGTGACGACCTCGGAGGTCGAGGCCGCCGCGACGCAGACGGGAGCGACCTGGGGCCTGGACCGGATCGACCAGCCGGACCTGCCGCTGGACGGGAGCTACACCTACGACGCGACAGGTGCCGGGGTGACGGCGTACGTCATCGACACGGGCATCGACTCCGACCACCCGGAGCTGGGTGGTCGGGTGACCTCGGGCTTCACCTCGATCAACGACGGTCGGGGCACGGAGGACTGCCAGGGTCACGGCACGCACGTGGCGGGCACGGTCGGGGGCACGACGTACGGCGTGGCCAAGGACGTCGACCTGGTGGCGGTGCGGGTGCTGAACTGCCAGGGGTCGGGCTCGAACAGCGGTGTGATCGCGGGGATGGACTGGGTCGCGCAGAACGCCCCGGCGGGCAGCGTCGCCAACATGAGCCTGGGCGGCGGCGCGGACTCGGCGTCCGACGCGGCCGTGAACCGGATGGTCGCGGCGGGCGTGACCACGGTCGTCGCGGCGGGCAACGAGACCCAGAACGCCTGCAACGTCTCGCCGGCCCGCGCGGCCTCGGCGATCACCGTCGCGGCGAGCGACCGCTCCGACCGCATCGCCTCGTTCTCCAACTTCGGCACCTGCGTCGACATCTTCGCGCCCGGCGTCGACATCACCTCCTCCTGGACCGGGGGCGGCACGCGCACCATCAGCGGCACGTCGATGGCGTCCCCGCACGTCGCCGGCGCGGCGGCGCTCTACCTCGAGGACCACCCGGGCGCGAGCCCGGCCAGCGTGACCAGCGGTCTCCTGGACGCGGCGGTCGCGGGCAAGATCGCCGACCCCAAGGGCTCGCCCAACCTGCTCCTGCAGACCGGTGCCGGCGGTGGCGGCACCGACCCGGAGCCCGAGCCCGAGCCGCAGCCCGGTGGTGAGCTCGTGACCAACGGTGGCTTCGAGTCGGGCCCGTCGGGCTGGTCCGGCGACACCGACGTCGTCACCACCTCGGGCTCCGCCGCCGCGACCGGCAGCTGGAAGGCCTGGTTCGGCGGGTACGGCGCGACGTCGACCGAGTCGCTGACCCAGTCCGTCACGATCCCGTCGGGGCGCACCGCGACGCTGACCTTCAAGCTGCGGGTCACGACGCAGGAGGGCCGCACGCCGTACGACCACCTGCGCGTCTCCGTGGGCGGCACGCGGGTGGCCAGCTTCAGCAACGCCGACGCCTCCACGGGCTACGTCACGCGCAGCGTGACGCTGACCGGCGTCTCGGGCACGGTGCCGCTGACGTTCACGGGCACGGAGGACTCGTCGCTCGCCACCTCGTTCCTGGTGGACGACGTCTCGATCCGCTGAGCGACGCGCTCCTCGGAGGGGTCAGGCCCGCCTGCGCTGCAGCAACCGCAGCCGCAGGCGGGTCTCGCGCTGCAGGCGCTCGAGGTCGCGCTCCCGGCGCGCGGCGAGCACGCCGCACAGGAACGCCTCGGGCGGGGTCCCCGGCGGGGGCGGGGGAGCGACGTACGCGTGGAGCTGGTCGGCGAGCTGCAGCGCGAGCACGTGGCGGGAGCGCGGCTCGAGGGTGTGCGCCCGGGCGAGGAACTGCCGGGCGGCGAGCACGAGGTGCGGCGGGGGCGGGGCGATGTCCGCGGTCGCCGCCCACGGGGCGAGCGGCGGCGGCATGGGCGCCGGGAGCGCCAGGCGCAGGCTGGCGCGGTCGGAGATGACGTAGGTGCCGGCCGCCAGGTCGCCCAGGCGCTTGCCGCGGGGGTGCAGCAGCGCGGTGAGGAACGCGGGGGCCGCGACGAACCCGTAGAGCTCGACCACGCCGATCAGGGCCCGCGTGAAGGCGTGGTGGAAGACGATCGGCCCGCCGTCGTCCCGCACGACCCGCAGCCCGAGGGCGAGCTTGCCGACCGAACGACCGCGGGTCAGCGTCTCGATCGTCGCGGGGGTCACGATGATGGCCAGGATGAGCGACAGGATCGTGGCGGCCTCGAAGAGGGCCGGGTCCGTGGCGAGCGTCGCGAGCCCGAGCACCGTCGAGATCGCGACGTAGGCGACGCCCACGCAGGCCACGTCGATGAACCCGGCGAGCACGCGGGACCCGATGGTCGCCGGTAGCAGCTGCAGGGCCACCGCCTCGCCGGTCACGAGGTCGTCGTCGCCGAGGGCGGAGAGCGCGCCGGCGTCCCCGATGCGGCCCGACCGGGGCCACGGGCGCACGCCTGCCCGGCGCGGGGAGGTCGGGGGGCTCACGGACGGTGCGCTCATCGCCGCCCAGCATAGGGTGGGCGCCGTGGACCTGGACGCCTATGCCGTGATGCACGCGGGGGAGTGGCACCGCCTCGACCAGCTGTCGCGGGCCGGGCGGCTCTCGGGTGCCGAGGTCGACGAGCTCATGGAGCTCTACGACCGGGTCAGCACCCAGCTGAGCGTCGTGCGGGCGGCCGCGCCGGACGCCGAGGTCGTCGGCTTCCTCTCCACGCTGCTCGGTCGCTCCCGCAACCGTGCGGTCGGCACCCGCACGACCACCTGGCAGGCCGTCGCCGGCTTCTTCACCCACCGGTTCCCGGCCGCGCTCTACCGCCTGCGCTGGTGGTGGGGCGGCACCGTCGTCGCCAACGTCGTGCTGTTCCTCGTCTGCTTCCTGTGGCTGCTCGCGAACCCCGAGGTGGAGCAGTCGCTGCTCGACCCGGCGGAGGTGCAGCGGTACGTGGACGAGGACTTCGCCGCCTACTACAGCGAGCACGCCCCCACGAGCTTCGGCAGCCTGGTCTGGATCAACAACTCCTGGGTGGCCGCCCTCTGCCTGGCCCTCGGCGTGCTCGGCGTGCCCGTCGTGCTGCTGCTCGTCCTCAACGTCGCCAACGTCGCGCTCGCCGCGGCGCTCATGACGCGGTACGACGCGGGCACGGAGTTCTGGGGGCTGATCCTGCCCCACGGGCTGCTCGAGCTGACCGCGATCTTCGTCGCCGGCGGGGTGGGCCTGCGGCTCTTCTGGTCGTGGGTCGAACCGGGCGCGCGCACGCGGGGGCAGTCGATGGCGAGGGAGGGACGCACGGCGATGACGGTGGCCCTCGGGCTCGTCGTCGTCCTGTTCGTCTCCGGCGTGCTGGAGGCTGTCGTGACGCCGTCGCCGCTGCCCACGCCGATCCGGGTGGGCATCGGCGTGCTCGCGGAGCTGACGTTCCTGGCGTACGTCTTCGTGCTGGGCCGCCGGGCGGTGGCGCAGGGCCACGACGGGGACGTCGCGGAGAGCGTGGCCGGCGACCGGCTCGCCACCGCCGCCTGACGGCTCAGAGCTGCCCGCGGGCCTTGAGCGCGAGGTAGTGGTCGGCCAGCACGGGCGGCAGGCGCTCGGCGTCCGTGTCGAGCACGTCCGCCCCGAGGGCCCGCAGCAGGTCGGCCGTGGCCCGACGGCGCGCCGCGGTCTGCTCGGCCGCCACCGCGGCGTACACGGCGTCGACGTCCGAGCGGTCGGCCGCCAGCGCGTCCAGCGCGGGGTCGCGCACCGAGGCGACGACGACCCGGTGGTGGCGCGTCAGCGTCGGCAGCACGGGGAGCAGGCCCTCCTCGATGGAGGCGGGCTCGAGCGGGGTGAGGAGCACGACGAGGGCGCGGCGGCGGCCGAGCTCCTGCACGCCCCCGGCGAGCGTGCGCCAGTCGGCCTCGGCGATGACGGGCCCGAGGTCGGCCATGGCCTCGGACAGCGGGTGCACGACGCTGGTGCCGCCGCCCGTGCGGAGGCGGCGCCGCACGACGCGGTCACCCGCCAGGAAGTCGATGCGGTCGCCCGCGCGCGAGGCGAGGGCGGCGAGCAGCAGGGCGGCGTCCATGGCCGAGTCGAGGCGGGGCACGTCGTCCACGCGGCCGGCCGAGGTGCGCGACGTGTCGAGCACGACCACCACGCGACGGTCGCGCTCCGGCTGCCAGGTGCGGACCACGACGTTGCGGGTGCGGGCGCTGGCCCGCCAGTCGATGGAGCGCACGTCGTCCCCGCGCACGTACTCCCGCAGCGAGTCGAACTCGGTGCCCTGGCCGCGCACGCGCAGCGCGGACCGGCCGTCCAGCTCGCGGAGCCGGGCCAGCCGGCTGGGGAGGTGCTTGCGCGAGTCGAAAGCCGGCAGCGCGCGCACGGAGCCGGGCACGTCGACGGTGCGCTGGCGGACCCCCAGGCCGAGGGGACCGCGCACGCGCAGGGTCACCCCGGCGGCGCGGAGGTCACCGCGACGACGGGGGAGCAGCGGGGTCGCCGCACGGGCGCCCCCACCGGGGGCGATCCTCAGGTCGTGCCGGTTGCCGGAGGCGCCCGCGGTGGGCTGCCAGGCGTCCCGCAACGCCAGCCGCACGGCGCGGCTGCCGCGGTTGCGGACGAGGAGACGGCTGGTCGCCCCCGTGCCGAGGCGGATGCTGCCGACGGGGGAGCGCGTCACCTCGAGGTCGCGCAGGGACGGGGCGAGCGCCACGTCCAGGGCGACCACGACCGCGACCACCAGCGCCCAGGCCCAGGGCGTGACGGGGTCCGGCTGCAGCACCACGGGCACGATGCCCAGGGCGAGCAGGACGAGGACGCGTCCGGTGATCGTCACGCGGGCCTCAGCGGGGGACGGGCACGCTGGCGAGGGCCGTCGCCAGGACCTGGCCGACCTGCACGCCCTCGAGCTCGGCCTCGGGCCGCAGGGTCAGCCGGTGGGCGAGCGTCGCGTGGGCGAGCGCCTTGACGTCGTCGGGCGTCACGTAGTCGCGGCCCTGCAGCCACGCCCACGCCCGCGAGGTGCGCAGCAGGGCGGTGGCACCGCGCGGGCTGACGCCGAGGTCGAGCGACGGCGACTCCCGCGTCGCGCGGGCGATGTCGACGACGTAGCCGAGCACCTCGTCCCGCACCTGCACCGAGCGCACGGCCGCCTGGCCGGCCACGATGTCCGCGGGGCCCGCCACCGCGCTCACCCCGGCGCCGGCGACGTCGCGGGGGTCGAAGCCGCCCGCGTGCCGCCGCAGGACCTCGATCTCGGCGCCGCGGTCCGGCACCGGGAGCACCACCTTGAGGAGGAAGCGGTCGAGCTGCGCCTCGGGCAGCGGGTAGGTGCCCTCGTACTCCACCGGGTTCTGGGTGGCCGCGACGAGGAACGGGGCGGGGAGGCGGCGCGACACGCCGTCGACGGAGACCTGCCCCTCCTCCATCGCCTCGAGGAGCGCGGACTGCGTCTTCGGGGGCGTGCGGTTGATCTCGTCCGCGAGCAGCAGGTTGGTGAAGACCGGGCCCTCGCGGAAGACCAGCTCGCCGCCGCCGGACTCGATGACCATGGAGCCGGTGATGTCACCGGGCATGAGGTCCGGCGTGAACTGCACGCGCCGGGTGTCGACCTCGAGCGAGGCGGCGAGGGTGCGCACCAGGAGCGTCTTGGCGACACCGGGCACGCCCTCCATCAGCACGTGGCCCCCGCAGAGGAGGGCGACCAGGAGGCCGGAGACGGCCGCGTCCTGTCCGACCACGGTCTTGGCGACCTCGCGCCGCACGGCGGCGAGGCGCTCGCGGGCGTCACCGCCGGGCTTGCCGAGGGTGAAGGGCGGGGGCGGGGGCGTCTCGCTCATGCGCGACGTACCTCTCTCTCCAGGTCTCTGAGCTGGTGGGCGAACTGCAGGAGCTGCTGGTCGTCGGTGGGCACGGGGGCGGCGGGGTCGAGCAGGAGGCCGACGAGCTCGACGGGCCAGCCGGAGCGGCGGGCGACCTCGTGCACGACGGCGGCCGCCGGCGCGCCCCAGGTGGTGCCGACCTGCTGCGCGAGGCGCTCGCGGGTCGCGTCGCGCAGCGCCCGCGCGGCGTGCTGCCGGTCGCCGCTGCGGCGGTAGAGGCGACCACGGCTCTCGGTGGTCTCGATGGCGCGCACGACGACCGGCAGGGGCTCGGTCGCGAGCGGTCCGAACCGGCGTCCGCGCCACACCATGGCGGCGACGACGGTGAGGGCCGCGAGCCAGAGGGCGGGCACGACCCAGTCGGGGACGAAGGAGCCAAGCGAGGCGCCCTCGTCGCCGGAGATGTCGGCGGGGTCCGGCACGTACCAGACGAGGCGGTCCTGCGCGCCGAGCAGCCGCAGCGCCACGGCCGCGTTGTCGGCCTCGAGCACCTGGCCGTTGGTCAGCACCTCGTCGAGCCCGAGCAGCACCACGTCGCCGTCCACGGCCAGGAGCACGCCGTCGTCGGTGGGGAAGCAGCCCGCGACGTCCTCGAACGCGACGGCGGTGTCGACGTCGATCGCGAGGCCGTCGAGGTCGACCCCGGCGGCACCGTCGTCGCAGCTCGCGGCCACGCCGTCGGTGGCGCCGACCCGGCGACCGTCCTCGAAGCCGAACAGCTCGGGCACGCCGCGGCGCGGGTCGGCCACGACGAGCCGGGCGGCGCCGTGGCCGTTGGCGAGGTCCTCGGCGGCCTGGCGCCCGAGGGCCGCGGGGTCGCTGACGAAGAGGGTGGTGTCCTCGTCGACCCGGGCGTCGGCGAGCGCGTCGGCGTCACGCACGACCTCGACGTCCACGCCCTGGTCGGCCAGCACGCGGGCGACGGCGCGGGCACCGTCGGCGCCGGCCTCGCCGGGGTCGAGACGACCCTCGCCCGGCTCCTCCGTGCCGAGGAGCAGCCCGCCCACGAGCAGGACGACGAGCGCGAGCAGCACCAGGACGGTCGTCAGCCGGGGACGGCGCCGGCGGCGTCCGGTGGTCGCCCCGGCCGCGTCTCCCGAGGCCGGAGCTCCCGCCGGGGGTGCGGTCGGGCTCGTCGTGCTCACCGGACCGCCGCCAGCTCGTCGTCGAGCGCCAGCACGCCGCGCGCCCGGTCCGCGTCGGTCGGACGCTCGCCGTACATGACCTCGTCGAAGTGGTGCGCCACGGCCAGCACCTCGGCGCCCCGCCCCGGCAGCTCGACCGCCAGGGCGCGGGCCACCTCGCCGGCGGTGGCCCCGGGGACGTCCTCGATCACGCCGACCTCGATCTGGCGCAGCGCGAGCGCGCGGTAGCCGTCCACGACCGCCTCGGCGTGCCGGCCCTCGGCGAGGGCCTGCTCGGCCCGGCGGCGCAGGTCGGCCGCGGAGACGACCTCCTCCCCGAAGAGCGAGCGACGGGCGGCCGCCTCCGAGCGGGACCAGCGGGCGCGGCTGAGGAGCCACGCCAGCACGAGGACCAGCACGATGAGCACGACCCAGGAGGCGATCGACTGGGCGACGGCGAACCCGCTGGCGTCCGGGGTGCGCGTCGGGCCCGTGAAGCGCTCCGCCAGCCAGTCGCGGATGCGCTGGAGCAGGTCGCTCTCGCGGTACTCCGGACGCAGCAGCTCGTCGCGCAGCGCGTCGCGCGCCTCCTCCGGGGTCGGCTCCAGCGGCGGGTCCCACCGCGGCAGGTCGGTCATCGCGAGCCCTCGGCGCGGAGGGTCACGTCGTAGCCCTCCGTGCGGATGCGACGGTCGAGGTAGAGCACGGCGATCACCGCGGCCAGGTACGGCGCGGCGAGCGCGGGCGGCACGACGGCGGCCGCGACCAGTGCGACCGTGGCGACCACCTCGCCCGCGCCGCCGCCGGCACCGGGAGCCAGCTCACCGAGGAGGAAGAGGGGGACGGCGAGGAGCGTGGTGGCGACGCCCGCGACGATGCTCGCGAGGACGAGGACGCCCCAGGTGCGGAGGAACCCGCCGCGGCTGAGGCGGAACCCGCGACGGACGCCCGCGACGACCCCGGTCCGCTCCAGCGCGATGGCCGGGACCACGTAGACGGTCAGACGGACGGCGAACCACGAGGCGGCGACGAGGAGGAGCGGCACGCCCAGCAGGCAGAGGAGGAGGAAGAGGCCGACGTCCACGACCGCGCCGACTGCGACGGCGGCCGCGGCGGCGGCCGCGAGCAGGACGCCGAGCACCAGGGTGAGGCCGACGGAGGCGCCGAGCATCGCCCAGCGACGCCCACGTGTGCGCCGCCACGCCTCCTCGAGGCTGAGCAGGTGGCCGGTCGCGGCGGCGTGCACGACGTGCGCGACCACGCCGGTGAGCAGCACGGTGCCGATGAAGGACAGGGCACCGTTGGCCACGACGACCACGCCGGACTCCAGCAGGGCGGCGACCGAGGCGGAGGCGCCGTCGCCACGGGGGAGCCGACCGCCGAGGCCGTCGACGAGGGCCACCAGCGCGGTCGGGACCAGGAGGGCCAGTGCCGCGACCACGAGACCGGGTCCGACGGTGGGGCCGGGTGCGCGCCGCACGATGGTGAGCGCCGCGTCGAGCACGTCGCCGAGCCCGAGCGGACGCAGCGGGACGGGGCCGGGCTGCGGGTCGAGCACGGGGCCGCGGTCGGGCGCACCGGGCGCGGCCGGCGCGCCGGGGCCCAGCAGGTGGGCGAGCTCCGCGGCGTACGGCGAGGGTCGGCGCGACACGGGACCGGTGCTCCCCGGTGGGAGACCCGGTGCGGGACCCGGCGCGACGTCGGGCGCGTCCTGGGTCCCCGTCATCGTGCCCCCGTCGCTCGGTGCGGGCAGCGCCGTCTGGCCCTCCCCGTGGTCGTCCGGCATGCTACCGGGTGGCTCCGGGACGTCCCGCGCACGCGGGAACGGACCCGATTTGGCGTCGCCCGCAGGTGTCTGCCAAGATAGCCCGGTTGCTTCGACGGGTCGTCGGGCACGTGTGGCTCCACCTTGATCACTGAATCGCGTCTCCTGCCGGGCTGGCCCTGGCGTGCGTCCGGTGCTCGAGCGTGATGCCGCACCGCACCTGGGGACCCGATCAGCCCGACGAACCGGTCGGGCGCCGACAACGACATCGCAGGACCCCGGTCCTGTCGCGCCTGGCGCAGAGTTCTGCGCCAAGCCTGCGACACGCCCGACCGCGTGGGTCGGAGATGTCACGGTGAGCGACCGGCGGTGCGGCCCCACCCGGGGAGGCATCGTGACAGGACAGCACGCGGTGCCCCAGCGCGGGTACGAACGAGTAAGGACGAGAGAGACCTATGGCGGGACAGAAGATCCGCATCAGGCTCAAGGCCTACGACCACGAGGTCATCGACACCTCGGCGCGCAAGATCGTGGACACGGTCACCCGCACGGGCGCGAAGGTCGCCGGCCCGGTGCCGCTGCCGACGGAGAAGAACGTCTACTGCGTCATCCGTTCGCCCCACAAGTACAAGGACAGCCGCGAGCACTTCGAGATGCGCACGCACAAGCGCCTCATCGACATCATCGACCCGACCCCGAAGACGGTGGACTCGCTCATGCGACTCGACCTCCCCGCGGGTGTCGACATCGAGATCAAGCTCTGAGTTCGGGCAGGACGGAGACAACAGAGCCATGACCATCGAACGCAACGTCAAGGGCCTGCTGGGCACGAAGCTCGGCATGACCCAGACCTGGGACGAGAACAACCGCATCGTCCCCATCACGGTGATCGCCGCGTCGACGAACGTCGTCGCCGGCATCCGCACCCCCGACGTGGACGGCTACAACGCCATCCAGGTCGGCTTCGGCGAGATCGAGGGCCGCAAGGTCAACAAGCCGGAGGCCGGCCAGTTCGCGAAGGCGGGCGTCACGCCCCGTCGCCACGTCGTCGAGATCCGCACCGCCGACGCCACGACCTACTCGGTCGGCCAGGAGCTCAGCCCCGCCGATGTCTTCACCCCCGGTGACGAGATCGACGTGACGGGCACGAGCAAGGGCAAGGGCTTCGCGGGCACGATGAAGCGCCACGGCTTCTCGGGTGTGGGCGCCTCGCACGGTGCGCACCGCAACCACCGCAAGCCGGGCTCCATCGGCGCCTGCGCCACGCCGGGCCGTGTCTTCAAGGGCACGCGCATGTCGGGCCGCATGGGCGGCGCGACCGTCACCACGCAGAACATCACCGTCCACGCGGTGGACGCCGAGAAGGGCCTCGTGCTCCTGAAGGGTGCCGTTCCCGGCCCCAAGGGCAGCGTCGTCGTGCTCCGCTCGGCCGCCAAGAAGCAGGAGGCGAGCAAGTGAGCGACGTCAAGAAGGTCGCCGTCGACCTGCCCGCCGAGGTCTTCGGCGTCGCGGTCAACATCCCGCTGATCCACCAGGTCGTCGTGGCGCAGCAGGCCGCGGCCCGCCAGGGCACGCACGCCACCAAGACGCGGGCCGACGTCCGCGGTGGTGGCCGCAAGCCCTACAAGCAGAAGGGCACCGGCCGCGCCCGCCAGGGCTCGACCCGCGCGCCGCAGTTCGTCGGCGGTGGCACGGTCCACGGCCCGCAGCCGCGCAGCTACGACCAGCGCACGCCCAAGAAAATGAAGGCCGCGGCCCTCAAGGGCGCGCTGTCCGACCGGGCTGCCAACGGTCGCGTGCACGTGGTCGAGAGCCTCGTCACGGGCGAGACGCCCTCGACGAAGGCCGCCAAGACGGCGCTCGCGTCGCTCTCGGACCGTCGCCGCGTGCTCGTGGTGCTGGACCGCGACGAGACCGTCACCTGGCTCTCGCTGCGGAACCTGCCGGCCGTCCACGTGGTGGCGCAGGACCAGATCAACACCTACGACGTGCTCGTCTCCGACGACGTGGTCTTCACGTCCGCGGCCTACGACCAGCTCGTCGCCCGCCTCGCCGGTCAGAAGGAGGATGCCAAGTGAGCGCCCTGAACAAGGACCCGCGCGACATCCTGCTCGCGCCCGTGGTCTCCGAGAAGAGCTACGGCCTGCTCGACGCGAACAAGTACACGTTCCTCGTGCACCCGGACGCGAACAAGACCGAGATCAAGATCGCGGTGCAGAAGGTCTTCGGCGTCACGGTGACCTCGGTCAACACGCTGAACCGCGCGGGCAAGACGCGTCGCACGCGCAACGGCATCGGCAAGCGGAAGAGCACGAAGCGGGCCATCGTGAGCCTCGCGGAGGGTGACTCCATCGACATCTTCGGGGGCTCGGTCTCCTGACCGGGGCTGCCTAAGACAAGGACAGACACTATGGCTATCCGTAAGTACAAGCCGACCACGCCCGGTCGCCGCGGCTCGTCGGTCGCCGACTTCGTCGAGATCACCCGCACGACGCCGGAGAAGTCGCTGACGCGCCCGCTGCCCAAGAAGGGCGGCCGCAACAACCAGGGCCGGATCACCACCCGGCACCAGGGTGGCGGTCACAAGCGCGCCTACCGGCTGATCGACTTCCGTCGCTACGACAAGGACGGCGTGCCCGCCAAGGTCGCGCACATCGAGTACGACCCCAACCGCACCGCGCGCATCGCGCTGCTGCACTACGTCGACGGCGAGAAGCGCTACATCGTGGCGCCGAAGGGCCTGACGCAGGGCACGGTCGTGGAGTCGGGTCCCAACTCCGACATCAAGACCGGCAACAACCTGCCGCTGCGCAACATCCCGGTCGGCACGACGATCCACTGCATCGAGCTGCGTCCCGGCGGCGGCGCCAAGATCGCCCGCTCCGCGGGCAACTCGGCCCAGCTGGTCGCTCGTGAGGGCTCCCGCGCCACGCTGCGCCTGCCCTCCGGCGAGATGCGCTTCGTCGACGTGCGCTGCCGCGCCACGGTCGGCGAGGTCGGCAACGCCGAGCAGTCGAACATCAACTGGGGCAAGGCCGGCCGCATGCGCTGGAAGGGCCGTCGCCCCACCGTCCGCGGTGTCGTCATGAACCCGGTCGACCACCCGCACGGTGGTGGTGAGGGCAAGACGTCCGGTGGTCGCCACCCGGTCTCGCCCTGGGGCAAGCCCGAGGGCCGCACGCGCAAGCGCAAGGCCAGCGACGCCCAGATCATCCGTCGTCGCAAGTCCGGCAAGAAGCGCTGATAGGGAAGTAACGAGATGCCTCGCAGCCTGAAGAAGGGCCCCTTCGTCGACGGCCACCTCACCAAGAAGGTGGACGCCGAGAACGAGAAGGGCACCCACAACGTCATCAAGACGTGGTCGCGCCGCTCGATGATCGTGCCGGACATGATCGGTCACACGATCGCCGTGCACGACGGTCGCAAGCACGTCCCCGTGTTCGTCACCGACTCGATGGTCGGCCACAAGCTGGGCGAGTTCGCCCCGACCCGCACCTACCGCGGGCACGTCAAGGAAGACCGGAAGGGGCGTCGCCGATGAGCACCACCGAGCGTCAGCGCACGAGCGCCCGCCGGGAGTCCCTCCTCGGCGACCAGCCGGGTGCGTTCGCCAGCGCCCGCTTCGTCCGCATCACCCCGCTGAAGGCGCGCCGCGTCGTCGACATGGTGCGCGGTCTCCCCGTCGCCGAGGCGCAGGCCATCCTGGCCTTCGCCCCGCAGGCGGCCTCCGAGACCGTCGCCAAGGTGCTCGAGTCGGCCATCGCCAACGCCGAGACCACGGAGGGCCTCAAGGCCGCCGACCTGGTCATCTCGGTGGCGCAGGTCGACGAGGGCCCCACGATGAAGCGGTGGCGGCCGCGGGCCCAGGGTCGGGCCACGCGCATCAACAAGCGCACCAGCCACATCACCCTCGCCGTTCAGCCCGCCGACGTGGTGGCCGGCACGAAGAAGAAGGGACGGTCCGCCTGATGGGTCAGAAGATCAACCCGAACGGCTTCCGCCTCGGCGTCTCGACCGACCACCGGAGCCGTTGGTACGCCGACAAGCTCTACAAGTCGTACGTCGGCGAGGACGTCGCCATCCGCAAGCTGCTCAGCAAGGGCATGGAGCGGGCCGGCATCTCGAAGGTGGAGATCGAGCGCACGCGTGACCGCGTCCGCGTCGACATCCACACTGCGCGCCCGGGCATCGTCATCGGTCGCCGCGGCGCCGAGGCCGACCGCATCCGTGGCGAGCTCGAGAAGCTGACGGGCAAGCAGGTCCAGCTGAACATCCTCGAGGTCAAGAACCCCGAGATCGACGCGCAGCTGGTCGCCCAGGGTGTCGCCGAGCAGCTCTCCGGCCGCGTGCAGTTCCGTCGCGCCATGAAGAAGGCGATCCAGACCTCGATGCGCTCCGGTGCCAAGGGCATCCGGATCCAGTGCTCGGGCCGCCTCAACGGCGCCGAGATGTCGCGCACGGAGTTCTACCGCGAGGGCCGCGTGCCCCTGCACACGCTCCGCGCCGACATCGACTACGGCTTCTACGAGGCCCGCACGACCTTCGGCCGCATCGGCGTGAAGGTCTGGATCTACAAGGGCGAGGTCGCGGGCACCCGCGCCGAGCGCGAGGCGCAGGCTGCGGCCCGTGCCGGTGCGCCGGGTCGCGGTGGCCGTCCGGCTCGTGGCGGGGACCGTCCGAGCCGTGGCTCGCGCGGTGACCGTCCCACGCGTGCCGGCCGTGACGCCGGCGCCGCCGACGCTACGGCGACCGAGGCTCCGGCCCCGGCTGCCGCTGAGACCGCTGCCGCTCCGGCAGCCACGGAGGGCTGATCCCCATGCTGATGCCCCGTCGCGTCAAGCACCGCAAGCAGCACCACCCGAAGCGGACCGGTGCCGCCAAGGGCGGTACGTCGCTGAACTTCGGCGACTTCGGTATCCAGGCGATCGAGTCGCACTACGTGACCAACCGCCAGATCGAGTCGGCCCGTATCGCGATGACCCGTCACATCAAGCGTGGCGGCAAGGTCTGGATCAACATCTACCCGGACCGTCCCCTCACGAAGAAGCCGGCCGAGACCCGCATGGGTTCCGGCAAGGGCTCGCCCGAGTGGTGGGTGGCCAACGTCAAGGCTGGTCGTGTCATGTTCGAACTCTCCGGTGTCTCGGAGGACGTTGCCCGCGAGGCCATGCGCCGCGCGATCCACAAGCTCCCGATGAAGTGCCGCTTCATCTCCCGCGAGGCAGGTGAATTCTGATGTCGCAGAAGGTCAGCAAGGCTTTCGAGCTCGACGAGCTCGAGGGTGCGGATCTCGCGGAGAAGCTGCGTGAGGCCAAGGAGGAGCTGTTCAACCTCCGGTTCCAGGCGGCCACCGGCCAGCTCGAGAACAACAGCCGTCTCCGCACGGTGAAGAAGGACATCGCCCGGATCTACACGGTGCTCCGTGAGCGCGAGCTCGGGATCCGCACCGCGCCGGGCTCCGACGAGATCACGAAGGACGGCGCTGCATGAGCACCGAGACGAACCAGGACGTTCCCGCTCGGGGCGCGCGCAAGGTCCGCGAGGGCATCGTCGTCAGCGACAAGATGGACAAGACCGTCGTGGTCGAGGTCGAGGACCGCGTGAAGCACGCGCTCTACGGCAAGGTCATGCGGCGCACGAGCAAGCTCAAGGCTCACGACGAGCCCAACGAGTGCGGCACCGGCGACCGCGTCCTGATCATGGAGACCCGGCCGCTGTCCGCCACCAAGCGGTGGCGCGTGGTCGAGGTCCTCGAGAAGGCGAAGTGACCTCTCGCCTCACGGCGAGCCAGAAACCCCACTAGTTCGGCCAGGCTCCCCCTCCTCGTGAGGGGGAGAACCGGCACGACATCCAGGAGAGAAGATGATCCAGCAGGAGTCGCGACTCAAGGTCGCCGACAACACGGGTGCGAAGGAGATCCTCTGCATCCGCGTTCTCGGTGGCTCGGGTCGGCGCTACGCCGGAATCGGCGATGTCATCGTCGCCACCGTCAAGGACGCGATCCCCGGTGGCAACGTGAAGAAGGGTGACGTCGTCAAGGCGGTCGTCGTGCGCACCGTCAAGGAGCGCCGCCGTCCGGACGGTTCCTACATCCGTTTCGACGAGAACGCCGCCGTGATCCTCAAGAACGACGGCGAGCCGCGCGGCACGCGCATCTTCGGCCCCGTGGGCCGCGAGCTGCGCGAGAAGAAGTTCATGAAGATCATCTCGCTCGCGCCGGAGGTGCTCTGACATGGCGAAGCTCAAGATCAAGAAGGGCGACACCGTCAAGGTGATCGCGGGCAAGGACAAGGGAGCCCAGGGCAAGGTCATCAACGTCCTCCGCGAGGAGGACCGGGTGATCGTCGAGGGCGTCAACCGCGTCAAGAAGCACACGAAGGCCGCGCCCCAGGGTGGCGACGCCACCGGCGGGATCATCACCACCGAGGCCCCGATCCACATCTCGAACGTGATGCTGGTCGAGGGTGACGGCGTGACCCGCGCGGGCTTCAAGCGCGTCGAGGCGACCAAGCGTCGCGCCGACGGCTCGGAGTACGCCGCGGGCCGCAGCGTGCGCGTGTCGCGCAAGACCGGCGAGGAGATCTGACATGACCGAGACCACCGTCGCCGTCCCGACGCCGCGCCTGAAGACGCGGTACCGCGAGGAGATCCTGCCCGCGCTCAAGTCGGAGTTCGAGATCGCCAACGTCATGCAGGTCCCCGGTCTGACCAAGATCGTGGTCAACATGGGTGTCGGCGAGGCCGCTCGTGACTCGAAGCTGATCGAGGGCGCCATCCGCGACCTCACCGCGATCACGGGCCAGAAGCCGCAGGTCACGAAGGCCCGCAAGTCCATCGCGCAGTTCAAGCTGCGCGAGGGCATGCCGATCGGCGCGCACGTCACGCTGCGCGGCGACCGCATGTGGGAGTTCCTCGACCGGCTGCTGTCGCTCGCCCTCCCGCGCATCCGCGACTTCCGGGGCCTCTCGCCCAAGCAGTTCGACGGTCGTGGCAACTACACGTTCGGTCTGACCGAGCAGGTCATGTTCCACGAGATCGACCAGGACAAGGTCGACCGCTCGCGCGGCATGGACATCACCGTGGTGACCACCGCCACGAACGACGAGCAGGGTCGGGCGCTGCTGAAGCAGCTCGGCTTCCCCTTCAAGGAGAACTGACATGGCGAAGACGTCGCTGAAGGTCAAGGCCGCGCGCAAGCCGAAGTTCGCGGTCCGTGGTTACACCCGCTGCCAGCGCTGCGGTCGGCCCAAGGCGGTCTACCGCAAGTTCGGTCTGTGCCGCATCTGCCTGCGCGAGATGGCGCACCGGGGCGAGCTGCCCGGCGTGACCAAGTCGAGCTGGTGACCCAGCCCCTCCCGCACCAGCCGTTTCCGTTCCAGCACGAGTCGCTGTAGGTCCCACCGCCGTGACGGCGGTGGGAAACCACGGTGGAGAAAGGCCTTGTGGCCATGACGATGACTGACCCGATCGCAGACATGCTCACGCGTCTGCGCAACGCCAACCAGGCGTACCACGATGCTGTCGAGATGCCGTACAGCAAGCTGAAGGAGGGCGTCGCCGCCATCCTGAAGCAGGAGGGCTACGTGACCTCCTTCGAGGTGACCGACAACCTCGACCCGAAGACCGGTGAGCCGGCCGTCGGCAAGACGCTCCGCATCACGCTCAAGTACGGCCGCAACCGCGAGCGCTCGATCGCCGGTGTCCGGCGCATCAGCAAGCCCGGTCTGCGGGTGTACGCCAAGCACACCAACCTGCCGAAGGTCCTCGGTGGCCTGGGCGTCGCGATCATCTCGACGAGCCAGGGCCTCCTGACCGACCGTCAGGCCAACAAGAAGGGCGTGGGTGGGGAAGTCCTCGCCTACGTCTGGTGACGAGAGACCGAGAGAGGAGACACGAAGCATGTCGCGCATTGGCAAGCTCCCCATCCCGGTCCCGTCCGGAGTCGACGTCGCGATCGACGCGAGCGTGGTGACGGTCAAGGGCCCCAAGGGCACCCTGACCCACACGGTCCCCGCGCCGATCACCGTCGAGAAGGCCGACGGCACGCTGGAGGTGAAGCGCCCGAACGACGAGCGCGAGAGCCGCTCGCTGCACGGCCTCACCCGCACGCTGGTCGCCAACATGGTGACGGGCGTGACGGAGGGCTACGAGAAGAAGCTCGAGATCGTGGGCGTGGGTTACCGCGTGCTGTCGAAGGGCCCGACCCAGCTGGAGTTCCAGCTCGGCTACAGCCACTCGATCACGGTCAACGCCCCCGAGGGCATCACGTTCGCGGTCGAGGGCCCGACGAAGCTCGGTGTCCAGGGCATCGACAAGCAGCTCGTCGGTGAGACCGCGGCCAAGATCCGCAAGCTCCGCAAGCCCGAGCCCTACAAGGGCAAGGGCGTTCGCTACGCGGGCGAGCAGGTCCGCCGCAAGGTCGGAAAGGCAGGTAAGTGACGATGGCCATCTCCCTTGCCAACAACAAGCACACCGCGGCGCGCGTCAAGGCGCGCCTGCGTCGCCAGGTCCGTGGACGCAAGCGCGTCGCGGGCACGGCGGAGCGTCCTCGTCTGGTCGTGACCCGCAGCGCCAAGCACATCTCGGTGCAGGTCGTCGACGACGTGGTCGGCAAGACCCTCGTCTCCGCGTCGACCCTCGAGTCCGAGCTCCGCTCGCTCGACGGCGACAAGACGGCGAAGGCCAAGCGGGTCGGCGAGCTCGTCGCCGAGCGTGCGAAGTCGAACGGTGTCGACTCGGTCGTGTTCGACCGCGCCGGCAACAAGTACCACGGTCGCGTCGCGGCCCTCGCGGACGGTGCCCGCGAGGGTGGCCTGACCTTCTGATCGCGAAGACAAGCCAGAGAGAGAAGAGGAAAGTCTCATGAGCGGACCCCAGCGCGGACGCGCCGGCGGCGAGCGCCAGGGCGGTGACCGTCGCGGCCGCGACGATCGTCGTGGTGGCGGCGCCGACAAGACCGCCTACATCGAGCGCGTCGTCGCGATCAACCGTGTCGCCAAGGTCGTGAAGGGTGGTCGTCGCTTCAGCTTCACCGCCCTCGTGATCGTCGGTGACGGCGACGGCCTGGTCGGCGTCGGCTACGGCAAGGCCAAGGAGGTGCCCGCCGCCATCGCGAAGGGCGTCGAGGAGGCGAAGAAGAGCTTCTTCCGCGTCCCCCGTGTGCAGGGCACCATCCCTCACCCGGTCCAGGGCGAGAAGGCGGCTGGCGTCGTCTTCCTGCGCCCGGCGGCCCCCGGTACCGGTGTCATCGCCGGTGGCCCGGTGCGCGCGGTTCTCGAGTGCGCGGGCATCCACGACGTGCTGAGCAAGTCGCTCGGCTCGTCCAACCAGATCAACATCGTGCACGCCACGGTGGAGGCGCTCCGCCTCCTCGAGGAGCCCGAGTCGGTCGCCGCACGTCGCGGTCTCCCCGTCGAGGACGTCGCCCCGGCGGCGCTGCTCAAGGCCCGTGCCGAGGCGCCGGCCGCCGCGGGGGTGTCCGACTGATGGCGCACCTCAAGGTCGAGCAGAAGAAGTCGGGGATCGGCCGCAAGCAGAACCAGCGCGACACCCTGCGCTCGCTGGGTCTGAAGCGGATCGGCGACGTGGTCGTCAAGGAGGACCGTCCCGAGATCCGCGGGATGGTCAACGCGGTCCGTCACCTCGTGACCGTCGAGGAGGTCGACTGACATGACGCTGAAGATCCACAACCTGCGTCCCGCCAAGGGTGCCAAGACCGCGAAGACCCGTGTCGGTCGCGGTGAGGGCTCCAAGGGCAAGACCGCGGGCCGCGGTACCAAGGGCACCAAGGCTCGCTACCAGGTCCCGGTCGCCTTCGAGGGTGGCCAGATGCCGATCCACATGCGGCTCCCGAAGCTCAAGGGCTTCAAGAACCCGTTCAAGGTGGAGTTCCAGGTCGTCAACCTCGACCGCATCGGCGAGCTGTTCCCCGAGGGGGGCGAGGTGTCCAAGGACGCGCTCGTCGCCAAGGGTGCGGTGCGCAAGAACCAGCCCGTGAAGGTGCTGGGCACGGGGGACATCTCCGTGGCGGTCCAGGTCTCCGCCGACGCCGTCTCGGCGTCCGCCAAGGAGAAGATCGAGGCGGCCGGCGGCAGCGTCACCGTCGTCGGTGCGTGACCGCGACAGACTGATCGACGAGGGCGTCGTCGGGCGATCCAGCCCGACGGCGCCCTGTTGTATTTCCTGCCCAGAGTTCTTGAGGTGGCCAATTGTCTGGCTCACGGTTGACAGAAGTGCCGGTGTCTTCCGGTGTGCTGCCGGGTCATCTGTCACCGTGCTTCAGCTTCGAACGCGATTGGTACGGGCGCCGTGCGAGTAGTGGGTTTTGTCATCGGGCGCTCGCCCGCTTTCGCCGGTTGCCTAGCGATGGCCGGCGGCGCGAGGACCTGGTCGCGACGTTCTGGATTGTTGACTTGGCGACCACTCTATTGACGAGGTTCTCTGCCACTTCATAGGCTTGAGCGAGTTGGACCATCTCGGGGGTGGTCTCTATGAAGGGGGATCAGATATGCGACTGCTACGAGGTTTTGTCGGTCTGGTGTCGGCGTGTGTCTTGGCCGCTGCAAGCGCTGTACTGCTTGCTCCGGCCGCCAATGCTGAGAGCGGCTGGTCTTGGACGTACCAGGTGATGGTCAACCAGGAGACGTACCTGGCGTACAAAGGTGGAAGCAATGCAGCCAGCTTCGTAGCGGAAAATTCGGGCAACGCCGTGCGGATCACCCTCGTGGACCGCAAGGCGGACGGGCGGGGGTTGCGCACGTACTGGCGTTACAACAACACCACCGGCACCTGCGTAAACGAGAAGGGCAGTGGAAAGTCGCAGAGTTGCACTATCGCGGTACCGGACGGTGTCCAGCTCTACTACCAGCACTGCATGAAGAACGGTTCAACCAATGTTTCGTGCTCCCGGTCGGACTCGATCCTCGGTTGACGATGGGGTCGGATCTGCGCACGGCGGCGCAGCCGCGTGCGCAGATCCGACTCGGTGCGACTGATCGCTGCAACTCGGTGACGATCGACGGCATCCGGCGATTCCATTCGCCGCCCATCGCTGGACCGTCGCTGGTCCGGCGCTAGGCCCGCGGCGACCACGGCGATCAGTCCGGCGAGCTCTGTTCTAACGGGTCGCCGCGTTCGCGACTGGCCCACCCGGTCAGGCGGGTCTGGCCAACTCGTCGGTTGCTCGGGGTGGGCATCGGTATGGTGGGGAGTGAGCCGCCTGTGTGAGACGTGCGGTCATGGATTCCCCGACGGCCTCGGCGTGAGGCCGTGAGGCGAGGTACTCGCGGAAGCATGCGCGCCCTGGCCTGTTAGGCTCAGCCGCGCTCTCCTGAGGGGAGGCTTGCCAGCGGCCGTGTGCCGCCCCTGAAGAAAGAGGATCTCGTGCTCGGCGCCTTCGCCAACGCATTCCGTACGCCGGACCTTCGGCGCAAGCTGCTCTTCGTCCTGGGCGTCGTCGTGATCTTCCGCCTCGGCTCGCAGATCCCGTCGCCCGGAGTGCACGTCGACAACGTGCAGACCTGTCTCAACCGCGTCGAGGACGACGGGCTCTACACCCTGATCAACCTGTTCTCGGGTGGAGCGCTCCTGCAGCTCACGATCTTCGCGCTCGGGATCATGCCGTACATCACGGCGAGCATCATCCTGCAGCTGCTGGTGGTGGTGATCCCGCGGCTGGAGGCCCTCAAGAAGGAGGGCCAGTCCGGCCAGGCCAAGATCACGCAGTACACGCGGTACCTCACGCTGGCGCTCGCGGTCCTGCAGGCCACGGGCATCGTGGCCCTGGCGCGGAGCAAGCAGCTCCTGTCCGGCTGCACGGAGCCGCTGCTCCACAACGAGAACAGCAAGCTCACCTTCCTCGTCATGGTCGTGACCATGACCGCCGGCACCGCGGTCATCATGTGGCTCGGTGAGCTCATCACCGACCGTGGCATCGGCAACGGCATGTCGATCCTCATCTTCTGCCAGGTCGTCGCCACGTTCCCCGGCTCGCTGTGGGCCGTCCGCCAGTCGCAGGGCTGGGCGACCTTCGCCATCGTCATGGTGGTGGGTCTCGCCCTCGTCGCGGCGGTCATCTTCATCGAGCAGGCGCAGCGCCGCATCCCGGTGCAGTACGCGCGCCGCATGGTGGGGCGCCGCATGTTCGGCGGCAGCTCGACCTACATCCCGCTCAAGGTGAACCAGGCCGGCATCATCCCGGTCATCTTCGCCAGCTCGTTGCTCTACCTGCCGGCCATGGCCGCCCAGTTCAACCGGAGCTCCGACTCCGGTTGGGTCAACTGGATCAACGAGCACTTCGTCCGCGGAGACCACCCGCTCTACATGGCGATCTACTTCGCGCTCATCATCTTCTTCACGTACTTCTACGTCTCGATCACCTTCAACCCGAAGGAAGTCGCGGACAACATGAAGAAGTACGGCGGCTTCATCCCCGGGATCCGGGCGGGCAAGCCGACCGAGGACTACCTGTCCTACGTCCTGTCCCGCATCACGCTGCCGGGAGCCCTCTACCTCGGCCTCATCTCGCTCGTGCCGCTCATGGCCTTCGCCGCGATCGGGGCGAACCAGAACTTCCCGTTCGGCGGCACGTCCATCCTCATCATGGTGGGCGTCGCGCTCGACACGGTGAAGCAGATCGAGAGCCAGCTCCAGCAGCGCAACTACGAAGGATTCCTCCGCTGATGCGTCTCATCATCATGGGCCCCCCCGGGGCCGGCAAGGGCACCCAGGCCGCCGGGATCGCCGCCCGCTACCAGATCCCCGCGATCTCCACGGGCGACATCTTCCGGGCCAACGTCTCGCAGGGCACGCCGCTCGGCCTCGAGGCGAAGCGCTACATGGACGCCGGCGACTACGTGCCGGACTCGGTCACCAACAACATGGTGCGCGACCGCCTCGCCGAGGCCGACGCCACCGACGGGTTCCTGCTCGACGGCTACCCGCGCACCCTGGCCCAGGTGGACGAGCTCGACGGCATGCTCCAGGCGGCCGGCGTGGCCCTCGACGCGGTGCTCGTGCTGACGGTGGACGACGAGGAGCTCGTGCAGCGCCTCGTGCGTCGCGCGCAGACCGACGGCCGCACCGACGACACCGAGGACGTCATCCGGCACCGGCAGGACGTCTACAACGAGCAGACGGCGCCGCTCATCAAGGTCTACGCCGACCGCGGTCTCCTCCGCACGGTCGACGGCATGGGCGAGGTCGACGACGTGGCGAAGCGCATCGCCGCCGAGCTCGACGACGTCCGCGCCTGACCTGCCGGTCCTGACGTCGTGGGTCTGCTGCGCCGCGGCGCGGAGCTGAAGACGCCCGAGCAGCTCGACCTCATGCGTCGGGCCGGCCTCGTGGTCGGCCTGACGCTCGAGCTGCTCGCCGAACGCGTCGCGCCCGGCATGACGACCCGCGACCTCGACCGCATCGCCGAGGACCACATCCGCGGCCACGGTGCGACGCCGTCGTTCCTGGGCTACCACGGGTTCCCCGGCACGCTCTGCGTGTCGGTGAACGACGAGGTGGTGCACGGGATCCCGGGGGAGCGGGTGCTCCGCGAGGGTGACGTCGTGTCCATCGACTGCGGTGCCATCGTCGAGGGCTACCACGGCGATGCGGCGGTCACGGTGGCCCTCGGCGACGTGCCGGCCGCCGTCTCGGAGCTCCTGCGGGTGACCGAGGGCGCGCTGTGGGCCGGGATCGCGGCGTACCGGCTGGGCGGCCGCGTCGGCGACATCTCCCACGCGGTCGAGTCCCACGTGCGGGGTCGGAGCTCCTTCGGCATCGTGGAGGACTTCACGGGCCACGGCATCGGTACGGCGCTGCACCAGCCCCCGGACGTGCCGAACCTCGGTCGGCCCGGGCGCGGTCTCCGCATCACGGAGGGCCTCGTGCTGGCCATCGAGCCCATGGTGACCCTGGGGGACCAGGCCAACGACACCCTCGACGACGACTGGACGGTCGTGACGCGCGACCACCAGGTCGCGGCGCACTTCGAGCACACCGTGACGGCGACCCCGGACGGTCTCTGGGTGCTGACCGCGGTGGACGGCGGTCAGGCGGCGCTGGCCGATGCCGGGGTTGCCTACGGCGGGAGGTAGCGTGTCGCCGCTCGGGGGCGCGACGCCCTCCGGGCGTTCCGCTCCCTCAGCAAAGGCGTGACCCCGTGATCCTCAAGACCTTCGGGTGGTCGTTCGCGATCACCGTCCTCGGCCTCGCCGGGGCGTTCCTCTACGGCTGGAAGGACGGCGCGTCGGCGGCCCTGGCCGCCATGACGGTGGCCGCGATCCTCATCGTGCTCGAGGTGTCGCTGTCGTTCGACAACGCCGTGGTGAACGCCAAGGTGCTGAGCCGGATGTCGCCGTTCTGGCAGAAGATGTTCCTCACCGTCGGCATCCTCATCGCCGTCTTCGGCATGCGGCTGGTGTTCCCGTTCATCGTCGTGTGGGCCTCGGCCGGGCTCGATCCCGTGCACGCCTGGGACCTGGCGATGCAGGGCAACGACGTGCCCGAGGGCCAGGAGACCTACGCCCACATCCTCCACGACGCCCACCCGATCATCGCGGCCTTCGGCGGCATGTTCCTGATGATGATCTTCCTCGACTTCTTCATCGACGACGAGAAGGAGCACCACTGGCTCGGCCCGGTCGAGCGGCCGTTCCAGCGGCTCAGCGCCGTCGGTGGCGTCTCCGTGGCGATCGCCCTGGGCTCCCTGGTGCTCGTGGCCGAGCTGTTCCGCAACATCGCGCCCGACAAGCTCCCCGACGACAAGTTCGGCTCGGTGCTGCTCGCGGGCATCCTCGGTCTGCTGACCTACCTGGTCGTCGGCGGTCTCGGCGAGGCCTTCGAGGGCTCGTCGGGGCTGGCGGACGACGAGGACATGGGCCCGCAGCGCGAGGTGGGCACCGGTCAGGTGGTGCTGGCGACCGGCAAGGCGGCCTTCTTCATGTTCCTCTACCTCGAGGTGCTCGACGCCAGCTTCTCGTTCGACGGTGTCATCGGCGCCTTCGCCATCACGACCGACCCGATCGTCATCGCGATCGGTCTCGGCGTGGGCGCGCTCTACGTCCGGTCGATCACGGTCTACCTGGTGCGCAAGGGCACGCTGTCGGAGTACCGCTACCTCGAGCACGGCGCCCACTGGGCGATCGGCGCGCTGGCGATCCTGCTCTTCGTCACCATGGGTGTCGAGATCCCCGAGGTCGTCACCGGGCTCGTCGGCGTCGTCATCATCCTCTCCGCCGTCGGCTGGAGCGTGCGCGAGAACCGGCTGCACCCGGAGGAGAAGCACGACGTCCTCGTCTGAGTGCTTCGTCGCCCCCACTAGGCTCGAGGTCGGACCTGATGGACGACGAAGGGGGCGACGAGCACGATGGGGATCACGCTGCAGAAGGGCGGCAACGTCTCGCTGGCCAAGGCCGCGGGCGCGCCGCTGACGAAGCTGAGCATCGGCCTGGGCTGGGACGTGCGGTCGACGACGGGCGCGGACTTCGACCTGGACGCCTCGGCGCTGCTGCTCGGCGGGTCGGGCACGGTGCTGAGCGACCAGCACTTCGTCTTCTACAACAACCTGACCTCCCCGGACGGCTCGGTGCACCACACCGGCGACAACCTGACCGGTGAGGGTGACGGTGACGACGAGGTCATCGAGGTCGACCTGACGCTCGTGCCCGCGCAGGTGCAGCGCATCGTCTTCCCGGTCTCCATCCACGACGCGCACGCGCGGGGCCAGAGCTTCGGGCAGGTGACCAACGCCTTCATCCGCGTCGTCGACGCCGTGCGCGGCAACGAGGTCGCGCGCTTCGACCTCACCGAGGACGCGAGCACCGAGACCGCCATGGTGTTCGGGGAGCTCTACCTCCGTGACGGCGACTGGAAGTTCCGGGCCATCGGGCAGGGCTACGCCTCCGGCCTGCTCGGCATCGTGCAGGACTTCGGGGTGAACGCGAGCTGACGCCCGTCCGCCGACCCGGGGGACCGGCTCCTACGATGGGTGCATGAGCTCCTCGCGTCCCGACCGCCGCCGCCGGCGCGGGGACGGTGGAGGGCTGGAGCGTGCGCTCGACGTCCGTGGCCAGCTGCAGGAGCAGTTCTTCCGGGTCGACCAGCTCCAGCGTGACGTGGGGGAGACGGTCGCCTCCTACGCCGGGCTCCTGCCCGACCGCGCCCGCTCGACCGGCGTCGTGCCGTCCTGGCGGCACCTCGACGAGCGTGCCCAGGCGGCGGTCCTCGACTACCTCGGCCTCCTCGACCGGCACGACCCCGTCGAGGACCTCGACCCCTACCAGGTGGCTGCCGCGGCGGCCGACTTCGAACGGGGCGTGCCGACGCTGCGGTCGCTGGCCGACGACATGGAGCGCTTCACCTCGTCGTACGGCGCGGAGCTCGGCCGCGTCGGCGAGGTGCGCGCCCGGGTCGCGCGGCGCTTGGAGGAGGCCCAGCAGGCGGTCGCCGCCGCCGAGGCGGCGTGGCGCGAGATGACCGCCGCCGGCGGGTCGTTCCCCGCCGCCGACGAGGCCGTCGTGCGGGCCCGGGTGGCCGGGCGCAAGCTCGCCGAGGTGGGCGACCGTCTCGGCCCCGCCGACGTGGACGAGCCCGCGGCGGTCGTCGAGCGGCTGGCGGAGGAGGCCCGTGAACTGGCCCGCGAGCTGCCCCGTCGTGCCGCCGCCGTGGGCAACCGCATCCCGTCGCTCGCCACCCGGATCGACGCGGTGGTGACGCGCTCGGAGCGCACCTCGGAGTACATGTCCGGGCTGCGGCGTGAGTTCTCCTACGAGAGCTGGAAGGACATCGCGGACGCCGAGGGACAGCTGAAGGACCATCTGGAGGAGGCGCGCGGCGCGCTCGACCGGCTCCGCCGG
Source organism: Nocardioides zeae (assembly GCF_030818655.1). Taxonomy (NCBI): domain Bacteria; kingdom Bacillati; phylum Actinomycetota; class Actinomycetes; order Propionibacteriales; family Nocardioidaceae; genus Nocardioides; species Nocardioides zeae. Next base: position 2,059,987 of record NZ_JAUTAN010000001.1, on the reverse strand, counting down.
CTGCACGCGGCCGGCGACCAGCCCGGTGCCCTGGCCGCGCTCCAGGAGGTCGAGACGGCGGTGGAGGCCGCTTCCGACCTCGTCGACGCACCTCGTCGACGGCTCGAGCGGCTGCGCGACGTCAAGCGCGACCCGGGGGCGCTGTTCGACCGGGCGCGGTTCGTGCTGCGGGACACCCGTCTGCTGCTGCGCTCCGGTCCGCCCCAACCCTGGGGTGGACGCCTCGACGCCTTCGCCCGGGAGCTCATCGCCCTCGAGGGGCTGCTCGAGACCACGCACCCGGACTACTGGGCGCTGCTGACGAGGATCGACCGGCTGCACGAGGGAGTCGACCGCCTCGTGGCCGACTTCCGGGCGAGCCGCGCGGGCACTGCCGGCTGACCACTCGTCCCCGGGCCGCAGCTGCTGCAGACCGTCAGACGTGCGGCTTGATCGCCGGCAGGAGGTCGCGGAAGGTGCGACCCGTCGCCGTCGCTCCGATGGCGGTCATCGCCCAGCCGGCGCCGTCACGGCTCACCTTCGCCATGATCTGCGCGGTGTGCGTGCCCGAGCCGGTGAGGTCGTAGCGGGCCAGCTCCTCGCCGTTGGTCTCGTCCACGAGGCGGCAGAACGCGTTCTGGATCTGGGTGAAGTCCTGACCGGTGAACGAGTTGACGACGAAGACCATGGTCGCGACCTGCGCCGGCAGCTGCCCGAGCTCGACGACGATGGACTCGTCGTCGCCGTCCCCCGCGCCCGTGCGGTTGTCGCCGGTGTGCACGACGGAGCCGTCCTTGCTCCGCAGCTGCTGGAACCAGACCTGGTCGACGACGGCGCCACGCGCGTCGTACAGCACCGCGGTGGCGTCGAGGTCGATCTCGGCCTGCTTGGTGCGGAAGAAGCCCTTCTTCGCGACCGCATCCCACCCGAGCCCCATCCGCACGCGCGTGAGGCTGCCGCCGCCGCGCTTCTCGAGGGAGACCGTCTGACCCTTCTGCAACGAGATCGTCATGGGCCCGAGCGTAGAGAGCGCGCCCTGACGCCTCCGATGGTCATCCGTGCGTCATCACGCGTTTCCGCGCCACCCGTATCCTGCCCTGCACGCTGCGGGGAAGCGTTTCCTCCTGCGCTCAAGGGAGGGCACGTGCGCCACTTCGACCACCTCGACCCGAGCCAGCGGGAAGGGTTGTTCAGCGTCGAGCCGGAGGAGTTCGACCGCTCGGGCGACCGCGACCTGCTCGCGGTCGCGCTCGGCGCGACGCTCTACACGCCGGCGACCCGCCCCGCCATCGACGTCGACCTGCGCAAGGCGCGGGAGCGCGGGGTCGCCTGCTCGGTGCTGTGCCTCGAGGACGCCATCGCCGACGCGGACGTCGCGTTCGCCGAGAAGAACCTCGTCCACCAGCTGACGGCGTCGATCGAGTCCGGCGCACCGCGTCCCCTCGTGTTCGTGCGGGTGCGCGAGCCGGAGCAGGTGGAGCGGGTCGTCGACGGCCTCGGCGACCTGGCCCGCCACCTCGACGGCTTCGTGGTGCCCAAGTTCACCGCGGCCTCGGCGCCGTACCTGGACGCGATCGTCGCCGCCTCCGCACGGCTCGACCACCGCCTGTGGGTCATGCCCGTCATCGAGTCGCCCGAGGTCTTCCGCCTCGAGACGCGCCTCGAGGCGCTGCTGGCGGCCCGCGACCTCCTGCACCGCCACGAGGCGCCGGTCCTCGCGGTGCGGATCGGGGCGACCGACCTGTCCTCGATGCTGGGCCTGCGCCGGCCGGCGGACATCACGGTGTACGACGTCGCGCCCATCGCCTCGGTGATCGGTGACATCGTCAACGTGATGGGCCGCCGCGACGGCACGGGGTTCGTCGTCACGGGGCCCGTCTGGGAGCACTTCGAGAACGGCGAGCGCATGTTCAAGCCCCAGCTCCGCGAGACGCCGTTCACGGCTCCCGCCGAGCAGGTGCTCCGCCGGCGGCTGATCCGGCGGGGCCTCGACGGGCTCATCCGCGAGGTCGCGCTCGACCACGCCAACGGGCTGCTCGGCAAGACCGTCATCCACCCGACCCACGTCGCGGCCGTGCACGCGCTGAGCGTCGTGACCCGCGAGGACCACACCGACGCGCTCGACATCGTCCGGGCGCGGCGGGGCGGCGGCGTGGCCGCGTCGCAGTACGGCAACAAGATGAACGAGGCGGCCCCCCACCTCGCCTGGGCGGAGGCGACGCTCCTGCGTGCCCGCGCGTTCGGCGTCGCGGCGGAGGACGTCACCTTCGTCGACCTGCTCGAGGCAGGGCTGTGCCTGTGAGCGGCTGGAACGGTGCCTGGGTCGCGGAGCGGCTCGGCATCGAGCTCGAGGACGCCCCGGGGCGGGCGCCGCTGGCGCTCGCCGACCTCGTCGGGCTCGCGCTCCGGGTGAACCCGAAGCGTCCGCACCTGCTCGTCTCGACCGTGCTGGCCAAGCACGTGCCGACGGATCCGCGCCTGGTGCAGGCGGCCGGCCACCTGCTGGGGCTCCGCGTCGCCGAGCACCTCGGTCGCCTCGGGGCGGAGGGCAGCGCCGACGTGGCCGACCGGCTGCGGGCGGCGCTGGCCGTCGGCGCGGAGGGGCACGTGGCCGACCTCGACGGTCTCGTCGCCGCGACCGACGCCGCCCTGGCCGAGGTCGAGACCGGCGACGGGGTCGTCCTGGGCTATGCCGAGACCGCGACCGCCCTCGGTCACCTCGTGGGCCGGGCCCTGCGGCTCCCGTCGGTGCACTCGACGCGCCGCGCCGTACCGGGGGTGTCGAGCGTCCTCGGGTTCGAGGAGTCCCACTCCCACGCCACGACGCACCTCGTGCTGGCGGAGGACCCCGCGCTGCTGGCGACGCCCGGCCCCGCCGTGCTCGTCGACGACGAGCTCAGCACCGGCCGCACCGCCCTGGCCACGATCCGCGCGCTGCACGCGCACGCGCCGCGGGCGGAGTACGTCGTGGCCGCGCTCGTCGACGCCCGCCGCGAGGCCGACCGCCGCCACATCGCGGAGGTCGCCGACGAGCTGGGCACGCGGATCTCGGTCGTGGCCCTGGCGGAAGGCGAGGTGCGGGTCCCGGAGGCCGCCGCCGCCCCGGAGCCGGAGGAGGACGTCGCGGTCCGTGCCCACGGGTCGGGCGAGCTCGTGCCCGGCGCCGACCCGGGCGACGCGTGGCCGGTCGGGGTGCGGACGTCGGGCCGCCACGGGTTCGCGCCGTCCGACGAGGGCCCCCTCGCCGACGCGGCCGCCGCGGTGGCCGCCCGCGTCGCGGAGCGCCTCGACGCCGCGGGCGTGGACGCCGCCGGCGACGTGCTGGTGCTCGGCACCGAGGAGCTGATGTACGCGCCGCTCGCCGTGGCCGCCGCGCTGCGGCAGGCCGGACGCGCGACGTACTTCTCCACGACGACGCGCAGCCCCGTCCAGGTGCGGGACGTGCCGGGGTACGCCGTGCGCTCCGGCGTGCGCTTCCTCGCGCACGACCGCGACGCGGACGGGTACGGCGAGGCCGACCGCTTCGCCTACAACGTGGCCGCCCGGGACTGGGCGGCGATCGTCGTCGTGCTCGACCGCCCGACGGCGACCGCGCCGCTGACCGCCCCCGCCGGGATGCTCGCCGCGCTGGCACCCCACGCCCCGCACGTGCTGCCGGTGGTGCTGCCGGTCGACCCGCCCGGCGCCCGTCCGCTGCGCGGTCCGGCCTTCGGCTCCTACGCCCCGGACGAGGTGGCCTGGCTGCTGCAGGACCTCTCCCACGTGCGGCTCGAGGGCGACCGTGAGGAGCGCGAGCGGCGCATCCAGTCGGGGGAGGCGCACTACGCGGAGTCGCTGCCGACGGAGTACCGGCCGGACGCGGCGTACCGGGAGCTCTACGACGAGCAGGTCGTCGCCGTGGCGGACCGCGTCGCGGCGGCCGTGGTGACCGTGAGCGAGCTCGCGCGCCGCGAGCGGGGCCGTGACGACCTCGTGCTCGTGTCCCTGGCCCGGGCCGGCACCCCGATCGGCATCCTCATGCGCCGCTGGGCGGCGCGACAGGGCTGGGACTGGCCGCACCACGCCGTCTCGATCGTGCGCGACCGGGGCATCGACCTCGTGGCGCTGCGCTGGATCGCCGACCGCTACGACCCGGCCCGCGTGCTCGTCGTCGACGGCTGGACGGGCAAGGGCGCCATCGCGCGCGAGCTCGTGGCCGCGATCGAGGGCGCGGGCGGCGCCAACGACGTGCTGCGCCTCGGCGAGCCCGGGGCGGGCGTCGGCGCCGGCTTCTCCGCCGACCTCGCGGTGCTCGCGGACCCGGGGGAGTGCGTGCCCCTGCACGGCACCCGCGACGACTTCCTCATCCCGTCGGCCTGCCTCAACAGCACCGTCTCGGGACTCGTCTCCCGCACGGTGCTCAACGACGAGCTGATCGGCCCGCACGAGCTGCACGGCGCCAAGTTCTACGCCGAGCTGGCCGACGAGGACGTCTCCGCGGCGTACCTGGACGCCGTCAGCGCCCGCTTCGACGACGTCGAGGCGGAGGCGGTGGCCGACGCCGCGCGGCTGCAGCGCACGGACCGCACGCCGACGTGGTCCGGGTGGGCGTCCGCCGAGAAGCTGCAGGTCGAGCTCGGGCTCCCCAGCGTCAACCTGGTGAAGCCCGGCGTGGGGGAGACGACCCGGGTGCTGCTGCGCCGCGTGCCGTGGCGGGTCGTGGTGGCCCCCGGACGGGAGCAGGACCTGCGGCACGTGCGGCTGCTGGCGGCGGACCGCGGCGTACCGGTGGTGGAGGACCCGTCGCTGCCCTACAGCTGCGTCGGGATCATCCGACCGACCGAGCAGGACGGCTCGTGAGCGCCCCGCTGCTGGTCGCCTCCGACCTCGACCGGACGCTCATCTACTCGGCCGCCGCGATGCGGTTGGGGCGCGCGGTGGCCGACCCGGTCTGCGTCGAGATCTACGCCGACGCGCCGACGAGCTTCATCGACCCCGCCGCGCTCGCGGCGCTGGCCGAGCTCTCCGCGACCGTGCCGTTCGTGCCGGTGACGACGCGGACGCAGGAGCAGTACGGCCGGATCGTGCTGCCCGGGGTGCGGGTCGAGCACGCCGTCACCACGAACGGTGCGGTCGTGCTGGTCGACGGCCGCCCCTGCGGCGACTGGGACGCCGAGGTGCGCCGTCGCTGCGCCGACGGTGCGTCCTTCGCCGAGGCGCTGCGCGTGCTCGCGCGGGTCTGGGACCAGCCGTGGGTCCGGAAGGTGCGCGACGCGGAGGAGCGGTTCTGCTACGCCGTGGTCGAGCCGGCGGAGACACCGGCGGGCTGGTACGACGAGGTGCACGGCGCCGCTCGGTCCCTCGGGTGGGTCGTGTCGGTCCAGGGCCGCAAGGTCTACGTGATCCCGCCGGGCCTCACCAAGGAGGCGGCCGTCGCCGAGGTCGCCCGCCGGGTCGGCGCCGGTGCGGTGGCCGCGGCGGGTGACTCGTGGCTCGACGCGGGCATGCTGGCAGCAGCCGACCACGCCGTGCGCCCGGCGCACGGGGAGCTCGACGACCAGGGCTGGACGACCCCGGACCTCGTGGTGACGGCGTCCGCGGGCGGACGCGCCGCCGCGGAGATCGTGGCGACCTTCGACGGGTGGGCACGTGCCCGCGCCCACGGCGGTCCGGCGTGGACTAGCGTGTCGTCCGACACCGCCCCCTGAGCCGCGTCGAGGCAGTTGCACCTGTCCCGCGCCGGTTCGTCGGGGCTCCGGCGCTCAGAGGGGACTGGTCACGTTGACGGCTGGAGCAGGTGGTCCGACCCTGCGGCTCGGGGTCGGGGGTGAGTTCCGCTCCTTCGCACCCGGGACCGTCGTGACGATCGGGCGCGACCAGGCCTCCAGCCTCGTGCTCGCGCACGGCGACATCTCGCGCCACCACTGCGAGCTCCACCACGACGGTGCCTCGTGGTGGTTGACGGACCTCGGCAGCACCAACGGCACGCTCGTCGACGGTCAGCGCATCGCGTCCATCCCGCTGGCGCCCGGCGAGCCGCTCCCCGTGATGGTGGGCGGCAACCGGGGCGTGGCCGTGCAGGTGCAGGTGGCGCCGGTCCCCGGCGCCGCGCCCCGGCCCGGTGGACCCGCGGGGCCGCCGCCGATGACGGCGCCCATGACGGCGCGGCCGGCGCCGCCCACGGGACCTCCGGTCGCGCAGCGGCCGGGTGGGCCGGGTGGGCCGGGTGGGCCGCCGGGTCCAGCGGGTCCGGCGGGTCCGGCGGGCCCGCCCCGGCCCGGCCTCGACCTGCCGCCCCCGGCCGACCGCACCATGGCCGCGAACGCGCCCGCGCCCGGCGGCGCGCGCGCCGCCCGCACGGCCCCCGGTCAGCTGGCTCACGGCCAGCCCCTGCTCCCGCGTGGTCCCCGGAGGGGGCAGCCGCTGGTGATCGGCCGCAACCACGCCTGCGACATCGTCATCGACGACCCGCTGGTGTCGCGGCGCCACGTCCAGGTCGAGGTCGCCCCCGCCGGCATCGTGCTCCGCGACCTCGGCGCCTTCAACGGCACCTTCGTCAACGGTCGGCGCCTCGAGGGCGGCGTGCTGCTGCACCCCGGTGACGAGGTCATCCTCGGCAACCAGACCTTCACCTTCACCGGCGACAACCTCCTCGCCCGCAACTCGACCTCCGACCGCACGCTCGTCGTCGAGAACCTCACGACGGTGGTCAAGGGCGGTCGGCGTCTCCTCGACAACGTCTCGATCGAGCTCGGCCCCGCGTCGCTGACCGCGGTCATCGGGCCCTCGGGCTCGGGCAAGTCGACGACGCTCGGTGCGCTGACGGGCACGCGCCCCGCGACGTACGGCAACGTCATCTGGCAGGGCCACGACCTCTACACCCACTACGACCAGCTGCGCCACCAGATCGGGCTGGTGCCGCAGCAGGACATCCAGCACCCGCAGCTGACGGTGCGGCAGGGCCTCGGGTACGCGGCGCGACTCCGGCTGCCGCCCGACACGACGAAGGAGGAGCGGGCCCAGCGGGTCGACCACGTGGTGGCGCAGATGCAGCTGCAGCGGCAGGTCGACAACCGGATCGGCACCCAGCTCTCCGGCGGGCAGAAGAAGCGCGTCTCCATCGCCACCGAGCTGCTGACCGCGCCCCCGCTGCTCTTCCTCGACGAGCCCACCTCGGGCCTCGACCCGGGCCTGGACCGCGACGTCATGCACCTGCTGCGCGGGCTCGCCGACGAGGGACGCGTCGTCGTCGTGGTGACGCACTCCGTCCTCGCGCTCGACGTGTGCGACAACGTGCTGGTCCTCGCGCCCGGAGGCCGGGTGGCCTACTTCGGCCCGCCGAGCGGGGTGCTGCCGCACTTCGGCTGCTCCGACTACCCGCAGGTGTTCGACCTCCTCGACGAGCCGGACCTCTGGCGCCGCATCCCGCCGCCGCCCGGCGGGCGGGCCGGGACGGGCGCGATGCCGGCGCTCGCCAACGCCCCGCTGCCGGCCCCGCCGCGCCAGTCGTTCGCGCGGCAGTTCGCGACCCTGGTCAAGCGCACGCTGTCCGTCATCGCGTCCGACAAGATGCTGCTCGCGATGCTGCTGCTGACGCCGCCCATCATCGGCGCGCTGAGCCGGCTCGCGGTGGGGGACGGCGGCTTCGGCCTCGACGCCACGGCGGACGCCGACCGCGGGGTCTACGACCCGGCGGAGGTGACGCAACGCCTGACGGTCCTCATCGTGGCGGCCGCGCTTATCGGCGCGGTGATGACCATCTGGGCGCTGGTCAACGAGAAGGCGGTGTTCCAACGGGAGTACGCCGTCGGGCTCTCACCCGGCACGTACCTCCTGAGCAAGGTGAGCGTCTACGGCGTCCTCTGCTTCGGCCAGGGCGTGATCACGGCCTTCGTCGGGACCGTGGGGCTGCCCGGCCCGGACGACGGGGGCGTCGTCGGGCTGGGTTGGTTCGAGATCGCGATCGCCGTCGGCATGACGTGCGCGTCCGTGGCGATCCTCGGCCTCGCCATCTCCGGGCTCCTGTCGAGCTCGGAGCAGGGCATGCCGGCCGTGATCGGTGTCGTCATGACGCAGCTGGTCTTCTCGGGCGCGATCATCGCGGTCAACGGCCGCGCGATCCTCGAGCAGCTGTCGTGGCTCGCGCCCGCGCGGTGGGGGTACGCCGCGGCGGCGTCCACCGTCGACCTCAACCGCGCGAAGGAGACGACCGAGGGCACCCTGCTCGACGGCGAGCAGCGCGACACGCTCTGGGCCGGCGACGTCGACCAGTGGGTGCTCGACCTGTTCGTCCTGGGCGGCCTGACGGCCGTCTTCGTCCTCCTCGGCTACCTGAGCGTGCGTCGCAGCGCGAAGTCGGGCGGCTGAGGCCTGCACCACCCCGTTGTCGTCCGGAGGATCGGGAACGACGGGGACGACTCGTGCGTTGTCCTAGGCACGAGCCCCTATGAAGGAGTGACTCCCCATGCAGAGCAACAACCCGGTGTTCAGGCGATCGGCCGAGTTCAACGGGTCGGCCGCCAACGCCCACGGTCAGCAGACGTACGCCGGCGGCGCCGGCTACGGCTACGACCAGGGGCAGTACGGCAACGGTGACCCGTCGACGTGGGACATGTCCCGCGCCACGGGCCCTGGTTCGACGCCCACGCGCCGCATGACCATCGACTCGGTCGTGCAGAGCGCCGCGATCACGCTCGGCGTGGTCATCCTCAGCGCCCTCGCGACCTGGATCGTGATCGGTGACGTGGCGACCGACGTCGGCGCGTCCCGCGCGATGATGCTCGCCTTCGTCGGCAGCATCGCGGCCTTCGGCCTGTCGCTGGTCAACTCGTTCAAGCGCGTGGTCAGCCCCGCACTCGTGCTCGTCTTCGCCGTCGCCGAGGGCGTCGCGATGGGCGCGATCAGCAAGGTGTTCGACAGCTTCGCGGGTGGCGGCGTCGTCACCGGCGCGGTGATCGGCACGTTCGCGGCCTTCGCGGGCACGCTGGCGGCCTACAAGGTCCTCAACATCCAGGTCGGCGACAAGTTCCGGAAGTTCGTCGTCGCGGCGATGTTCGGCATGCTCGGCCTCGGCCTGATGGAGCTGCTGCTCTCCGCCTTCGGTGCGGAGCTCGGCCTGTTCGGCTTCGGTGGCCTCGGCATCCTGTTCGCCGTCGCCGGCCTCGTGCTCGGTGTCTTCATGCTGATCCTCGACTTCGACTACGTCGAGCAGGGCATCCGCTTCGGCATCGACGAGCGCGAGTCGTGGCGTGCGGCGTTCGCCATGACGGTGAGCCTGGTCTGGATCTACACGAACCTGCTCCGCCTCCTGGCGATCTTCAGCCAGGACTGACCCACCGCAGCACCACGACGGCGTCGACCCCCTCGGGGTCGGCGCCGTCGGCGCGTCCTGGTGGGGTGCGTCGAGTTGGGTCGTACGGCGCGGCAGATGCGTCGAGTTGGGTCGTACGGCGCGGCAGATGCGTCGAGTTGTCATGTATGCCGCGGCGGGTGTGTCGAGTTGGGATGTACGGCGCGGTGGGCGCGCCGAGTTGTCATGTATGCCGCGGCGGGTGTGTCGAGTTGGGATGTACGGCGCGGTCGGCGCGTCGAGTTGTCATGTACGCCGCGGCGGAACGGGCACCGAGCAGGGCCCCGGTTGTCGGCCCCCCAGCCTGCGACGCTCGCAAGAAAACGCGGACGCCTCCCCGCAGTGGAGAAGGAAAACGCGGATTGCCGGGCCCGTCCCGTCCGCGTTTTCTTTGTCCGGCCCGTCGGCTGCGCGCATTCTCCTCGCCCGGGGGCCGACCGCCCGCCCGGCCCGGATGGCGCACAACTCCCAACTCGACGCGCGCACCGCGGCGTACAAGACAACTCGGCGCGTACGCCGCGGCATACGAGCCAACTCGACGCATATGCCGCGGCGTACGACCCAACTCGACGCGTATGCCGTGCCGCACGACCCACCTCGACGCGTACGCCGCGGCGTACAAGACAACTCGGCGCGTACGCCGCGCCGTACGACCCAACTCGACGCGTACGCCGCGCCGTACGACCCAACTCGACGCGTATGCCGCGCCGCACGACCCAACTCGACGCGTACGCCGCGGCGTACGACCCAACTCGGCGCGCGAAACCTAGGCGCCCGCGGCCGGCCCCTCGACGGAGACGGGGTCGTGCTCGCGGTCGTCGGGGCCGTCGGTCGGGCCGTCGGCGCGGCGGCGGCGGTGGCGCAGCTCTACCCAGCGCCCGCGGGTGCCGCGGCGGTTGCCCGCGACCTCCGTGCCGCCCAGCTCGGTGCCGGGCGTGCGGACGGCCTCGATCGCGGCCTGCGCGATCGGCAGCACGCGCTCGCCGCGGAAGGCCTCGGGCAGGCGCTCGTCGTCCGGCTCCTGGCCCAGGCTGGCGAGCAGCGAGGGCAGCATGAGCGCCGCCATCTGCTGGTAGCCGTCCGCCGACGGGTGGAACTGGTCGGGGCCGAACAGCAGCGCCGGGGCGGCGGCGAACTCCGGCCCGAGCACGGAGCCCAGCGAGACGGAGCGCCCCTCCTCCTCGACGGTCGCGATCGTCTGGGCGGCCGCGAGCCGGCGCGACCAGGAGCGGGCGATCTGCTTGAGCGGCGGGGGGATCGGCTTGATGGTGCCGAGGTCGGGACAGGTGCCGACCACGACCTCGCAGCCGGCGGCCCGGAAGCGGCGCACGGCCTCCGCGAGGTGCTGCACCGAGTCGGACGGCTTGGCCATGTGGGTCACGTCGTTGCCGCCGATCACGATGACCGCGACGTCCGGCTCGATGGGCAGCGCCCGGTCGACCTGGGGCGCGAGCCCGCTCGACTGCGCGCCGACCACGGCCAGCTTGCGCAGGTAGACCCGCCGGTCGGCGTGCTGCGCCAGGCCCGAGGCCAGGAGTGCGCCCGGCGTCTGCTCGACCCGCTCCACGCCGTACCCCGCCGCGAGCGAGTCGCCCAGCAGCACCACCTTGAAGGCCGGTCCGGGGCGTCCGCGGCCATACCAGCCGGTCGCGTCGGGAGGGGGGTCCTGCCGTGGTTCCCCGATGGTCTTGCGCGCGATCGTCGCCTCGGCGCGCAGGAGTCCGTAGAGCCCCGCGCCCACCACGGAGAGCCCACCGCCCCCGTAGGCAGCGGCGGCCGCGAGCTTCCTGGCTGCTGCTGCTTTCCCCACCCCGCCACTCTACGGACCCGGCGACAGTAGATTGCACCCATGGAGTTCGTGACCTCTGTCCTCGACCTCGTGGGCGACACCCCGTTGGTGCAGCTCTCCCGGGTGCTGGACCGCCCGCCGGCGGTCCCCGGCGAGGGCCCGGTGGTGCTCGCGAAGGTGGAGTACCTCAACCCCGGCGGGTCCGTGAAGGACCGCATCGCGACCCGCATGATCGACGCCGCCGAGGCGTCGGGGGAGCTGCAGCCCGGCGGCACGATCGTCGAGCCCACGTCGGGCAACACCGGCGTCGGGCTCGCGATGGTCGCCCAGCAGCGCGGCTACAAGTGCGTCTTCGTCTGCCCCGACAAGGTCAGCGAGGACAAGCGCAACGTGCTCCGGGCGTACGGCGCGGAGGTGGTCGTCTGCCCCACCGCGGTCGCGCCGGAGCACCCGGACTCCTACTACAACGTCTCCGACCGCCTGTCCTCGCAGCCGGGCGCCTGGAAGCCGAACCAGTACGCCAACCAGCACAACCCGCGCTCGCACTACGAGACGACCGGTCCCGAGATCTGGCGGCAGACCGAGGGCCGCATCACGCACTTCGTGACCGGGATGGGCACCGGCGGCACGATCAGCGGCGTCGGCCGCTACCTCAAGGAGCGCTCCGCCGAACGTGGGGGCCGGGACGTCCAGGTCATCGGCGCCGACCCGGCCGGCTCGGTCTACTCGGGCGGCACGGGCCGGCCGTACCTGGTCGAGGGCGTGGGCGAGGACTTCTGGCCCGAGACCTACGACCGCTCCGTCGCCGACCGCGTCATCGAGGTCTCCGACGCCGACTCGTTCGCGTTCACCCGTCGCATGGCCCGCGAGGAGGCGCTGCTCGTCGGCGGCTCCAGCGGCATGGCCGCCTTCGCGGCCGCCCAGGTGGCGGCCGAGCTCGAGGGCACGCCGGAGGGCCGCGACGCCGTCATCGTCGTGCTGCTACCGGACTCGGGTCGTGGGTACCTCACGAAGGTGTTCAACGACGAGTGGCTCGGCCAGTACGGCTTCCTCGCCCCCAGCTCCGACCGGACGGTGGGGGACGTGCTGCGCGGCAAGAGCGGACAGCTGCCCGACCTGGTGCACACGCACCCCAGCGAGACGATCGCCGAGGCGGTCCACATCCTGCAGGAGTACGGCGTGAGCCAGATGCCCGTCGTGCGCGCCGAGCCGCCCGTGGTGGCGGCCGAGGTGGCCGGCTCGGTCTCCGAGCGCGACCTGCTCGACGCCCTCTTCACGGGGCGTGCGCGCCTCACCGACCGCGTGGAGGACCACATGTCGCCCGCCCTCCCCACCATCGGCTCGTCCGCCGCTGCGAGCGACGCCGTCACCCTGCTCGAGGGGGCCGACGCCCTGCTCGTCCACGAGGACGGCAAGCCCGTCGGCGTCGTGACCCGGCAGGACCTCCTCGCGCAGCTGGCGGGCGCCTGATGCGCGGCCCGCTCCGGCTCGCGCTCGTCAACGACTACGAGGTCGTCGTCGCCGGCCTGACGCGCATGCTCGCGCCGTACGCCGCGCAGGTGCGCGTCGTCGAGATCGCCGCCAACATCCCGGTGAGCGACCACGCCGACCTCGTCCTCTTCGACACGTTCGCGCAGTCGATGGACAACGTGCGGGTCGAGGACGTGGCGCCGGCCGGGACCCCCGTCGTGGCCTACACCTGGGAGAGCGAGCCCGACGTGTGGCAGCGTGCGCTCGACTGGGGCGCCGTGGCGTGCCTGTCGAAGACGCTCTCCGCCGCCCGGCTGGTGGCGGCCCTCGAGGACATCCACCGCGGCGGCACCCCCGACATCGGCCACACGGCGGCTCCCTCGGTCGACAACGGCGCCGGGGTCGAGGGCGCGCGCGACTGGCCCGGCCGGGCGGACGGCCTCACCGAGCGCGAGTCCGAGGTGATGGCCTTGCTCGCGGTGGGTCACAGCAACCAGGAGATCGCCGAGCTGCTCCACGTGAGCATCAACTCGGTGAAGACCTACCTCCGGCACGCCTACCGCAAGGCGGAGGTCAACCGTCGTAGCCAGGCGGTGCTCTGGGCGCTCGACAAGGGCTTCTCGCCCGACGTGCTGCACCGGCGCGTGCGCGGCCGGTGATCGACCTCGGCGTCTCCGGTCAGGTCCTCGCCCTGCTGGTCGTCGCCGGGTTCGTCGCCGGGTACGTCGACGCGGTGGTCGGCGGCGGTGGGCTCGTGCAGCTGCCCAGCCTGCTCCTCGCGCTCCCGGGCGCGACGCCCGTGCAGGTGCTGGCGACCAACAAGCTGGCCTCCGCGCTCGGGGTGACGGTCAGCGCGGCGACGTACTACCGGCGGGTGCGGCCCGACCCGGCGACGTTCGGGCCGCTCATGCTGATGGCGTTCCTGGGGTCGATGGGGGGCGCGGCCGTCGCGTCCTTCATCCCGAAGGAGGCCTTCCAGCCGATCATCCTGGTGGTGCTCGTCGGGGTGGGCGCCTACGTGCTGTTCCGGCCCGACCTGGGCTCGGAGACGCGGCTGCGGTGGGAGCGGCGGGGCCACCTCGTCGCGGCGGTCGTCACGGGGCTGCTCGTGGGTTTCTACGACGGGGCGCTCGGGCCGGGCACCGGCTCGTTCTTCGTGCTGGCCCTCGTCGGACTCGTCGGCTACGACTTCCTCACCGCGTCGGCCAACGCCCGCCTCGCGAACTGGGCGACCAACGTCGCGGCGCTCGTCGTCTTCATCCCCCAGGGCGCGGTGCTGTGGGGGGTCGGCCTGGCCGTCGGTGTCGCCAACATCGTCGGCGCCTACCTCGGTGCACGCACCGCGGTGAGCAAGGGCGCCGGGTTCGTGCGCGTCTTCTTCGTCGCTATCGTGAGCGCGTTCGTCGTGCGCATCGGCGGCGAGGTGCTGGGGTTCTGGGGGTGAGTGCTGGCGCCGTGCCCTAGGGTCTCGGCGTGGGCATCGTGGGGGGTCTCGACCGCTTCCAGCGGCGTTTCCCGCCCGTCTCCATGCCCCTGGCGACGATCTACAAGTACGGCGACGACCAGGGCGCCTACCTCGCGGCGATCATCTCGTTCTACGCGTTCATCGGCATCTTCCCGCTCCTGCTCCTGGCGACGTCGATCCTCGGCTTCGTGCTGCAGGACCAGCCCGACCTGCGGGCGGAGGTGCTCAACTCGGCGCTCAGCAACTTCCCGATCGTCGGGGACCAGCTCGGCCGGCCCGAGGGCATCCAGGGCTCGGTCTCGGCCATCGTGTTCGGTTCGATCGCCGCGCTCTACGGCTCCATGGGTCTCGGCCTCGCGCTGCAGAACGCGATGAACATCGCCTGGGCCGTGCCGCGCAACAGCCGTCCCAACCCGTTCCTCCTCCGCTTCAAGAGCCTCGTGCTGCTGGCCGCCGGCGGCATCTCGGTGCTGGCCGTGACGGCGGTGTCCGTCATCGGCAACAACACCGAGGTGTTCGGCGCTCTCGGCGGCGTCGGTCGGCTGCTCATCAGCGTGGCGACCATCCTGGCCACCGGCCTCGTGCTCAGCGTGCTCTTCCGCCTGTCCGCGGCGCGCAGCCACAGCCTCCTCGCCGCCCTCCCGGGGGCCCTGTTCGCGGCGGCGACCTGGCACGGGCTGCAGTACGCCGGCGCCGCCTACGTCACCCACGTGCTGGGCCGCACGTCGTCGATGAACCAGACCTTCGGGCTGGTCCTCGGGCTCATGGGCCTCATCTACGTTGCCTCCATCGTCGTCGTGCTCGCGATCGAGGTGAACGTGGTGCTGGCCCGTCGCCTCTACCCCCGTGCGCTCCTCACCCCGTTCACCGACGACGTCGACCTCACCGACGCCGACAAGCGCGCCTACACCGCCTACGCGCGGGCGCAGCGCCACAAGGGGTTCGAGGAGGTCACCGTCACCTTCAAGCCGGTCGAGCGGGACAACGCCGACACGGTCGCGATGACGACCCTGCGGACCGACGACGGGACGCAGGAGGAGCGGTGACCCGCTACCTCGTGCCGGCCACCGACGGCGCGGCCGAGATCGAGGTGCGGCGCTCGCGGTTCCTCGCGACCGTGCGGCGCGTCGAGGACGAGGCCGCGGCGCGGGCCGTCGTCGACGAGCTGCGCCGTCGGCACCACGACGCGCGGCACCACTGCTCCGCGTTCGCCCTCGGTCCGTGGGGAGCACCGGGCGCGGTGCAGCGCTCGAGCGACGACGGCGAGCCGTCGGGCACCGCGGGTGCCCCCATCCTCGAGGTGCTGCGCGGCCGCGAGGTGGCCGACGTCGTGGTCGTCGTCACCCGGTGGTTCGGCGGCGTCCTGCTGGGCGCCGGGGGGCTGGTGCGCGCCTACGGCGACGCGACACGGGCGGGCCTCGACGGCGTCGGCCTCCGCGCCCGGGCCCGGGTGGCGGAGGTGGCGCTCGACGTCGCCCACGCCGACGCGGGCCGGGTCGAGAGCGAGCTGCGCGCGCGGGGCGTCGGGGTGCGCGACGCCGAGTACGGCGCGGGGGTGACGCTGCACCTCGCCGTACCGCCCGCGGAGGTCGCCGCGCTCGTGGCCACGGTCGCGGCCCTCACGGGTGGGACGGCGCAGCCGGTCGTCGTCGGGGAGACCTGGGCCGACGCCTGAGGCCGGTCGGGCCTCGGGGTCAGGCGTCGACGTCGCCGTCGACGTACACCCAGCGGCCGGCGCGGCGCGCGAACCGGCTGCGCTCGCGGAGCACGCCCGGCTGCCCGGTCGCGTCGACGAAGCGCGCCGCGAACACGACGACGCCGGTCGTGTCCTCCGGACCGCCGGCCTCGGTGGCCTCGACGGTCAGCCCCGTCCAGGTGAGGCCGGGGTCGGGGGTGGTGTCGGCGGGGCGGGTGCGGGGGTGCCAGGTGCGGAACAGGTGGTCGGCGCCGACCCGGCCCCCGACCGCGTAAGCCGCGTAGCGCGACCGCATCAGCTCCTCGGCCGTGGCCGCGGGGGCGGCGCCGCGGTGGAGGCGGCCGCAGCACGCGTCGTACGTCGCGGGGAGGCCGCAGGGACAGGGGCGCTCGAGCTGCACGGGCCGACGGTAGCGGGGGTGGTCCTGGGCTGTAACGCGGTGTCCGGGTCACTATGGAAGGGGTCGACCACGTGCACAGTGACCCGGACACCGCGTTACACGGGGAGGGGGCGGGTGTCGACCGTCACCTCGCGGTGGTGGTCCGGCCCTGGTGCGGGGGAATATCGTTGCCCACGGCAACGGTTGTCGAGAGCAACCAACTGTGGCGTGACGAAGGGCAGGACCAGGACGTGGTGGCGGAGCAGCAGCGGAGGACGGTTCGTGGGCACTGGGCGGTGACGTTCACGGTGCTGACGGTGGCGGTCTCCTCGTTCACGCTGCTGCAGTCGATGGTGGTGCCGGTGCTCGGCCTCATCGCCGACGAGATGGACACCGACATGTCGACGGCGACCTGGGTGCTGACGGCCTACCTGCTCTCGGCGTCCATCTGCACGCCGCTGCTCGGCCGGGTCGGCGACGTGGTCGGCAAGCAGAAGATGCTCGTCGTCACGATGCTGGCCCTGACGCTGGGCTCGCTCGTGGCCGCGCTCGCCGGCAACATCTGGGTGCTGATCCTGGCCCGCGTGCTGCAGGGTGCGGGCGGCGGCGTGCTGCCGCTGGCCTTCGGCATCATCCGCGACGAGTTCCCCGAGCGGCACCGCGCCAGCGCCCTCAGCATCATCGCGGCGCTCGCCTCCGTCGGGTTCGCGGTCGGCATCGTCGTCGCGGGGCCGATCGTGGAGGGGCTCAGCTACCACTGGCTGTTCTGGTTCCCGATGATCGCGACCGGGCTCGCCGCCGTCGCCACCGCGCTCTTCGTGCCCGAGTCGCCGGTCGCGGAGCGCTCGCGCCTGCCGCTGGCGCCGGCCGTGCTCCTCGCCGCCTGGCTCGTGGCCCTCCTGCTCGGCATCAGCCGCGGCAACGAGTGGGGCTGGTCCTCGCCGCTCGTGCTCTCGCTGCTCGCCGGCGCAGTCGTACTGGCCGTCGGCTGGGTCGCCGTCGAGAACCGCGCCCGCGTGCCGATGATCGACATGCAGATGATGCGGCGCCGCGGCATCTGGACGACCAACCTCGTCGGCGGCTTCGTCGGCTTCGGGATGTTCTCCAGCTTCGGCTTCCTGCCCCAGTTCCTGCAGACGCCGGAGGCGGCGGGCTACGGCTTCGGCGCGAGCATCTCCGAGTCCGGGCAAATCCTGGTGCCGTCGGCCATCGCCAGCTTCCTCGTCGGCTTCGTCACGGCGCCGCTCGTCAAGCGCCTCGGCGCCCGCGTCGTCATCGTCAGCGGCACGCTCATGACCGGCGTCGCCTTCGCCGCCATCGCGCTCTGGCACGACGCGGTCTGGCAGATCGTCGCGGCCACGAGCCTCCAGGGCGTCGGCAACGGGCTCGTGTTCGGCTCGCTGGCGGGCGTCGTGATCGCCTCCGTGCCGGCCTCCCAGACGGGCGTCGCCTCGGGCATGAACGCCAACATCCGCACGATCGGCGGCTCCATCGGCTCGGCCGTCATGGCCGGTGTCGTCACCGCCCACGTCGGCCTCGGCGGGCTGCCCGCGGAGGGCGGCTACGTCCTGGGCTTCGCCCTCATCGCCGGCGGCATGGTGCTCGCCGCCGTCGCAGCCTGCGCGATCCCGGACACCCGTGGTCCGGCGTCGCCGACGCCGCGCACGGTGCTGGCGCCGCGGCGTACCGTCGCGCCCTCCCGGGTGCTTGCCCCCGGGTCTAGCGTGTGACCGTGACCCGACCGACCTCCGCCCCGCCCACCGCCGCCACCCTCGGGGAGCTGCGGGCGACCGACTACCAGCCGCGCTCGGTGAAGGCGGAGATCCGCGCGAACCTGCTCGCGCTGCTGGCGGCGGGGGAGAACCCGTGGCCGGGACTGCACGGCCTCGACGACACCGTGCTGCCGCAGCTGGAGCGGGCCCTCATCGCCGGGCACGACATCGTGCTCCTCGGCGAGCGCGGGCAGGGCAAGACCCGCCTGCTCCGCACGCTGGTCGGGCTGCTCGACGAGTGGACCCCGGTCATCACCGGCTCCGAGCTCGGGGAGGACCCCCTGGCGCCCGTCACCGCGGCCTCCGCCCGCCTCGTCGAGACCCACGGCGACGCGCTGCCGATCACCTGGGTGCACCGGAGCGAGCGGTACGCCGAGAAGCTCGCCACCCCCGACACCTCGGTCGCCGACCTGATCGGTGACGTCGACCCGATGAAGGTCGCCGAGGGCCGCCTGCTGGGCGACCCCGAGACGATCCACTACGGCCTCATCCCGCGTAGCCACCGCGGCATCGTCGCGATCAACGAGCTGCCCGACCTCGCCGAGCGCATCCAGGTCGCGATGCTCAACGTGATGGAGGAGCGCGACGTCCAGATCCGGGGCTACGTGGTGCGCCTCGACCTCGACGTGCTCGTCGTCGCCTCCGCCAACCCGGAGGACTACACCAACCGCGGCCGCATCATCACGCCGCTCAAGGACCGCTTCGGCGCCGAGATCCGCACGCACTACCCGACCGAGCTCGACGACGAGATCGCCGTGGTGCGCCAGGAGGCGGAGCTGGTCGCGGAGGTACCGGGCTACCTGCTCGAGGTGCTCGCCCGCTTCACCCGCGCCCTGCGCGAGTCGTCGTCGGTCGACCAGCGCTCGGGCGTCTCGGCCCGCTTCGCGATCGCCGGCGCCGAGACCATCGCCGCCGCGGCGCTCCACCGCGCCACGCGGCAGGGCGAGGACGAGGCGGTGGCCCGGGTCGTCGACCTCGAGACCGCGGTCGACGTGCTCGGCGGCAAGGTCGAGTTCGAGTCGGGCGAGGAGGGCCGCGAGCGCGCCGTGCTCGAGCACCTGCTCCGCACCTCCACCGCCGAGACCGTGCGGCGCCACCTCCGCGGGCTCGACCTCGCCTCGCTCGTCGCGGCGCTCGAGGAGGGCGGCTCGGTGACGACCGGCGAGCAGGTCAGCGCGGCCGAGCTGCTCGACGGCCTCCCGGCGCTGCCGCCGGACCAGGGCGGCGAGGGCGACCTGTACGACGCGATCGCGGCCCGCTTGGGCGCGACGACGACCGGCACGCGGGCGGCGGCGGTCGAGCTGGCGCTCGAGGGTCTCTTCCTCGCCCGCAAGGTCGGCAAGGACAGCGCGACCGGCGTCACGACGTACGGCATCGACTGATGGCCCGCGGATCCCGGTACCAGCGCTACGAGGGCGGGGATCCGCTGGCCCCGCCCGTCGACCTGGCCGAGGCGCTCGACGCGATCGGCGAGGACGTGATGGCGGGCTACTCGCCGGAGCGCGCCATGCGGGAGTACCTGCGCCGCGGTGACGCCGACCGCCGGGGCCTCGACGACCTGGCCCGGCGCATCGCCGAGCGCCGCCGCGAGCTGCTCGACCGCCACGACCTCGACGGCACGCTCCGCGAGGTGCAGGAGCTGCTCGAGCAGGCCGTGCTCGCCGAGCGCGGACAGCTGGCCCGCGACGTCGACATGGACGACGGCGACCGCGCCCTGCGCGAGCTGCAGCTCGACAACCTGCCCCCGTCGCCGGCGGCGGCGGTCAGCGAGCTGTCGTCCTACGAGTGGGCGTCCTCGGAGGCCCGGGAGACGTTCGAGCAGATCAAGGACCTGCTCGGCCGGGAGCTGCTCGAGCAGCGCTTCGCGGGCATGAAGCAGGCGTTCGAGGGGGCGACCGAGGAGGACCGGGCGGCCATCGCCGCCATGCTGGCCGACCTGAACGAGCTGCTCGAGAAGCACGCCCGCGGCGAGGACACCCCCGAGGACTTCGCCGCGTTCATGGCGAAGCACGGCGACTTCTTCCCGGAGGGGCCGCGCGACGTCGACGAGCTCATCGACGCGCTCGCGCAGCGGGCGGCCGCGGCGCAGCGGATGATGAACTCGATGACGCCGGAGCAGCGGGCGGAGCTCATGGAGCTCTCCCAGCAGGCCTTCGGCTCCCCGGCGCTCATGGACCAGCTGGCGCGGCTCGACGGCAACCTCCAGGGCCTGCGGCCGGGGGAGGACTGGTCGGGCTCGGAGCAGTTCGGCGACGGCGAGGGGCTCGGGCTCGGTGACGGCACCGGCGTGCTCCAGGACATCGCCGAGCTCGACGCGCTGGCCGAGCAGCTGCAGCAGTCCTACAACGGCGCGCGTCTCGACGACATCGACCTCGACGCCCTGACCCGCCAGCTCGGGGACGAGGCGGCGGTCGACGCCCGCACGCTGTCGGAGATCGAGCGCGCGCTCCGCTCGTCGGGCTACCTGCAGCGCGGCTCCGACGGCCAGCTGCGCCTGTCCCCGAAGGCGATGCGCCAGCTCGGTCGCGCCCTGCTCCGCGACGCCGCCGAGCGGCTGTCGGGCCGGCAGGGCGCGCGCGAGCTGCAGGCGGGCGGCGGCTCCGCCGACGCCACCGGCGGCACGCGGGAGTGGGCCTTCGGCGACACCGAGCCGTGGGACCTGCCCCGCACGGTCCTCAACGCCGTACGCCGCGAGGTCGCCTCGGGCGGCCGTGCCCCGGGCGCGCGGGGCGTGCGCCTGGAGATCGCCGACGTCGAGGTCGTCGAGTCGGAGCAGCGCACGCAGGCGGCGGTGGCCCTGCTCGTGGACACGTCGTTCTCGATGGCGATGGACGGCCGGTGGGTGCCGATGAAGCGGACGGCGCTCGCCCTGCACCAGCTGATCTCGACGCGCTTCCGCGGCGACCGCCTCGAGCTCATCGGGTTCGGCCGCCTGGCGGAGACGCTCGCCATCGAGGAGCTGACCGGGCTCGACGCGATCTGGCAGAAGGGCACGAACCTCCACCACGGGCTGCTGCTCGCGCAGCGGCACTTCCGCCGCCACCCGGGGATGCAGCCGGTGCTGCTCGTCGTCACCGACGGCGAGCCCACGGCCCACCTCGAGTCGAGCGGCGACGTGTGGTTCGAGTACCCGCCGCACCCCGTCACCCTCGCCCGCACGGTGAGCGAGCTGGACGGGACCACCCGCATGGGTGCGCAGACGACGTTCTTCCGGCTGGGGGAGGACCCCGGGCTGGCCCGGTTCCTCGACGCCCTGGCGAAGCGTGCGGGCGGACGGGTCATCGCTCCCGAGCTCGACGACCTGGGTGCCGCCGTCGTGGGGTCCTACCTCGGCGACCGTGCGTCACGCTCGCCGTACGGCGGGTCGGGGTCCGGCGGCGCCGGCGAGACCTTCGGGCGTTGGGGCGGCGGCTGGGGCCGCGGCGGCTGGGTGGGGTAGTTCCCCACCCCTCCCGGGTCGTGGTGTGAGGCCTGCGGAATGTGGTGGCCTCACACCACGACCGAGGTGACCGGGGGGACCGGGGGGAAGGCGGCCAGCACCCCCGCCAGCTCCTCGACCCCGTCGACGATCCGCGGGCCGGGGCGGGCCCAGTGCGCGTCGGCGTCGACGGCGTGCACGAGCGCCCCGGCGGGCAGGAGCCCGGCCGCCACGAGCCCGTCCGCCTGCGCCTGTGCGCCCGCGCGGTCGTAGCCGCACGGCGCCACCACGACGACGTCCGGCCGCGCCGCGTGGACGTCCTCCCACCGCACCCGGACGGACGTCGAGCCCGCGGTGCCCAGCACGCACGCGCCGCCGGCCAGCTCGACCATCTCGGGGATCCAGTGGCCGGGCGCGAAGGGCGGGTCGGTCCACTCGAGCACGACCACGCGGGGCCGGGGACCGGGCCGGGTCGCGACAGTGGCCGCCACCGCCGCGAGCCGGGCCTCGAGCCCCGCGACGAGCGCGTCGGCCTCGGCGACGCGGCCCACCGCCGTACCGACGGAGCGGACGGAGTCGAGCACCTCCGCCACGGTGTGGGGGTCACAGGTCAGCACGTCGGCGCGGCAGCCGAGGTGGGCCAGCGCGTCGTCGACGACGCTGACGTCGACGGCGCAGACGGCGCACAGGTCCTGGGTCACCACGAGGTCGGCGTCGAGGTCGGCCAGCGCCCCGGCGTCGAGCCGGTAGAGGTCCTCGCCCCGGGCGAGCGCGGCCGCGACGTACGCGTCGATCTCCGCCGGCGCCAGCCCCGACGGCATCGCGGACGTCGACACGATCCGCCGTGAGCGCGCCTCGGCGGGGTGGTCGCACTCGAACGTCACTCCGACCACCTCGTCGCCCGCGCCGAGCGCGAAGAGGATCTCGGTGGTCGACGGGAGCAGGGAGACGATGCGCACGGGCCCGACGGTAGCCTCGCCCGCATGGTCGATCCCCACCTCTGGCTCGAGGACGTCACCGGCGACGAGGCCCTGGGGTGGGTGGAGGAACGGAACGCCGAGGCGGAGGCCGCCATCGGCGCCGTCGACGGCTTCGCCGCCACCGAGCAGGCGATCCTCGAGGTGCTCGACGCCGACGACCGCATCCCGCTGGTGAGCCGGGCGGGGGACTTCGTCTACAACTTCTGGCGCGACGCGACCAACGAGCGCGGCCTGTGGCGACGCACCACGATGGAGTCCTACCGCACCGCTGCCCCGGACTGGGACGTGCTGCTCGACGTCGACGCCCTCAGTGCCGCCGACGGCACGCTGTGGGTGTGGCACGGCGCGCAGGTGCTGCGCACCGGCCCGCTGGCGTTCCGCCGTGCGCTGGTCTCGCTCTCGCCCGGCGGCTCCGACGCCGACCTGACGCGCGAGTTCGACCTCGAGACGCGCACGTTCGTGGCGCCCGAGGACGGCGGCTTCCTGCGGCCCGAGGGCAAGGGCGGCATGGCCTGGGTCGACGAGGACACTGCCCTCGTCGCCACCGACACGGGCCCCGGCTCGCTGACGACGTCGGGGTACGCCCGCATCGCCCGCCGCTGGCGGCGCGGCACCCCGCTGGCCGAGGCCGAGGTGCTCTTCGAGGCGGGTCCGGACGACATGGCCGTGGGGGTGGGGTACGACGCCACGCCCGGCCACGAGCGCGGCTACGTCTTCCGGATGATGGGCTTCTACACCTCGGAGACCCTGCTGCTCGACGACGCCCGCACCGGCACGGAGCTGCACCGCATCGCGGTTCCCGACTCCGCCGAGCCGGCCGTGTGGCGCGACCACCTGCTCGTCCACCTCCGCGACGACTGGGCGCCGGGGGGCGACGGCACCGCGACGTACCCCGCCGGGTCGCTGCTCGTCACCGACCTCGCGGCGTACGACGCGGGCGAGCCCCGCTTCACGCCCCTCTTCACGCCGACCGCCAGCACGTCGCTGGCCGGGTGGACCCGCACGCGGCACCGTGTGGTGCTGGTGACGCTCGAGGACGTCGTGCAGCACGTCGAGGTGCTGACCCCGCCGTCCGGGCCCGGGGACGACTGGGAGCGGCACCCGCTGACCGGGCTGCCGCCGTACACGACCGTCGGGGTGCGGGCGGTCGACGCCACCGACGACGGCCCCGAGGGCGACCTCGCGTGGCTGGACGTCTCGGGGTACCTCACGTCGCCGAGCCTCGCCCTCGTCGACCTCCGCGCCGCGGGCGCGCCCGGGCAGCCCACCGTGCTCAAGGAGAGCCCGGCGCGGTTCGATGCCGCCACCCACGAGGTGACGCAGCGGTTCGCGATCTCCGACGACGGCACGCAGGTCCCCTACTTCGTGGTGTCGCCGCGCGGCCAGGACGGGCCGGTCCCGACGCTCCTCTACGGCTACGGCGGGTTCGAGATCTCCCTGACGCCGTCCTACTCGGGCAGCATCGGGCGGGCCTGGCTCGCCCGTGGCAACGCGTACGTCGTGGCGAACATCCGCGGCGGCGGCGAGTACGGCCCCGCCTGGCACCAGGCCGCGCTCCGCGAGAAGCGCCACCGCGCCTACGAGGACTTCGCCGCGGTCGCCCGCGCGCTCGTCACGGGCGGCACGACGACGGTCGGGCAGCTCGGGATCATGGGCGGGTCCAACGGCGGGCTGCTTGTGGGCAACATGCTCGTGCGCTACCCCGATATCCTGGGCGCCGTCGTGTGCACGGTGCCGCTGCTCGACATGCTGCGCTACCCGCAGCTGCTGGCGGGCGCGTCGTGGATCGCGGAGTACGGCGACCCCGACGACCCCGCGGACCGGCCGTTCGTCGAGGAGATCTCGGCCTACCACCGGGTGGCCGAGGACGTGACCTACCCGCCGGTGCTGCTGACCACCTCGACGCGGGACGACCGCGTGCACCCCGGCCACGCCCGCAAGATGGCCGCCCGACTCCGCGAGGTGGGCGCCGACGTCACGTACTGGGAGAACGTCGAGGGCGGCCACGGCGGCGCGTCCACCAACGCGCAGGCGGCGCACAAGGCGGCGCTGGAGTGGACGTTCCTCGCGACGCGGCTGGAGGGGTGAGGCCGGGAGGGGCTCAGACCAGCTCGCGCAGCTCGGTGAGGCTGCGCGCGGTGGCGGCCCGCCACTCCTCGAGCTCGTCCTCACCGGCGTCGGCCCACAGCTCGTAGACCTCCGAGGACTCCTCCGACAGGGCGCGCTCGCCCTGCTGCACGAGCCACCGCAGCCGGTCGGGCGTGAGCGCCGCGCGGAAGTCGTCGAGGTCGAGGTCGGCGACCTCCTCGGAGGGGTCGCGGGCCTCGAGCGCGATCAACGCGAGCTCGATGAGCGCCCCCGCGAACTCGCCGCCGTCCGTCGTCAGGTGGCCGTCGTCGAACGCCCACTCGACCGCGTCGAACGAGAACGTGCCGTCCTCGATCTCGCCGAGCAGGTCGGCCGCCCCGTCGTTGTCGAAGGGGCCGGTTCCCCAGGTGCCCATGCGCGGAACTCTGGCACAGGCGCGGGGAGCTCGGGAAGTCAGTCCGCGGCGAAGCCGGGCAGGGACTCCGACAGGATCGCGCGGAAGGGCGCCGTGGCGCCCAGCTGGCTCAGCACGCCGACCCCGGCGAGCCAGGTGCGGTGGATGAGCAGGTACGACGGGGGCAGGTTCAGCCGCAGCCCCACGGCGGCGACGGGATCGCGGGGGTCGCTGAGCCGGTCGTACTGCTCCCGCATCCACTCCCGGGTGAACGTGAACTCCTCGACGAGCGTGGGCTCGACGAACGGGCCGAGGAAGGTCAGGAGGAGCTGGGGGTCGATCCGCACCTTGTCGCGGATGAACCCCTCGGCCCGCAACCCGGCCTCGAGGCCGTCGAGGTCGGACTGCCCGGCCACGCGCAGCAGCCGGCCCATCGCCTCCGGGAGCCCGCCCTCGGGCAGCCGCGCGACGGCACCGAAGTCGAGCACGCCGAGCCGCCCGGGCTCGCCGTCGGGCCCGGGGATCGTGCGGAAATTGCCGGGGTGCGGGTCGGCGTGGAGCATCCCGGTGCGCTCCGGCCCGTCGAAGAGGAACCGCACGAGCAGCTGGCCGTAGTGGTCCCGCTCCTCGGGCGTGCCCGACGCGATGACGGTCGCGAGCGAGCCGGTGCTCTCGAGCCACTCCAAGACCAGCACCTTCTCGGTGCCGGCGACCACGCCGGGGACGACGTACCGCTCGTCGTCCCGGTACGCCGCAGCGAACGCCCGCTGCGCCTCGGCCTCGAGCCGGTAGTCGAGCTCCTCGGCCATGCGGTCCTGCAGCTCCGTCACGAGCGCCCGCACGTCGATGCCGGGGAGGATCGGCGCGAGGGTGCGGGCCAGCCGGCCGAGCTGCCGCAGGTCGGACGCGATGGCGTCGCCGGCGCCGGGGTACTGCACCTTCACCGCGACGTCCCGCTCCGTCGTCGGGTCGGCGGGGTCGTCGCGCCAGCGCCCGCGGTGGACCTGGCCGATCGAGGCGGCGGCCGTCGGGCCGCCGTCGAAGCTGACGAGGTGCTCGCGCCAGGCGATGCCGGCGCCGCCGAGCTCCTCGTCGAGCACGCGGCGGACCTCCGCCGTCGGCATCGGGGGAGCGGCGTCCTGAAGGCGGGTGAGCTCGGCCCGGTAGCCGGCCATCGACTCCTCGGGCAGGGCCGCCTCCAGCACGGAGAGCATCTGCCCGAACTTCATGGCCCCGCCCTTGAGCTGGCCCAGGGTGCGGAACACCTGCTCGGCCGTGCGCTGCTGCACCTCGGCGCTCACCTGCTCGGCGGTGCGGCCGCCGAGCCGCTTGCCGAGGCCCAGGGCGCTCCGCCCCGCGTACCCGAGCGGGAGGGCGGCGAGCCGAGCCGTGCGGGCCGCCGTGCGGCGGGGGAGACCTCGGGGGTCGCGGGGCTTCTCGTCCACTCCTCCATGGTGGACCACGGCACCGAACCGCGGGGCCGACGCGAGGTCCCGGGCGGGTGAGAAGGGGGGTGAGAAGTCTCGCGGATCGCGCGCTGGACGCCTCTTGCGCCTACCGTTGCCCCGATGCACGCGCCACGAGGAGGAGAACGACGATGAGGATGTGGGGAATCACCCGGCCCCGCGTTCCCGATGCCTTCACGCTCGGCAACGCCTCCTGCGGCGCGCTCGCCCTGCTCACGCTGGTCTGCGCCGGCTACGCCGAGGACGTCTGGGCGGGCCTCTCCACGCTCCAGCTGGTGTCGCTGCTGCTCGTGCTCGGCACCGTCTTCGACTCCCTGGACGGCGCCACCGCGCGCCTGGTCGGCGGATCGTCGCTCGGCGGCCAGCTCGACTCGCTGAGCGACGGCATCACCTTCGGGCTCGTGCCCGCGGCCCTGCTGGTGACGATCGCCCTCGCCGGCGGCGGGAACGACCTGGAGGTCGCGGTCGCCGTGGCCGGCTTCCTCGTCTACCTCTCCGGGGCGCTGCTGCGCCTGGCGGACTTCTGCGCGGTGCGGGACGAGGACACGGACTTCGTCGGGCTGCCCTCGCCCTTGGCGGCGCTGCTCGCCGTCTCCGCGGCGTACACGACCGTCGATCCGCTCCTGCTCGGCCTCGTGCTGCTGCTGGTCGGCGCCCTCATGGTGTGCCGCCTGCGCTTCCCGCACCAGGGGCGCGACATGCTGCCCCTGGCGATCGGTGGCTGGGTGCTCGCCGCGCTGGCCGCGCTCGACGCCGTGCAGCCGACGCTCGTCGTGGCCGCGACGTGGGTGCTGGTGCTGCTCGTCCTCCCCGTGCTGGCCGCCCGCTCGCGCGGCCGCGCGGACGGCGAGGAGGACATCGACGTCGACCGCGAGGAGCGCCGTCGGCTCCGCTTGCGGCTGGCCCAGCAGCAGCGCTGAGGCCGCCGCCTGGGAGACTGAGCCGCATGGCTCTCGCACCCGCCCGCGGCACACCCTGGTGGATCGGCCTGTCCTGGCTGCCGCCGCTCGTCCTGCGGGGGCTGCCCCGCGTCGGCGCGCTCGCGCTGGCCACGGGCATGACCGCCTTCTTCCGCGACCCCGAGCGCGCGGCGGAGGGCCCGGGTCTCCTGGCCCCGGCCGACGGGCTCGTGCGCCAGGTCGAGCTGCGGGACGGCCGGTGGTTCGTCTCGACCTACCTGGCGCTCTACAACGTCCACGTCACCCGCATGCCGTGCGACGCGACCGTGGTGACGCAGACCCACGTCGAGGGGCCGCACAAGCTGGCCTTCGCCGACGACGCGCACGTGAACGAGCGCATGGAGTGGACCCTCGCCACGCCCCACGGGGAGCTGGGGATGGTGCAGTTCTCCGGTGCCGCCGCGCGGCGCATCGTGCCCTACGTCGGGGCGGGTGCGGAGGTGTCCCGGGGTGACCGCATCGGGCTGATCCGCTTCGGGTCGCGCGTCGACCTGCTCCTGCCACCAGGGGTGGAGCCGGCCGTCGCCGAGGGCATCCGCGTGCGGGCCGGCGAGACCGTCATCGCGCGCTGACCGTCCGGCCCCGAGGCGACCGACCCGGTGCGCCCGGTGAAGGTCCGGGCCGGCCCGGGGCGCTCAACTGAGGAAAACGCGGACCGACTGCCGGGGACGCCCGGCGTGTCGCTCCGCAACGTCCGCGTTCTCCTCACGGTCCGGGGGCCGCGGGCCCGAGGCCCCCGGTCCCGTCCGGGGGCGGCCTCAGACCTGCGGGAACCGCACGCCCGTGTTGGCGTGGCAGCGGTAGCCGTGCGGGTTCTTCGCGAGGTACTGCTGGTGCACTGGCTCGGCGTAGAAGTAGTCACCGGCCGGCTTGATCTCCGTCGTGACGTCCCCGAGGCGCTGGCGGCGCAGCTCCGCGGCGTACACGTCGGTGAGCTCGCGCGCGGTCGTCTCCTGCTCCGGCGTGGTGTAGTAGATCGCCGAGCGGTACTGCGTGCCCACGTCGTTGCCCTGCCGCATGCCCTGCGTCGGGTCGTGGACCTCGAAGAAGGTCTTCACGAGGTCGGCGAACGAGGTGCGCGTCGGGTCGAAGACGATCCGGACGGCCTCGGTGTGGCCGGTGCGACCCGAGCACACCTCCTCGTAGGACGGGTGCGGTGTGTAGCCGCCGGCGTAGCCGACGGAGGTCGACCAGACGCCGTCCTTCTGCCAGTAGATCTCCTCGGCGCCCCAGAAGCACCCGAGGCCGAACACGGCGACCTCGAGTCCGTCGGGCACGTCGTCGGTCACGACCGGGGTGCCGAGCACGACGTGCTCACCGAGCGTGAACCAGGGCTCGTCCCGGCCCGCGAGGGCCTTGTCGGGCGTGGGGAGCGTGGTCTTGGTGCTGGATCCGAACAACAACGGGTCCTCCCGGGGTCTCGACGGCGTCGTTCCATGATGCCCAACACCGCGAGGCCCCCGGACCTTCCCGTCGTAGGCTCGGTCGGGTGAGCAGCGAGCAGAGCGGCAAGCACGGCTTCGAGACCCGCGCCATCCACGCGGGCTACGAGCCCGACCCGACGACCGGCGCGGTGATCCCGCCCATCTACGCGACGTCGACCTACAAGCAGGACGGCGTGGGAGGGATGCGGAACGGCTACGAGTACAGCCGCTCCGGCAACCCCACCCGCACCGCGCTGGAGGCCAACCTCGCCGCGCTCGAGGAGGGGGAGCGCGGGTTCGCCTTCGCGTCGGGCCTGGCGGCGGAGGACACGCTGCTGCGGGCCCTCGCCCGGCCCGGCGACCACGTCGTCATCCCCGACGACGCGTACGGCGGGACGTACCGGCTCGTCGACAAGGTGGCCCGCCCCTGGGGCCTCGAGCACACGCCGGCGCCGGTCTCCGACGTCGACGCCGTCCGCGCGGCGATCCGGCCGGGCGCCACGAAGCTCGTGTGGGTCGAGACGCCCACGAACCCGCTGCTGTCCATCGGCGACATCGAGGCCCTCGCGGGCGTGGCTCACGAGGCGGGCGCGCTCCTCGTCGTCGACAACACCTTCGCCTCGTCCTACCTGCAGCAGCCCCTGACCCTGGGCGCCGACGTCGTCGTGCACTCGACGACGAAGTACGCCGGCGGGCACTCCGACGTCGTCGGCGGCGCCCTCGTCGTGCGCGACCTCGAGGTCGCCGAGCAGGTGGCCTTCTTCCAGAACTCCATCGGCGGCGTGGCCGGCCCGTTCGACTCGTGGCTGGTGCTGCGCGGGCTCCGCACCCTCGCGCTGCGGATGGAGCGGCACTGCGACAACGCCGAGCTCGTCGCCGCGCACCTCGCGGCCCACCCGGCCGTGGCCGAGGTGATCTACCCCGGGCTGGAGTCCCACCCCGGCCACGCCGTGGCCGCGCGCCAGATGAAGCGCTTCGGCGGCATCGTCTCGTTCCGGGTCGCCGCCGGCGAGCAGGCGGCCCTCGACCTCTGCGCGGCCACCGAGCTGTTCACCCTCGGCGAGTCGCTCGGCGGCGTCGAGTCGCTCATCGAGCACCCGGGCCGCATGACGCACGCGTCGGTCGCGGGCACCGAGCTCGAGGTGCCCGGTGACCTCGTGCGTCTCTCCGTCGGCATCGAGACCGGCGCCGACCTCGTCGCCGACCTCGACCAGGCCCTGGAGCGGGTCGCCGGGTGAGCCTGGCGGTCTGCGTCGACCTCGGCTCCACCTTCACCAAGGCCCTGCTCGTCGCGCTGGTCGACGGCGACGCCGGGCCGGCCGGCACGGTGCTCGCGAGCGCGAGCCACCCGACCACGCTGCCCGACGCGTCGGGCAGCGGCGACCTGCTGGACGGGTACGACGCGTGCCTGGCCGCCCTCGGCACGCAGCACGCGTTCGACCCGGCGGCGGACGACGTCGTGGTGCTCGCCTGCTCCTCGGCCGGCGGCGGGCTCCGGATCGGCGTGCTCGGCAACGAGGCACTGGTGACCGCCGAGGCGGGCCGTCGGGTGGCCCTGTCGAGCGGCGGCCGGGTGGTCGCCGTCCATGCGCTCGCCCAGGACGGCACCGACGCCCGGGCGCTCGCCGTGGCCCGTCCCGACGTCGTGCTGCTCACCGGTGGCACCGACGGGGGCAACCCGACGCCCCTCGTCGAGGGGGCACGGTTGCTCGCCGCCCTGGCCCGCGACGGGTGGGACGGCGCGGTCGTCGTGGCCGGCAACGCGGATGCGGCACCCGAGGCGGCCGCGGTGCTCGACGCCGCCGGCCTCGCGCACCGCACGGCCGACAACGTCGTGCCGCGCATCGGGGTGCTGGCGCCCGCGTCCCGCCCGGTCGCGGGTGCGCGAGCTCTTCCTCGCCCACGTCATCGGCGGTCGCCGGTTGAGCCGCCGTCCCGAGCTGACCCGGCTGCTGCGCGGTGCCACCCCCGACCTCGTGCTCGACGGGGTGGCCCTGCTGGCCGACGTCGAGGGGGACGTCGTGGTGGTCGACGTGGGCGGCGCGACGACGGACGTCTACTCGGCGACCGAGGTCGACCCGGAGCACGCGAGCCGCGAGGTCGTCGCCCGCACCCGGCTCAACCGCACGGTCGAGGGCGACCTCGGCATGCGGTGGTCCGCACCGTCGACCGTCACGGCGGCCGACGACGCCGGCGTCGCGGGGGACGCGGCGTTGGTCGCAGCGGCGCAGCGCCGTGCGGACCACCCCGGACTGCTCCCGGAGACCCCCGAGGACGAGGCCACCGACCTGCGGATCGCGGAGGTGGCCGTGCGCACGGCGGTACGCCGCCACGCCGGGCGCTTCGTCGACCGCGACCGCACCGACGGCGGGGGCACCGACCTGCGGGAGACGGCGCTCCTCGTCGGCTCCGGCGGGGTGCTGCGGCACGCCGGCGCCGACCGGTCCCGCGCCGTGCTCCGTGCGGCCACCGGGGAGGCCGGGGCCGGGCCCGGCGGGTGGCTCGTGCCCGCCGCGCCGCGGCTGGGCCTGGACGCCTCCTCCGTGCTCGCCGCCGTCGGGCTGCTCACCGGGGGCCACCCGGAGGTAGCACGTTGCCTGGTCCGTTCCCTCGCGGACGGGCTGGCAACGTAACGTGGCGCGGGTGGACGGGGACAGGACCGCCGAGCAGGCCGACGAGGGGCGGGCGCCGATCGGCGACCCCGTGACGAAGGAGCCCGACGACGGCGAGGTGGGCGAGCTGCGGCGTCGTCTCGCCGCGCTGCTCGCCCGGCGCAGCCGCGACGAGGAGCAGCACGAGGAGGCGCTGCGGCGCGACCTCCGTGCCCAGCTGACCGCGCAGTGGGCGGCCGCCCGGGCCGAGCGTCGGCCGGTGGGCGCGGCGCCCCTCCCGATCGCGGCGGGGGAGTCCAACCTCGCGCGCGCCGAGGTGCCCTGGGGTCTCGACCTCGCGGCCGCCTGGGCGTGGCGCTTCCTCGTCATCGTGGCCGCGACGGTGGTGCTGGTCTACGCCTTCTGGCAGGTCCGCGTCGTCACCCTCCCGCTGCTCATCGCCCTCCTCGTGACCTCGCTCGGGCACCCCGTCGTGCGGTGGGGCCGGCGGATCCGGGTCCCCGCCAGCCTCTCGGCGATCGTCGTGGTCGTCGGCGGCCTGGGCTTCATCGCGCTCCTCATCACCTTCGTGAGCCAGCAGGTGATCGACGGCATGACCGACCTCGCCGACAAGGTGGTCATGGGGCTCGGCGAGGTGCGCACGTGGCTGAAGGACGGGCCGCTCAACGCGTCGGACTCGCAGATCGACGGCTACATCACGCAGGCGCAGCAGTACCTCACCGAGTCCGGCGACAGCCAGCAGCTCGTGCGCCAGGTGACCGAGGTCGGCACGACGCTCACCCACATCGCGGCCGGGTTCTTCATCGTGCTGTTCGCGTCGTTCTTCTTCCTCGCCGACGGCGCGCGCATCTGGTCGTGGTGCGTGCGGCTGGCGCCCCGGGGGGCGCGCGAGCAGATCGACAGCTCGGGACGGGTCGCCTGGGTGTCGTTGACGCAGTTCATGCGGGCCACCGTGATCGTCGCCCTGGTCGACGCGATCGGCATCATGATCGTGGCGGTGGTCCTCGACGTGCCGTTGGTCGCCGCGATCGGCGTGCTCGTCTTCATCGGGGCCTTCGTGCCGATGATCGGCGCGACCATCGCCGGGTCGGTGGCGGTGCTCGTCGCGCTCGTCGACCAGGGACCGTGGGTCGCCCTCCTCATGCTCGGTGGCGTCATCCTCGTGCAGCAGATCGAGGGGCACATCCTCCAGCCGTTCCTCATGGGCCGCTTCGTCTCCGTGCACCCGCTCGGCGTCATCGTCGCGATCGGCATCGGCGTGCTCGTCGCGGGCATCGCGGGCGCCCTCATCGCCGTACCGCTGGCCGCGGCCGTCAACGCCGTCGTGCTCCACCTCGCCGACGAGACCGCGCCGCCACCGCCGAGCGGTGAGGACGACATGGGGGAGGAGCTCGGCGAGGATCCCGGCGTGGTGGGTGACTTCGACGCCGTGGGCGGTCGTCCGGAATGATCGCCGGGTGAGCATCCCCACCGTCACGCTGGCCGACGTCGAGGCCGCCCACGCGGTGCTGGCCGACGTCGTCACCCGCACCCCGCTGGAGGAGTCGCGGTGGCTCGCCGACCTCGTCGGCGGCCCGGTCTGGCTCAAGGCCGAGAACCTGCAACGCACCGGTTCCTTCAAGATCCGCGGTGCCTACCTGCGGATGGCGCGGCTGACGCCCGAGGAGCGTGCCGCCGGTGTCGTGGCGGCCTCGGCCGGCAACCACGCCCAGGGCGTGGCGCTCGCGGCGCGGATGCTGGGGATCTCCGCGCGGGTCTACATGCCCGAGGGCGCCCCGATCCCCAAGGAGCGGGCGACGCGGGGGTACGGCGCGGAGGTGGTCTTCGCCGGCCGCTACGTCGACGACGCGCTCGTCGCGGCCCGCGAGCACGCGGAGCGCACCGGGGCCGTGCTCATCCATCCCTTCGACCACGTGGACGTCGTCACGGGCCAGGGCACCTGCGGCCTCGAGATCGTCGAGCAGCTGCCCGAGGCGGCGACCGTGCTCGTGCCGACGGGCGGCGGCGGTCTCGTCGCGGGCATCGCGGTCGCCGTGAAGGGCCGGCGTCCCGACGTGCGCGTCGTCGGCGTGCAGGCCGAGGGGGCCGCCGCCTTCCCGACGTCGCTCGCCCGCGGCGTGCCGACGCCCGCGGGGGCGATGACCACGATGGCCGACGGCATCGCGGTGGGCTGCCCGGGCGAGGTGCCGTTCGCGGTCGTGCAGACGTCGGTGGACGACGTCGTCACCGTGAGCGAGGAGGGCATCTCCCGCGCGCTCGTCGGTCTGCTCGAGCGCGCCAAGCTCGTGGTGGAGCCGGCCGGCGCGGTCGCCGTGGCGGCCCTGCTCGAGCACCCGGGGCGCTTCGCGACCCCGGCGGTCGCCGTGCTGTCGGGCGGGAACATCGACCCGTTGCTCATGGGCCGCGTGATCCGGCACGGCATGGCCGCGGCGGGGCGGTACCTGTTCCTGCGCGTCACCCTCAGCGACAGCCCCGGCGGCCTGGCCGGGCTGCTGGCCGAGCTGGCGGCCGCGGGGGCCAACGTGCTCGAGGTGGCCCACGAGCGCACCTCGCCGACGCTGGGCGTCGACGAGGTGCAGGTGCGCGTGCAGCTGGAGACGCGGGGCCCCGCACACGCGGAGGCCCTGCTCACCAGGCTGGGCGAGCAGGGCCTCCGGGTGTCCCAGCCCTGGTAGGGCCGGGACGGGACGTGCGGGTCAGCCCGTGTAGGGCGTCGCGTCGAGGATGACGACCTTGAGGGTCTTGCCGTTGGGCGCCTCGTAGCTGACCTCGTCGCCCTTCTTGGCGCCGAGGATCGCGCCGCCGAGCGGCGACTGCGGCGAGTAGACCTTGAGGCCCTCGGGCTCGATCTCCCGGGCGCCGAGCAGGAACTCCTCGGCCTCGTCGTCGTCGTCGCCGACGAACTTGTAGGTGACCTTCATGCCGGGCTCGACGATGCCGTCGTCGGCCGGGGTCTCGCCGACCTGGGCCTTCGCCAGCATGTCCTCGAGCTGGCGGATGCGCCCCTCGAGCTTGCCCTGCTCCTCGCGTGCCGCGTGGTAGCCGCCGTTCTCCTTGAGGTCCCCCTCGTCGCGAGCAGCGGAGATGCGCTCGACGATCTCCTGACGCGCGGGGCCCTTCAGGTGCTCCAGCTCGGCCACCAGCTTCTCGTGGGCATCGGCGGTCAGCCAGATGACATCGGTGTCGCTGGACTGCGTCATAACCTCTCCTAGCAGCACGGCCGGGAGGGCTCTCGCCGACCCGGCCGATCCGTGTAGTGCGAAGCCCCGCCGGGTGTCGGTGCGCCGCCCCTCGGGGTGGCGCCCCGCGGCGGGGCAGATCAGAACGCCCAGTGTAACCACGACCCGGTGACGACCGGGGTGTCGCCGCGTGCCGCGGCGGTCAGCGGGGGCGGTTCTGGCTGGGGGTGGTGCACCCGACCAGCTCGACCGAGGTCGCCTGCGAGATGGTGCGGAACTCGGTGGTGATCTGGCCGCCGTCGGCGTCGCCCGCGTCGGTCGGCACCTGGAGCACCATGTCGCCGACCGCCTCGTGGTTCGCCGCGAGCGCCCGCGCGCGGCAGGTGGCGACCTCGTCGTCGCCGATGGCCACGTCGAAGGTGATCCGCACGGTCGTGCTGTCGACGACCTCCCAGCGCAGCAGCTGCGACGAGACGGCGGGGGAGCCGTGGAACCAGGCCGTCCAGAGCAGCCATCCGCCCCCCACGAGGGTCACGACGAGGGCGAGTGCGATGACGGGTCCACGCCGGGACGGACGCTTCTTCCCGTACCTCTCGGCCAGGGCGGGGGCGCTCGTGCTCACCCCTCCATGGTGCCACCCGGCCCGCCACTAGGATCCTCCGCATGCCCAACCGCGCCGGTCTGCGCCTGATGCACGTGCACGCCCACCCCGACGACGAGTCCAGCAAGGGGGCCGCCTCGACGGCTCGCTACGTCGCGGAGGGGGTCGACGTGCACGTGGTGACGTGCACGGGCGGTGAGCGGGGATCGGTGCTCAACCCGCGGATGGACCGGCCGGAGGTGCTGGAGAACATCACGGAGATCCGCCGCGCGGAGATGGACGCGGCCCGCGAGATCCTGGGCATCACGCAGCACTGGCTCGGCTTCGTCGACTCGGGCTGGCCGGAGGGCGACCCGAAGCCGCCGCTGCCCGAGGGCTGCTTCGGCCTGGTCCCGCTCGACGAGGCCGTCGAGCGGCTCGTGCGCCTCATCCGGTCGGTGCGTCCCCACGTGGTGACGACGTACGACGAGCGCGGGGGCTACCCGCACCCCGACCACGTGCGGTGCCACGAGGTGTCGGTCGCGGCCTTCGCGGCGGCCGGCGACCCCGAGCGGTTCCCGGACGCCGGTCCGGCGTGGCAGCCCGCGAAGCTCTACTACCACCACACGTTCAACCGGCCGCGCACCCAGGCCCTCAACGACGCGATGGTCGCCGCGGGCCTGGAGTCGCCCTACGCCGAGCGCCTCGCGAGCTGGACCCCCGAGCCCGCATGGGACGCCCGGATCACGACGCGGGTGGAGTGCGCGGCGTACTTCGGGGTGCGGGACCAGGCGCTCCTGGCGCACGCCACCCAGATCGACCCCGACGGCGCGTGGTTCGCGGTGCCGCTCGACATCGCCCGGGAGACGTGGCCGACGGAGGACTACGAGCTCGTCGTCTCCCACGTCACGACCGAGCTGCCCGAGGACGACCTCTTCGCCGGGATCCCGACGCCGGTGGCATGATGGGTCGGTGCTGCTGACCGCCCTCGTCCACGACGTCACCCACCTGCTCGCCGAGATCCCGGCCGACGTGCTGGGCCTGGCCGCGGACCGGGAGGAGGGCCCCGAGCCCGAGGACGTGAAGGCCGGTTGGACCGGGTTCGCCGTCTTCGTCGGCCTCATCGTGGCCGTCGTCCTGCTGCTCGTCAGCATGGCGCGCCACATCCGCAAGGTGCGGGGCCAGGCGGACGAGGAGGCCGAGGACGCGCTCTGGGCGCAGGAGCAGCGCGACCTCGCCGACCGCGAGGACTGAGCCCGGCGCCTGCCGACGCCTGCGGGCGGGTGCGCGTCGAGCCCACGGTGCCGAGCCGGGGTGTCGCTCAGGTGCCCAGCGCCAGCGACGCGACGACGCCGGACGGCGTCCCGAGGCCCAGCACCCGCACCCCGGCGGTCGGCTCCGCGCCGCGCACGTCGAGCCGGGCCAGGTCCTCGAGACCGGCCGCGCCGACCTTCACGACGGCCTCCTTGCGGGTCCACAGCCGCAGGAACGCCGCGCGGGCTGCTCCCCGGGCGGGAGGGCTGCGAGCTCGGCGGCCTCGCCCGGCGTCAGCACGTCGGGCAGCGGTGCGACGGCCGTGACGGTCTCGACGTCGATCCCGCAGGGCCGGTGGGCGGCTGCGGCGGCGACCCAGCCGCGGGCGTGGGACAGCGACACGTGGAGGCCGTCCTCGCCGGCGACGGCGGGCCGGCCGTGGGTGTCGTCGCCGCACCCGGGGCAGCGCTGCTCGAGCACGAGGTCCCCGGCCCCCACGGCACGCCCGCCGTCGGCGAGCAGCGCGGCCGCCACGCGGCGTACCAGCACGTGGGCCGCGACGTGGTCGTCACGGTCCTCGGGCCGGCGGAGCCGGTCCACCCGGGTGCGCTCGTACGGCGCGAGCAGCGCGCGCGCCCGCTCCGCCCCGCCCACCGCGGCGAGCACGTCGGGGGTGGCGGCCACGGCGGCGCGGACGCCGGGGGCGACGAGCAGCGGCTCCCCGGTGGCCGGCCGGGTCACCCTCAGTCCCCGCGGAGCTCGCGCTTGAGCAGCTTGCCGGAGGCGTTGCGGGGGAGCGCCTCGACGAAGCGGACGTGCTTCGGCGTCTTGAAGCCGGCCAGGCGCTCCCGTGCGTGCGCCACGAGGCCGGCCTCGTCGATCTCGGCGCCGGGGCGGGGCACGACGACGGCGGTCACGGCCTCGATCCAGCGGTCGTCCGGGGTGCCGATGACGGCCACCTCGGCCACGTCGGGATGGGTGTAGAGCGCGTCCTCCACCTCGCGCGACGCGACGAGCACCCCGCCGGTGTTGATGACGTCCTTGATGCGGTCGACCACGGTGATGTAACCCTCCGCGTCGATCCGCACGAGGTCGCCGGAGTGGAACCAGCCGTCGCGGAAGGCCTCGGCCGTCGCCTCCGGGTTGTCCCAGTAGCCGACGCAGAGCTGCGGGGAGCGATAGACGACCTCACCCTGGCCGCCTGGATCCACGGGCCGGCCCTCCTCGTCGAGAACCGCCAGCTCGACGAGGAGCACCGGGCGGCCGCACGAGTCGGGACGGTCGGCGTGCTCCTCGGGGCGGAGGACCGTCGCCAGGGGACCGATCTCCGACTGGCCGAAGCAGTTGTAGAAGCCGAGGCCGGGCAGTCGCTCCTGGAGGCGCTGCAGCACCGGGACCGGCATGATCGAGGCGCCGTAGAACGCCTTGCGCAGCGACGAGAGGTCGCGACGCTCGAGGTCGGGGTGGCCGGCCAGCGGCACCCACACCGTGGGCGCGAGGAACAGCGTGCCGAGCCGGCGCTCCTCGACGAGGCGCAGCAGCACGGGCACGTCGGGGGCCTCGACCAGGTGGTTGGTCGCCCCCACCGCCAGGTAGGGCAGCAGGAACACGTGCATCTGGGCCGAGTGGTAGAGCGGCATCGGGTGCAGCGGGTCGTCGTCCGCCGTCAGGTCGAGCGCGGTGATGGCGGAGAGGTACTCCGCCACGAGCGCGCGGTGCGTCATCATCGCGCCCTTGGGACGCGAGGTGGTGCCCGAGGTGTAGAGCAGCTGCACCAGCTCGTCGTCCGCGACCGG
The DNA here is from genome assembly GCF_030818655.1 of Nocardioides zeae. Classification (NCBI taxonomy): domain Bacteria; kingdom Bacillati; phylum Actinomycetota; class Actinomycetes; order Propionibacteriales; family Nocardioidaceae; genus Nocardioides; species Nocardioides zeae. The sequence continues at coordinate 2,021,959 of NZ_JAUTAN010000001.1, read as the reverse complement.
CTCCTCGCCCTCGGGCAGCACGGGCCCCTCGCCGGCGTCCCGGGCCAGCTCGAGCAGGTTCCCGGGCGCATCGCGCAGGGGTACGACGTGGGCGACGTCCACGCCGTGGTCGGCCACGACCGCGTCGTACGCCGGCCGCAGTGCCGGGTCGACGAGCACCGCGCTCGCGCCCGACTGGTCGAGGAGGTAGCGCAGCTCCTCGCCCGTCAGCGCGAAGTTGATCGGCACGTGCACGAGGCCCGCGCGGGCGCAGGCCAGGTAGCCGACGAGGTAGGCGTCGGAGTTCTTCCCGTACGCCGCGACCCGGTCCCCGCGACGCAACCCGAGGCCGCGCAGGGCGCGGGCCGCGCCGGTCACGGCGGCGTCCAGCTCGGCGTAGCTCCACGTGGTCGGGTCGTCGGCGCCGACGACGAGCGCCGTACGCCGCGGGTGTCGCGCGGCGCCGCGGTGGAGGACGGCGTCGACGGTGTGCGCGCGGGTGAGGTCGGTCACCCGGCCATCATGCCCGTTCGGCGAGGTGGACGGGCAGGTGGATCGGCGCCGTTTGGGTGACGCCGGTCGTGGTTATCCTCGGCGCCGGGCCCGCGCCGGGCCCGTTGGACGACTCGCTCTGGTCTCGGGAGGGTGCACGTGCGCAGGACGATGCAGGGACGACGGCTGCGGGCCGCGGCGGCGGTGGCGGCGGCGCTGGTGCTGACGCTCGGTGCGTGCGGGGACGACGGCGACGACGACGCCCGGGTGGAGGACCCGCCGTCGTCCGCGTCGTCGACGGACCCCGGTGACGAGGACCCGGGTGGCGACGAGACCGACGAGGAGGCCGAGGAGCCGGCCGAGGATCTGCCGGCCGTGGATCCCGGTAGCGGCTTCACCGCCGGGGACGTGTGCCGCGGCGAGGCGACCCTGGAGGGCACGCAGCCCTTCCCGGACGACCCCGCGCAGATCTCCGCCCTGCTGCTGCTCGAGACCCTGCCGTTCCCCGACGCGACCACGGACGAGCCCTACGTGCCCGTCACGACCTCCTTCGACTGGAGCGTGCCGGGTGCCACGGACCTCACGAACGTGAACGCCATCGTCTGCATGTCGGTCGTGCCGGACTCGATCGCGGTCCGCAAGAAGTGCGACGAGCCGGTCTACCCCGACCTGCAGCCCGACGCCTGGGAGGTCTGGTCGTCGGACTACGTCGTCTCGGTCGTGGACCCGACGACGGCCGAGGTGCTCGTCGAGGGCGAGCCGTTCTCGTCGGCCGACTTCCTGCCGGTGGACGACGTGGGGTGCGAGGTGACCGCTCCGGTCGGCGGCTCCGACGCGGCCTACGGCTACTCCTCCGACCTGCCCACCATCCGCTACTGGGGCGCGAAGGTGGACGAGACGGTGCAGCAGCTCTACTGATGCACACCTGATCCGCGACGAGGCGGACTCCGCCGGTTTACCCGCCCGGCGGGGCGGATACAACCCTCGCGGCGCCTGACGGGGGGCGCCGCATTCTCCGGGAAGGGCGAGACGTCATGGGAAACGTCACGACGTTGGACGAGGCATCCATCCAGCGCATCCGCAACCTGCTCCTCACCATGAGCCAGCAGGGTCAGGCCGAGCTGATGAACGTCGGGGCGCTGCCGAGCATCAGCTTCGGCGGCTCTCCGGCCGCGGCCCGCGTGGCGACGCAGCGCACGGGCGCCGTCTCCACGCAGGGCACCGCGATCCAGCGCGACCTCGGCCAGATCGAGGGGCTCATCGAGGCCTTCGACCAGGCGGCCGCCGAGCTGCGGCTCACGGACGAGTACGCCGAGGCGACCGTGCGTGCCGTGGCCGCGGCGGTCGCGGGTGCCGGCGGCAGCCTGCGGGCGATGCTGGCATGAGCGGGCCGGGCTACTGGGAGAGCCGCCTCGTCGAGGCGCTCTCCGGCGTCGACGACGTCGCTGTCGACAACGACCCGGTCGTCTGGCAGACCGGGTCCCAGGGCGCGACGACGGTGGGCCAGGGCCTCGAGGAGGCGCTGGCCGAGGTGCTCGCCGACGACGCGCTCGGTGAGAACACCCGGCAGGCCATGGCTGCGTCCGTGACGGCGATGCGGGAGGCGCTGGACTACCGGTCGGGCCGGTTGGCCATCGGTGAGGGCGCGGCGACCGCCGCCGCCGGCTCGCTCTCGACCGCGCGGACGCAGTTCGCCGCGGTGGCGGGAGTACCGGCCGCCCCCACGCCCGAGACGCCCCTGCCGCTCGCCACGCCCGAGGAGCGCACCTCGATCGAGCAGGCGAACCAGCAGGCGGCCAACCAGCACGCTGCGGCCGTCGCGGCCCGCGAGGAGCAGTGCCGCCAGATCTACCAGAACCTCCAGACCGGCCTGGACACCGCGGCGGACGACTACGCGAAGATCAACGCGCAGTCGCCGGCCGGTCCGGGCAACCAGGGCGGCGGCAACGGCCCCGTCGGCCCCGGGATCAACCGTCCGACGCGCCCCGGGGGCGACGACCGCGGCGAGGTCGAGCTCGTCGGTTGGGAGCCGCGCGACCCCGACCGCCCTGACCGCCCCGACCGACCCGACCACGACCCCGACGGCGTCCGGCCCACGCCGGTCCACCCCACGAACCCTGTGCTCCCGGTGGGTCCCGGCACCTTCACGCCCGGCGTCCCGGGTGAGAACGGTCTGCTCGAGGCGCGTCCGGGGGTCCCGCCGGCCTTCGGCGGCGGTGCCTCGCCGGGCGTCGTCGGTGCCGGGGGCGGCGGCGGAGGCCTCGCGGGCAGCGCCGTCGCGGGCGGCGTGGCCGCTGGTGCCGGTCTCTCGGCGGCGATGCGTGCGGGCGGTGGCGGGCTGCTGGGCAGCGGCTCTGCCGCAGGCTCGAGCCGACCTTTCGTGGCCGGCGGCGGTCAGGGCGGTGCCGCCCGCGGCGGTGGCGCCACGGCCGGCCGCGGCATGGCCGGTGCGGGAGCCAACACCCGTGGCGGTGCCGGTGCCGGTGGCCGGGGCGGCGCCGGTGGTCGTGGTGGGCGTGGTGGCCCGGGCGGCGCCGGCGGCCGCGGGGCGACCGGTGGCGGCTCGACGGCCGGCCGCGGTGCCGGGCGCCGTCGTGACCGCGACGAGGACGACCCGCGTTCGTTCCTCGGCCGTGAGGACGAGTGGCTCGACGACGACCACACCGGACCCGCCGTCATCGACTGACGATCGCCGGCCGTCCGGCGCCGTACGCACGACGCCCGCCCCGCTGCAGCAGCGGGGCGGGCGTTGTCGTGGGCGCGGGTGGCTCAGCCGGCGAGCAGCTGCCGCGCCATGACGACGCGCTGCACCTGGTTGGTGCCCTCGTAGATCTGGGTGATCTTGGCGTCGCGCATCATGCGCTCGACCGGGAAGTCGCTCGTGTAGCCGTAGCCGCCGAGCAGCTGCACCGCGTCCGTCGTCACCTTCATCGCCACGTCGGAGGCGAAGCACTTCGCGGCGGCCCCGAAGAACGGGAGGTCGGCGTCGCCCCGCTCCGACTTGGCGGCCGCGACGTACACCATCTGGCGGGCCGCCTCGAGCTCCATGGCCATGTCGGCGAGCATGAACTGGATGCCCTGGAAGTCGGCGATGTGCTTGCCGAACTGGCTCCGCTCCTTGACGTACCCCACGGCGAAGTCGAGCGCGCCCTGGGCGAGGCCGACGGCCTGGGCGCCGATGGTCACGCGGGTGTGGTCGAGCGTGCGGAGCGCGAGCTGGAGACCGGTGCCCGGCTCGCCGATCATCCGGTCGCCGGGGATGCGCACGTGGTCGAAGAGCAGCTCGCGGGTGGGGGAGCCCTTGATGCCGAGCTTCTTCTCCTTCTCGCCGAAGGTGAAGCCCGCGTCCGACTTCTCCACGACGAACGCGGAGATGCCCTTGCCCCGGGGAGCATCGGGATCCGTCACGGCCAGCACCGTGTAGAACTCCGAGACGCCGGCGTTGGTGATCCACGACTTCTGCCCGGAGAGGACGAAGTCGTCGCCGTCCGCCGTCGCCCGGGTCCGCATCGACGCCGTGTCGGAGCCGGCGTCGCGCTCGGAGAGGCCGTAGGAGAAGAAGCCCTCGCCGCGGGCGAGCGGCGGGAGGTACTTCTGCTTCAGCTCCTCCGAGCCGCCCAGGACGAGCGGCATCGAGCCCAGCTTGTTGACGGCCGGGATGAGGGAGGACGAGACGCAGGCGCGGGCGACCTCCTCGATGACGATGCAGGTCGCGAGGGCGTCGGCCCCGACCCCGTCGTACTGCTCGGCCACGTGGGGTGCGTGGAAGTCCGCGGCGACGAGCGCGTCGTGGGCCTCCTGGGGGTAGCGCGCCTCTTCGTCGACGGCCGCGGCATGGGGGGCCACCTTGGCCGCGACGACCGTGCGGACCGCGTCGCGCAGCGCCTCGTGGTCCTCGTTGATCCGGAACAGGTCGAACGTGCTCATGCTCGACCCCTCACTTGTCGTAGGTGTAGAAGCCGCGGCCGGTCTTGCGACCCAGCAGCCCGGCCTCGACCATCCGCGCGAGGAGCGGCGGCGGGGCGTAGAGCTGTTCCTTGAACTCCTCGTAGAGCGACTCCGCGACCGCCTTGGTGGTGTCGAGCCCGATGAGGTCGGCCAGGGCGAGCGGCCCCTGGGGGTGGGCGGCGCCGAGCACGAGGCCGCGGTCGATGTCCTCCGCCGTGGCGAAGCCGGACTCGAACATGCGGATGGCCGACAGGATGAACGGGATGAGGAGCGCGTTGACGACGAAGCCGGCGCGGTCCTGGCAGTCGATGGGCTCCTTGCCGAGCCCCTCGACGAAGGTGCGGGAGCGCGCGACGGTCTCGCGGTCGGTGAGCAGGCTGGGCACGATCTCGACGAGCTTCAGCACCGGCACCGGGTTGAAGAAGTGGATGCCGAGCACGTGGGTGGGGCGCGAGGTGACGACCGCCAGCTTCATGATCGGGATCGACGAGGTGTTGGAGGCCAGGATCGCGTCGGGTGACGTCACGATCGCGTCGAGCTGGCGGAAGAGAGCGGTCTTGGCGGCCTCGTCCTCGACGATGGCCTCGACCACGAGGTCGCGGTCGGCGAGCTCCTCCATGACGGTGACGACGCGGATCCGCGCCAGCACGTCGGCGGCGCTGGGGATCTTGCCCTTGGCCTCGGCGCGCTGCAGCGACGCCTCCAGCCGGTCGCGCCCGGCGGTGGCGCGGGCCTCGTCCGACTCGACGACGACGACGTCGTGCCCGCTGCGGGCGGCGACCTCGGCGATGCCCGCGCCCATGAGCCCGCAGCCCACGACGCCGACGTTGGTGGCACTGGTGTGGTTCACCCTGGTCCTCCTCTAGATGCGGTACTGAGTACCGTACAGGCGGACCGGCGTTCGCACGACGTCGGGAGGAGGCGCCGGGTCGCCGGGACGGACCGGAGGTCAGGGGTGCCTAGGATGCGGAGCATGGCGACGAGCGAGAACGGACGGCCGCGGCCGACGGTGCGCGAGCGCCTCCAGCAGGCGGCCTTCGAGCTCTTCGACGAGCAGGGGTACGACGGCACGACCGTCGACGCCATCGCCGAGCGGGCCGGCGTCGGGCGCACCACCTTCTTCCGGGCGTTCCGCTCGAAGGAGGAGGTGATCTTCCCCCACCACGACGAGCTGCTGGAGCAGGTGCGCGGGCGGCTCGACGCCGCCTCCGAGCGGCACAGCCTGGTCGCCGTCTTCGAGGCCTCGCGCCTCGTGCTCAAGCACTACCTGAACGAGGGCGAGCTGGCCCAGCGTCGTTACGACCTCACCCGCTCCGTGCCCAGCCTGCGCGAGCGTGAGATCGCCGGGATGCAGCAGTACCAGCGGGCGTTCCGCGAGTACATCCGCACCTGGATGGGGGACGAGCTGCGGGCCGAGCTCATGGCGGGCAGCGTCATCACGGCCCACAACGTCGTGCTCCGCCGCTGGCTGCGCGGGCTCGCCGAGGACCCGGTGGCCGAGTTCGACGCCGCCATGACCAAGGTCGTCGAGCTGTTCGGCGACCGGCGCGAGGGCCTGGGTGGGGGACCGGGTGGGGGAGCCGGCGGGGGAGCAGGCGCGGGTGGTGCCACCGTCGTGGTCGTGACCCACGCCGGCGACGACCCCGCCAGCGTCGCCGGCGCCGTCGAGGCCGCCCTGCGCTCCGACCAGGCGCACCGCGCTCCCTGAGCAGGCGTTGCGCCGGCCCCTGAATCTGGTGATCAGGGCCGGCCGGGATGCGTGGGCAGGTCCGGCTCGGGTCGCTCCGTGCTCGCCCCGGTCGCCCCGGTCGCGCCCGTCGCCGCCGGCGAGGTCCGGCGCCGACGGAGGTGCCGCACGCCCCACGTCAGGGGCACGCCCACGAGGGCGAGCAGCAGCAGCCACGGGAGCAGCAGGCCGACGGCGACGGCGACGGCCCCCAGTGCGCCGGTCAGACCGTCCCAGCCGTCCGTGAGCCCGCCGAGGAAGCCGCCGCGCCCCTCGTCGGTCTCCTCGTCGGCGACCGCCTCGTCGGTCCGCTCCACGTAGACGGTGATGGTGGAGTAGGACGTCGCGTCCTGCAGGTAGTCGAGCTGGGAGGTCAGGCTGTCGAGCGCGGCCTGGCGCGACGTCAGCTCGCTCTCGATCGCCACCAGCTCGGTGAGGTCCTCCGCCTCGGCCAGCAGCGCCTCGATGCGGGTCAGGCTCTGCTCCTGCGCGCGGATGCGGGCCTCGGTGTCGACGATCTCCGTGCCGACGTCCTCCAGCGACCGCGTGCTCGACGCGGTCGCGGCCACCTCCTCGACGGCGGTCATCGTGTCGTCGAAGGCGGCGCTGGGCACCTGGAGCTCGAGGCGGCTGCCGTCCATCACCCCGTCGCGGTCGGTCGTGGTCTCCTCCCCGGCCACGCGGCCACCGGCCTCGTCGGCCAGTCGCTGGACGTCGCGGCGGGTCTCGGCGACGTCGTCGGCGACCAGGTCGATCGTGCCCGTCGCGATCACCGCCGCGGGCTCGGGTGCGGTGGTGGCCGCCGGTGGCGCTCCCTCGGCCGAGCTGCCCCCGCCCCCGCCGCCGACGTCGGCGCCCTCGGCGCCCTCGGACGGGGCCGCCGGTGGCGCCGCGGCGCCGTCCGACCGGTCCTCGAGACGCTCCGAGCTGGCGGACCCGTCGTTGCCGTGGGTGGCGCTGTCGCCACCGTCGCTGCTGCTGCAGGCGGTCAGGGCGACCGTCGTGGTGAGGGCGAGGGCGAGGAGGGTCCCGGTGCGGTTCATGCCGCTTCGACGCGGGACGGCGCCCGACGGTTCCGGGCGGCTGCGCAACCACTTCCGCGATGTGGGACGGCCGCGGCTACCGCACAAAGTCACCTAAGTTGCTCGACATTACGCGACGATGGGGATCGGGCCCCCGTCGTACCTGACGAGAAGGAGCAACCATGTCCCTCCCCACCACGTCCGCCGCCCCGGCGGACGCCACGCGCGCCCCGGAGTGGGGGCCGACGCCCACCACGTCCGCCGGCTGGATCGAGCGGGCCCACGCGGTGGCCAACCGCCTCTCCCTCGACGCCGTCGACCGCGACCGTCGCGGTGCGGTCCCGCACGACGAGGTGCGGCTGCTCAAGCAGTCCGGTCTCGTGACCCTCCTCGCGCCCGCCGCCCACGGCGGCGCCGGCGAGAGCTGGACGACGGCGCTGCAGGTGGTGCGCGCGGTCTCCGCGGGCGACGGCTCGATCGGGCAGCTGCTCGGCTACCACTACCTCTGGGCGTGGGCCGCCCGCCTCGTGGGCACCCCCGAGCAGATCGCCGCGGTGGAGCAGGCCGCCGGCGAGCAGGAGTGGTTCTTCGGGGGTGCGGTCAACCCGCGCGACGAGGACCTCGTGATCCGGCTCGTCGACGGTCCGGACGGCCAGCAGCTGTCGTTCAACGGCCGCAAGTCGTTCTCGACCGGCGGCCGGGTCTCCGACGTGACCGTGCTGGAGGGCGTCATCGAGGGCACCGACCAGCACGTCTTCGCGATCGTGCCCACCGACCAGCCGGGCCTGCGCTTCGCGGGCGACTGGGACAACCTCGGGCAGCGGCTCACGGAATCGGGCTCGGTGGAGATCGACGACGTGCGGGTGGACTGGGCCTCGGCCGCGGGGTACGTCGCGACGGAGACCGGTCACGAGTTCGTGCCTCGGGTCTACAACACGCTCAACGTGCCCATCATCCAGGTCGTCTTCACCAACCTCTACCTCGGCATCGCCCAGGGCGCGCTGCGCACGGCCGCGACGTACACCCGCGGGACGACGCGCGCCTGGCCCTACGCCGCGGACGTGAAGGAGCGGGCGGTCGACGAGTTCCACGTGCAGGAGACCTACGGCGACCTGACCGCCAAGCTCTGGGCGGCGGAGGCCCTCGCGGACCGCGCGGCGGAGCTGCTCGAGCGGATCAACGACCACGCCGACACGGTGACGCCGGAGGAGCGCGGCGAGGCGGCCGTGGTCATCGCGGCCTCGAAGCAGGTGGCGATCGACGTCGGCCTCGAGATCGGCACGAAGGTCTTCGAGGTCACCGGCGCCCGGGCCAGCGCGAACCACGTCGGCCTCGACATCTTCTGGCGCAACGTCCGCACGCACTCGCTGCACGACCCGGTCGCCCACAAGCGCGCCGAGGTCGGCCGCTACGTGCTGCTGGACGAGCTGCCCGAGCCGACCTGGTACACGTGAGGAGCGCGCCATGACCCTCGATCGCACCCGGCGCTCGCCGGGACTGGAGGAGCTGCGCGCCCGGTTCGCGCCCGTCCTCGCCACCATCGCCGCCGGCGCCCTCGAGCGTGAGCTCGACCGCCGCCTGCCCGTCGACGAGGTCGAGCTGCTCAAGCAGTCCGGCTTCGGGGCGGTCCGGGTGCCCCGGGAGCACGGGGGTGCCGGGGCCTCGCTGGCCGACCTGACCCAGCTCTGGATCGATCTCGCCGCGGCCGACAACAACCTCGCCCAGGTGCTCCGCGGTCACTTCGCCTTCGCCGAGGACCGGCTCTGGCACCACGCCCGGCAGGGCGGGCAGGAGCTCTGGTTCGACCGGTTCGTCCGCGGCCAGGTCGCCGGCAACGCCTGGTCGGAGGTGGGCGCCACGGCCATCGACACCCAGGGCACGGTGCTCCGCCCGGCGGGTGACGGCCAGTTCCGCCTCGACGGCACGAAGTACTACACGACCGGCACGATCTTCGCGGAGTGGGCGGACGTCTACGTGCGGCGCGGGGACGAGGTCGGCGGGTTCGCCATCGCGGTCGTCGACACCGACCAGGCCGGCGTCTCGGTGCACGACGACTGGAACGGCTTCGGCCAGGTCGGCACGGGCTCCGGCACGGCGGTCTTCGTCGACGCCCGGGTCGCCGCCGCCGACGTGCTGCCCTTCGAGGAGCGGTTCCCCTACCAGACCGCGCTCTACCAGCTGAACCTGCTGGCGACGCTCGCCGGCATCGGCCGGGCAGCGCTGACCGACGTGGTGCGGCACGTCCGCGGCCGGGAGCGCACCTACTCCCACGCGAACGCCCCCCGCGTCCGCGACGACGCGCAGGTGCTGGCGCGGGTCGGCGAGATCGCCTCGGCGGTGTACGCCGCGGAGGCCGTCACGCTGCGGGTGGCGGACGCGCTCGACGAGGCCCACGGGGCGGCGACGCTCGGGGCGGCCGAGGCGGCGGCGCGCGCCGAGGTCGCCGAGCTGGAGTCGTCCGCTGCCCAGGTCGTGGTCACCGACCTGGTGCTGCGGGCCACGTCGGACCTCTTCGACGCCCTCGGTGCCTCGGGGACCGCGCAGGACAAGGGGCTCGACCGGCACTGGCGCAACGCGCGCACGGTCGCGTCCCACAACCCGCGCATCCTCAAGGCCCGCGTCGTGGGGGATGCCGAGGTCAACGGCACCCCGCCGCCCTACGCCTGGGCGATCGGTCGCACCGAGCGCGACCGGGCCGACTGGTCGCCGCGGGCCGTGCCCGTCGCGGAGGTGGTCGGATGAGGTCAGCACCGTCCGACGAGCGGGACGCCCGTCCACATCGCGGACCCGGCGTGGTCCGCCCAAAGTCAACTATTACGGTCGAGTTCATCGACCACGAACGTGAGGAGGTCTCATGACCGACGTCCACGCGGAGGCCGTGCGCCGTGCGCACGCCGAGCCGCTGAAGTTCGCCTACTGGGTGCCCAACGTCTCGGGCGGCCTCGTGGTGAGCAAGGTCGAGCAGCGCACCGACTGGTCCTACGACTACAACAAGACCCTCGCCCGGCTGGCCGAGGACAACGGGTTCGAGTACGCGCTGAGCCAGGTGCGCTACATCGCGTCGTACGGCGCGGCGTACCAGCACGAGTCGACGAGCTTCAGCCTCGCCCTGGCGCTGGCCACCGAGCGGCTGAAGGTCATCGCGGCCGTGCACCCGGGGCTCTGGCAGCCCGGCGTGCTGGCGAAGTGGCTGACGACCGCCGACCACCTCACGGGGGGCCGGATCGCCACCAACGTGGTGTCGGGCTGGTTCAAGGACGAGTTCACGAAGCTGGGCGAGCCGTGGCTCGAGCACGGGGAGCGCTACCGGCGCAGCGAGGAGTTCATCCGCTACCTGCGCGAGATCTGGACGAGCGAGCACGCGGAGCTCCGGGGCGACTTCTACCGGCTGCACGACTTCGACCTCAAGCCGAAGCCGCTCGACCTGCCCGGCCGGCCGCACCCGGAGATCTTCCAGGGCGGCAACTCGACGGCGGCGCGCGGCCAGGCCGGCCGCGTCTCGGACTGGTACTTCGCCAACGGCAACACGCCCGAGGGCATCGCGGAGCAGGTGCGCGACGTGTCCGAGGTCGCCCACGTCCACGGCCGCACCGTGAAGTTCGGCGTCAACGGGTTCCTCGTGGCCCGCGACACCGAGGCCGAGGCCCGCGACGTGCTGCGCGAGATCGTCGACAAGGCGGACCGCGAGGCGGTCGAGGGCTTCGGCGAGGCCGTCAAGCAGGCCGGCCGCTCGACCGGCGACGGCAAGGGCATGTGGCAGGACTCGGAGTTCGCCGACCTGGTGCAGTACAACGACGGGTTCCGCACGGGTCTCGTCGGCACGCCGGAGCAGGTCGCCGAGCGGATCCTCACCTACAAGCGGCAGGGCGCCAACCTGCTCCTCCTGGGCTTCCTGCACTACCACGAGGACGTCCAGTACTTCGGCGAGCGCATCCTGCCGCTCGTCCGGGAGCTCGAGGCCGCCGAGCTGGAGCGGGTGGGCTGACCCGTGACCGCCGCCGGCACCGCACCGGTCTCCACCCTCCCCGTGGGGCACCGACCGCCCGTCCTCGACGCCGACCAGGCGGTCGAGGTGGCGGCCGAGCTCGCGTCGTACCTGGCCGCGGGGGCGGCCGAGCGCGACGCGGAGCGGGTGCTCCCGGCCGAGCCGCTCGACCGCCTCGCGGCGAGCGGGCTGCAGGGGATCACGGTCCCGACCGCCTTCGGCGGTCCGGGGCTCGGTGCGGTGGCGGCGGCGGAGGTCACCCGGTTGCTGGCGACGGGCGACCCCAACGTGGCGCAGATCCCGCACAGCCACTTCGTCTACGTCAACGCGCTGCGGCACGCCGCGACCGACGCGCAGCGCGCGTTCTTCTTCGACGAGGTGCTGGCGGGCCGCCGCTTCGGCAACGCGCAGTCCGAGGTCGGCACCCGCCACGTGCGGGAGTTCCGCACGGCGCTGACCGCGGTCCCCGACGCCGACGGCGGGGGATGGCGCCTCGACGGGGAGAAGGGCTACGCCACCGGCGCCCTCTTCGCCGACTGGATCCCCGTCCTCGCCCACCGGGGGGCGGGCGAGGACGGGGAGGCCGGGCCGCTCCACGTCGCGTGGGTCGAGCGCGAGGCCGCGGGCGTCAGCGTCGTCGACGACTGGGACGGCCTCGGCCAGCGCACGACCGCGTCGGGCACCGTGCGCCTGGAGGGCGTGCGCGTCCCCGACGCCCACGTGACCCCCTGGCACCTCACCTTCGACGGACCCCAGGTGTACGGCGCGTTCGCGCAGCTCCTGCACGCCGCCATCGACGCCGGGATCGCGCGCGCCGCGATCGCGGACGCGGCGGCGTTCGTCACCACCAAGAGCCGGCCCTACCCCGACGCCGGGGTCGAGCGGGCCGCCGAGGACCCGCTCGTCGTCCACGCGTTCGGTGAGGTGGAGCTCGCCGTGCGGTCGGCGGAGGCGCTGCTGCGCGAGGCGGCCGCCGCGGTCGAGGCCGCGGAGGCCGACCTCACCGCGGCCTCGGCGGGCGAGGCGAGCCTCGCGGTGGCGGCCGCCCGGGCGTCGTCGACGGCCGCGTCGCTCGAGGCCGGCACGCGGCTGTTCGAGGTGGCCGGGACCCGGTCGGCGCTGGCGCGGCTCAACCTCGACCGCCACTGGCGCAACGCGCGCACGCACACCCTGCACGACCCGGCCGCGTGGAAGGTCCAGCACCTGGGCCGCCACGCCGTCGACGGAACCCTGCCCCCGAACCACGGCCAGATCTGAGGAAGCACCATGTCGTTGAAGTTCCACTGGTTCCTGCCCACCAACGGCGGCGACGGACGTCACGTCGTCGGCGGCGGCCACGGCGCCGACGTGGTCGGCGGGGGCCGGCCTGCCTCGGTGGCCTACCTGGGCCAGGTCGCACGGAGCGCGGAGCAGCTCGGCTTCGAGGCCGCGCTGACGCCGACCGGCGCCTGGTGCGAGGACGCGTGGATCACGACCGCGATGCTCGCGCCCGTGACCGAGCGGCTGAAGTTCCTCGTCGCCTTCCGCCCCGGGCTGACCTCGCCCACGCTGGCGGCGCAGATGGCCGCGACCTACCAGAACCTCACCGGCGGGCGCCTCCTGCTCAACGTCGTGACCGGCGGCGAGAGCGGCGAGCAGCGGGCCTACGGCGACTTCCTCGACAAGGACGGGCGCTACGCCCGGGGCGGGGAGTTCCTCGAGGTCGTGCGTCGCCTCTGGGCGGGGGAGACGGTGACCTACCAGGGCAAGCACCTGCGGGTCGAGGGGGCGACCCTCGCCTCGGTCCCCGAGGTGACCCCGGACATCTACTTCGGCGGGTCCTCGCCCGCCGCGGGCGAGGTCGCGGCGGAGCACGCCGACGTCTACCTCACCTGGGGCGAGCCGCCCGCCGCGGTCGCCGAGAAGATCCGCTGGATCCGCGAGCTCGCCGACCGCCGTGGCCGCGAGGTCCGGTTCGGCATCCGGCTCCACGTGATCCCGCGCGACACCGCCGAGGAGGCCTGGGCCGAGGCCGACCGCCTGCTCGCGGGCATCGACGAGGAGACCATCGCGCGGGTGCAGGCGGGCCTGCGCCGCAGCGAGTCGGTCGGCCAGCAGCGCATGCTCGACCTCAACCGCGGCACGAAGGACGGCCTCGAGATCTCGCCGAACCTCTGGGCGGGCGTGGGCCTCGTGAGGGGCGGCGCCGGCACGGCGCTCGTGGGCTCCTACGAGGAGATCGCGGACCGGATCGAGGAGTACCGCTCGGTGGGCATCGACGAGTTCGTGCTCTCGGCCTACCCCCACCTCGAGGGCGCCTACTGGTTCGGCGAGGGCGTGCTGCCCGTGCTGGAGCGGCGGGGCCTCTGGACCAACCCGCTGGGCGCCCGCCCCGTGCTGTCGTCGGTGCCGTTCGGGGCGCCGTCCCCGGCGCCGTCCCCGGCGCCGTCCCCGACCGCGGACCGGACGCGTGAGGTGTCGGCCCAGTGAGCCTCACGCCCCTCCTCGCCCCGTTCGCCACCAACCAGGACCTCGACCCCGCACGCCTGCGCCAGGCGTTCGGGGTGTTCCCCAGCGGTGTCGTCGCCGTCGCCGCCGAGGTCGACGGCGAGCTCGTCGGCCTCGCCGCCAGCTCGTTCACCTCGGTGAGCCTCGACCCGCCGCTGGTGTCGTTCTCCATCGCCAACGGCTCCAAGACCTGGCCCGACCTGCGCCGTGCCCGGCACCTCGGCGTCACGATCCTGGCCGAGCACCACGGTGCCGTGTGCCGGCAGCTGGCCGGCCCGGTCGCGTCGCGCTTCGACGGGGTGGACGTCACGGTGACCGAGGCGGGTGCGGTGACGCTGGCCGACGGCCTGGCCAGCTTCGACTGCACGATCTACAACGAGGTCGTCGCCGGCGACCACACGATCGTGCTGCTGCGCCTGCACGCCGTCGAGCACGTCGACCCGACCCTGGAGCCCGGGGACGCCGCCGTGCCGGGTCCGCTCGTGTTCCACCGGAGCGGGTTCAGCGCGCTCGTCTGAGCCCACCGCGGAGGCTCCGGCCAGGCTCCCGTCCGGCTCTGGCAGGCTGGTCGGCATGACGGCCGACGCTCGCAGCACGCACGTGGTGGTGGTCGGCGGGGGCGTCGCGGGGCTGGCCGCGGCGTACCGGCTCTGCGGGGCCGGCCACCGCGTGACCGTGCTCGAGGCGGACGACCGGGTCGGGGGCAAGCTGCGCACCGCGGAGGTCGCCGGCACGACCGTCGACGTCGGCGCGGAGGCCATGCTCAACCGCCGCCCGGAGGGGGTCGCGCTGGCGCGGGCCGTCGGCCTCGAGGTCGTCCACCCGGCGCTCGCGTCCTCCCGCATCTGGAGCCGGGGCGAGCTCCGCCCCCTGCCGCGCAGCCTCATGGGCGTGCCGAGCGACCTCGAGGAGCTCCGGGCCTCCGGCCTGCTGGACGACGCCGACCTGGCCCGCGTCGCCGCGGAGCCGAGCCTGCCCGCCGAGGCCGTCGAGACGGGGGAGGACATCACCATCGGTGACCTCGTCGACCGCCGGTTTGGTCCCGCGGTCACCGACCTGCTCGTGGAGCCGCTGCTCGGCGGGGTCTACGCCGGGCACGCCCGCCGCATCTCCGCTCGGGCCGCGATGCCGCAGCTGCTGACCATGGCCGCCCGGGGCTCGATCCTGGAGCAGGCGGCCGCGCTGCCGCGCACCTACGACGCGCCCGTCTTCGCCGGCATCCCGGGCGGCATGGGACGGCTGCCGGCCGCGCTCGCCGCCGCCGTGGTCACCGGCGGGGGAGCGGTGCGCACGAGCACGCGGGCGACCGGGCTGCGGAGGGAGGGCGACGGCTTCGTCGTGACGCTCGCCTCCGGCACCGGTGCGGAGGACCTCCGTGCGGACGCCGTGGTGGTGGCGACCCCGGCCGCACCGTCGGCGGACCTGCTCGCGGGGGTCGCGCCCGCGGCGGCTGCGGGCCTCCGGTCGTTCACGGCGGCCTCCGTCGCCGTCGTGACGTTCGCCTTCCGCAGCGAGGACGTCGCCGCGTCCCGCGCCGAGGGGTCCGGCTTCCTCGTGCCGCCCGTGGAGGGCCGGCGCATCAAGGCGTCGACCTTCTCGTGGGCCAAGTGGGACTGGGTCGCCGCGGCCGGAGCCGAGGCAGGCCTGCGGTTCCTGCGCACGTCGATCGGGCGCGCGGGCGACACGGACGCCGCGCGTCCCGACGCCGAGCTCGTGGCCGGCTCGCTCGCCGAGCTCGCCGCGGCCGTCGGGCTCGACGCGGAGCCCGTGGCCCACCACGTGCAGCGCTGGCCGGACGGGCTGCCCCAGTACGCGCTCGGCCACACCGACCGGGTACGACGCGTGCGCACCGCCGTCGCGCGCGTCCCGGGCCTCGCGGTGGCGGGCGCGTCGTACGACGGGGTGGGCATCCCCGCGGTGGTGGCCTCCGCGGACCTCGCCGTCGCCGCGCTGGGCCTCGGCGGGGCCTGAGCCCCGGGGCCCGGCCCGCGGACCGCCGGCGGGACGGCTGCGCGACAATGGGGGCATGAGCACCGAGCCCACGGAGACCACCACGGAGACCGCGGCCGCCGCGACGTCGGCCGACCCGCAGGAGCACGTCAAGACGAACGCGGCCAAGCTGCGCGAGATCAACGAGATGTCGCGCTACACCATGTGGTCGGTGTTCCGCCTCGCGCGCGTGCTCGGCCCCGACGCGAAGCGCCGACGCGAGGCCAAGGAGGTCGAGAAGCTCTTCGCGAGCCTCGCCGGTGACGACGTCGTGGTGCGCGGCGTGTACGACGTCAGCGGCCTGCGGGCCGACGCCGACCTCATGGTGTGGTGGCACGCGGAGACCTCGGAGCAGCTCCAGGACGCCTACAACCGCTTCCGCCGCACGGCCTTCGGCACCCGCCTCGAGCCCGTCTGGTCGCAGCTGGCCCTGCACCGCCCGGCGGAGTTCAACCGCAGCCACGTCCCGGCCTTCCTCGCCGACGAGTCGGTCAAGAAGCACGTGTGCGTGTACCCGTTCGTGCGGTCCTACGAGTGGTACCTGCTGCCCGACGAGGAGCGCCGCGCCCTGCTCGTCGAGCACGGCAAGATGGCGCGTCCCTACCCCGACGTGCGCGCCAACACGGTGAGCTCGTTCGCGCTGGGTGACTACGAGTGGCTGCTCGCCTTCGAGGCCGACGACCTCGGGCGCATCGTCGACCTCATGCGCGACCTGCGGGCCTCCGGCGCGCGCCGTCACGTGCGGGAGGAGATCCCGTTCTACACGGGCGCGCTGACCCCCGTGCGCGAGCTGGTCGAGCGCCTGCCCTGAGGCCGGCCTGACCCTGCGCGGGGTCGGCCCCGGTCCAGCTCGGAAAGGGGCACGGACGACAGCCCGGATCGCTCCGGAGGTGTCGTCCGTGCCCCTTTCCGCGCGTCGGGACCCGGACCGGTGCGTCCAGCATGTGGTCGCCGCGCCCGTCGCAAGTCGAGCCCTCTGGTAGGAATTGGTCCGTGCTCACGCTGTGTCGCTGTTGTCGTCGCCCTCGCTGACCGACCACACCCCTGTCGCCCCGGACCCCGTGTCCGTGCCGGGCGACGACACAGCCTCCAGGACCAGCCATGACCTCGTACAGCTCCGCCCCCTCGACCGCGCCCTCCGCCGACGGCGTCCCGCCCGGCCTCGCGCTCCTGCCCCTGCTGCAGACCCTCCGCGAGATCGCCGCGGACCCCGAGCTCCACCAGCTCGTCGACCTGCACCACCCCGAGCGCCAGTCACTCGAGCTGCGCTCGACGCCCGACCTGCAGGTCTGGCTGCTCACCTGGCCACCGGGCTTCAGCACCGGGTGGCACGACCACGGCGAGTCGCGCGGCGCCTACGCCACGCTGCGCGGACGGCTCACCGAGAACACGTGGGCGCTGGGGGACCCGACGGCCTGGTACGTCGGCCGCGGCGAGTCCCGCGCCTACACGACCGGCCACGTGCACGAGGTGCGCAACGAGACCACGACGACGGCGCTCTCCGTGCACGCCTACGCGCCGCGGCTGAGCACGATGACGCGGTACGTCGCGGCCCGCGGCCGCCTCGAGGTCGTCGGCGTCGAGCAGGCGGGGGTGCAGCTGTGAGCGCGGCGGCGATCGAGACCTGGCACGCGACGGCCCGCCCCGCTCGCCCGCTGCGGCTCGTCGAGCCGGTCGGCAGCCGCTTCGAGGAGGTGTGGTTCGACGGGGTCGACGACATGCTCGCGGACGCCCGCGCCCGCCTCCAGCGGCTGAGCCCGCGGGCGGCGTACCAGGCGGTGCTGTGGGGGCGCGCCCTGCTCGTCGACGTGCGGCCCGCCGCCCAGCGGCGGGAGCAGGGCGACCTCGATCCCCGCCTCGGGGCGCTCGTCCTCGAGCGCGTCGACCTGGAGTGGCGCCTCGACCCGCGCAGCCCGAGCCGGATCGAGGCCGCGTCGTACGAGCTCCCCGTCGTCGTCGTCGACGCCGAGGGCACGACGTCGTCGCTGGCGGCGGACACGCTGCAGCGCCTCGGGCTGACCGCCGCCACCGACGTGGTCGGCGGGTTCGCGGCCTGGCGCCGTCAGGGGATGCCGGTGACGGCCCCCGTCGCGGCCGCCGTCAGCCCTGGGGGCGCGGCTCGAGCGTGAGGGCGATCGAGTTGATGCAGTAGCGGTCGCCGGTGGGGGTGCCGTACCCGTCCGGGAAGACGTGCCCGAGGTGGGAGCCGCAGTTCGCGCAGCGCACCTCGACCCGCTTCATGCCGTGCGAGTTGTCCTCGATGTACTCGATCGTGTCGGTGACGGGCTGGTAGAACGACGGCCACCCGCAGCCCGAGTGGAACTTCGTCTCGGACTCGAACAGCGTCGCGTCGCAGGCCTTGCAGTGGTAGACGCCGACCGTCTCGGTGTCCGTGTACTCACCCGTGAAGGCACGCTCCGTGCCCGCCTGGCGCAGCACCGCGTACTCCGCCGGGGAGAGCTGCGCCTTCCACTCCGCGTCGGACTTCTCGACCTTGTGACCCATGGGTCCCACGGTACTGCCGCGGTCCATGCGCCCGGGGTCCGACCGGACCGCGACCCGGTGCGGCTCACCCGTCCGCGGAGGGCGCGACGAGGCGGTGCACGACCTGGGTGCCGGCGATGCCGCGGAGCTCGACCTCCCGGCTGCCCTCCGCGTCGAGGAGCGTGGCGCGCTCGTCGTCGTCGAGAGCGGCGGCGACGGCGTCGCTGACGAGCACCTCGCCCCCGTCGGCGAGGGAGGCGACGCGCGCGGCGTACGCGACGTTGCGGCCGAAGAGGTCGTTGTCGCGGTGCAGCACCGAGCCGCGGTGGATCCCGATCCGCACGCGCACGCGCGGCTCGGATCGCCAGCCGGCCAGCGCGTGCTGCACCTCCAGCGCGGCCCCGACGGCGTCGGTGGCCGGACCGAAGGCGACCATGAAGCCGTCGCCCTGCGTCTTCACGACCTGGCCCGTGTGGGCCTCGACGGCGCGGCGCACCAGCGCGTCGTGGCGGGCCAGGAGCCGCACCCACGCCCGGTCGCCGAGACGGTCGTTGAGGGTCGTCGACCCCTCGATGTCGGAGAAGAGGATCGAGACCCGACCGTCGTGGGCCGCGAGCCGCACCAGGTCGGGCCGCTCGACCTGCGCCCAGCCCGCGAGCTCCTCGATGGAGGACCGGAGGGCACCGCCCACGCCACGGTCGCGCACCAGCTCGACGGTCTCCCAGACCGCACGCACGGCCTCGCGGGGGCGGGGCAGCCGCAGGCGCGACGTCGGCGGCAGGGCAGCAGCGTCCTGCAGCGCAGCGACCTCGGCGTCGAGGCGGCGCACCCGGCGGCGGCTGACGGTCAGCAGCACGCCGAACGTGACCGCGGCGGCCAGCGACGCGACCTGCAGCACGACGAGCAGCACGATGGACCAGGTCGGCACGGGCGCATCGTGCCAGACGGGCTCCGAGGGCGGAGCGGTTACGGTGAGCCATGGCCAAGACGCCCGCCGCGCACGTCGTCGTAGGGGACCGGGAGGTCCGCGTCTCGAGCCCGGACCGGGTGGTCTTCGAGGCCACGGAGCGCACGCCCGAGGTCACGAAGCTGCAGGTGTGCGAGTACTTCGCCGCGGTCGGCGACGTGTTCATGCATGCCAACGGGCAGCGTCCGGTCGCTCTCGAGCGGTGGCCCGACGGGTGGCGGGAGGGGATGACCCTGACGGTCGGGCCCGGGGGCCAGCAGCAGGGCGACGGCTTCTACTCCAAGCGGCTGCCCAAGGGTGCGCCCGACTGGATCGAGACGTGCCGCGTCACGACGCCCAACGGCCGTCCCATCGACGAGCTGTGCCTCACCGAGCCGGCCGCGGCGGTCTGGGCCGCGCACATGGGGACGCTGACGTTCCACCCCTGGGCCGTGCGCGCGTCCGACGTCGAGCACCCGGACGAGCTCCGCGTCGACCTGGACCCCCAGGAGGGCGCGACCTTCGCCGACGCGCGGCGCGTGGCCGCGGCGACGCGGGAGCTGCTCGAGGAGCGGGGCCTGCGGCCCTTCGTCAAGACGAGCGGCAACCGGGGTGTCCACGTGTACGTGCGGATCGAGCCCCGCTACGGGTTCGAGGAGGTCCGGCACGCGGCCATCGGGCTCGGCCGCGAGCTGGAGCGTCGCGACGTCGGGGCCACGACGAGCTGGTGGAAGGAGGAGCGTCCGGCGGGCTCGGTCTTCCTGGACTTCAACCAGAACCTCCGCGACCGGACGGTCGCCGGTGCGTGGTCGTTGCGGCCGCGGCCGGGGGCGCCCGTCAGCACGCCGGTGACGTGGGAGCAGCTGGCCGAGCTCGACGACTCGCGGGAGCTCCACCTCTTCTCCGTGCCCGAGCGGATCGCGGACGGCGACCCCTGGGCGGGGATCGACGACGAGGCGTTCCCGCTCGAGCCGCTGCTCGAGCTGTGGGAGACCCTCCCCGGAGGGGAGCTGAGCTTCCCGCCGGACCACCCGAAGATGCCCGGCGAGCCGCCGCGGGTGCAGCCCAGCAAGAAGGTGGCCGAGCACTGGGACGAGGCGGGCAACCGGCGACCGGGCTGAGTCGGCCCCCTCCACCCACATCCCCTCGGGACGTCATGCGGAGCGGTGGCCTCGGCCGCCGGGGCGCATGACGTCCCGGAGGGGGTCAGAGCCCGGTGACGCCCTCGCCGGCGCCGTCGGCCTGCTCGGCGAACGTCTCGTGCTCGAGCAGGTGCAGCACGGGTACGTCGAGGTGGCGCCGCGCCCGCGACGTCCAGTCGACGCCGAAGAACTCCGCGACCGCGTGCGAGCTGGTGAGCACGATGACCTCGCTGGCGTCGACGGTCGACACCGTCGAGAGCAGGGCGCCGATCGGGTCGTCGGCGACCACGGCCCCCTGGGCCTTCGCGCCGGTGGCCCGCAGCTGGGCGAGCGTCTGCGCGAGACCCTCGTGGGCCTCCTCCTCGCTCTGCTCGTGGAGGTCCTCGAAGTCGATGCTCGCCAGGGCGTAGCTGGGGGACCCGACCAGGTCGCCCGACCCGAGCGTGCCGACGGCTGTCGCCATGCGCTCGGCGGCGTCGTCGACGGGCAGCAGCACGTCGTAGACCACCTCCTCGCCGAGCTCCACGTGGAGCGAGGTGACCTGGCGGGCGTCGAGCTCGGTCAGCGGCTGCTCGACGAGCAGCACGACGTGGTAGGTCATGGCGTCTCCTGGGGTGCGTCGGTTGCAGGGTCGGTCCGGGGGTCGGTCCGGGGGGTCAGCACGGTCGTCAGGTCGTAGCCCACGGGCTCGTCGAGCTGCTCGTAGCCGCACGACGTGGGCTCGCGGTCGGGACGCCACCGCTTGAACTGCGCGGTGTGGCGGAACCGGCGCCCCTCCATGTGGTCGTAGCCGACCTCGAGCACGCGCTCGGGCCGCAGCGGCACGAAGGAGAGGTCCTTGCCGGCGCTCCAGCGCGACTGGGTGCCCGGCACCCGGTCCGGGTTGGCCACCGCCCACTCCTCCCAGCCACCCCAGGGGTGCTCGCCGAGCGGGCAGACGAGCGGGGCGAGCTCCTCGATGAGCTCGGCCCGGCGGGCGGCGGTGAACGAGGCGGAGACGCCGATGTGCTGCAGGGAGCCGTCCGCGTCGTACAGCCCCAGGAGCAGCGACCCGAGCAGGGGCTGCTCCGGGGTCGAGGTCTTGTGCTCGCGGTACCCCGCGACGACGACGTCGGCGGTGCGCGCGTGCTTGATCTTGAACATGGTGCGGCCGTTCTCGGTGTACGGCGCGTCGAGCGGCTTGGCGATGACGCCGTCCAGCCCGGCTCCCTCGAACTGCTCGAACCAGGCGCGGGCCTCGTCGGGGTCCGTGGTCGTGCGGACGAGGTGGCAGCCGGTGAGACCGGCGCCGGGCTGGTCGGTGGTGACGTCGGCGCGGCCGACGAGGTGCGCCAGGGCCTCCTCGAGCGCGGCGCGGCGCTCCGCGAACGGCCGCTCGACGTACGACTCGTCGCCGAGGGCGAGCAGGTCGAACGCGACGAAGCCGGCGGGCGTCGTCTCGGCGAGCATCCGCACGCGCGAGTCGGCCGGGTGGATGCGCTCCTGGAGCACCTCGAACTCGAGCCGGGGGAGACCGGTGCCGCCGGCGCCGGCGGGCGTCGCGACGTACAGCTCCCCGTCGAGGACGCACCGCTCCGGCAGCTGCGCGCGGGCGGCGGCGACCACGTCGGGGAAGTAGCGCGTCAGGGGCTTCGTGTTCCGCGACGTCAGCTCGACCTCGTCGCCGTCCTTGAAGACGAGGCAGCGGAAGCCGTCCCACTTGGGCTCGAAGGACAGGCCGCCGGGGTGCCGCGCGGGGTCGGGGACGCCGGCGACCGACTTGGCCAGCATCGGCCGCACGGGCGGCATCACCGGAAGGTCCACGGGACGACCCTATCCCCGTCGCCCGACCGCCCTATGCTGCGCGGATGGTCGCCACCGACAAGCAGGCCCCCACCCCCGCGGACCGGCTCCTCGACGCCCAGGTCGCATGGGTGCTCGACGAGCTCACCGGCGCCGACGCGGCGCAGCGCCTGCCCGCCTACGTCGACGACGTGCTCGCCGTCGCCGCCGTCGTGCGGGTCGAGCAGGTCGTCGAGCCCGAGGAGCTGGCGGCCGCGGTCCACGCGCTGACCTCCACCGTCCCCGGCAGTGCCTTCGTCAGCACGGTCGTCGAGGCCGTCGCCGACGCCGTGCACGAGGGGCCCTCGGGTCCCGTGACCCTCGACGACCTCGCGGACCGCGAGCAGCTGGTGGCGGTCCTCGACGCCCTCCTCGCGCGCACCGACGAGCTCGAGGCCCTCCTCGACGACCTGACCCGCAGCCCCGAGGCGGCGGGGCTGGCCGCGACGTTCCTGACGCGGGTCGTGGCCGAGGTCGTGCAGGCCAACCGGGCCGTCGCCGAGAAGATCCCCGGCGTCGGCTCGCTCGTCTCCTTCGGCGCCAGCGCGGCCGGCAAGGTGATGGGCGCGGCGGACCGCCAGGTCGAGCAGCTGGTCGGCGGCACCGCCGGCAAGGGCGCCGTCATCGCGATGCGGCGGCTCAACGCCGTCCTGCTCGCCACCCTGCGCGACCCCGGCACGCGCGACGCGCTCGTGGGCGTCCTCGAGACCTACGCCGACCGTCCGCTGCCGCGGCCGACCGGTGACGTCGAGGAGGTACGCCGCGTCGCCGGCACCGTCCAGGACCTCGTCATCGGCGTGCTCGCCTCCGAGCCCGCGCGGGAGCTGACGGACGGGGTGGTGCGGAGCCTCGTGGCGACGTACGGACCCCACACGCTCGCCGAGGTGCTCGACGACCTGGGCGTGGGCCGCGACGAGATCGCCGCCGTCGTCACCACCGCCGGCCCGCGGTTGCTGGCCGTCGCCCGCGAGAGCGGGGAGCTCGAGCGGATCGTGCGGGCGCGGCTCGCGCCGTTCTTCGCCTCGGACGAGGTCGCCGAGATCCTCGGCTGAGCGCTCGGGGCCAGGCCGCTGCCCGGAGGAAGAAAACGCGGACGCCGAGAAGGAAAGTGCGCGGGGCCCGTGGCCCGGAGAAGGAAAACGCGGACCGGACGGGCCCGAGGGCCGGGCGTGTCGCATCCCGAGTCCGCGCGTTCTTTTCCCGGCGAAGGACCCGGTCCGCGTTTTCTTTCCCGGCGGAGGGCCGCCCCCCGGCCCGGGCCAGGCGCGCCGGAACGCGCGACGACGAGGGGCTCCCCGGGTTGGAATCGAACCAACGAAAGACGGATTCAAAGTCCGCCCGCCCGTGCCAGCAGAGCAACCGGGGAACGCCCGCGCGCAGGGCGGGGCGAGGCACCACCTTAGGTGACCCTCGCGTCGTCCGGGCCGTCTAGGGTGTCCCCCCATGAGCCAGGTGACCGTCATCGTCCTCGCCGCCGGTGGCGGTACCCGCATGCGGTCCAAGACGATGAAGGTGCTCCACCGGGTCGGGGGGCGCACGATGGTGGGCCACGTGCTGGCCGCCACGCGGGCCGTCGCGCCCGCCCGGGTGGTCGCCGTGGTCGGCCACCAGCGCGAGGCCGTGGGCGCCCACGTGCGCGAGCTCGAGCCCGACGCGGTGCTGGCCGTCCAGGAGTCGCAGGACGGCACGGGGCACGCGGCGCGGATCGCGGTGGAGGCGCTCGGGGGCAGCGTCGACGGCACGGTCGTCGTGCTCACGGGGGACACCCCGCTGCTGCGCGGCGAGAGCCTGGCGGCGTTCGTCGCGGACCACGAGGCGGCCGAGCGGGCCGTCAGCATCCTGTCGGCCGAGATCGACGACCCGACGGGCTACGGCCGCATCGTGCGCGACGAGGAGGGCGACGTGGTCGCCATCGTCGAGCAGAAGGAGGCCGACCACGTCCAGCGCGAGATCCGGGAGATCAACTCCGGGATCCTGGCCTTCGACGGCGCGTTCCTCGGCGAGGCCCTGGCGGCGATCCGCAACGACAACGCGAAGGGCGAGTACTACCTGACCGACGCCGTCGGGATCGCCCGCGACACCGGCCTCACCGTGGGGGCCTACTGCATCGACGACGAGACGCAGACGCGCGGCGCGAACGACCGGGCCCAGCTGGCGGAGCTCGGCCGGCTCCTCAACCGCCGCATCCTCGACCACTGGATGACCGAGGTCGGCGTCACGATCATGGACCCGGACACCACCTGGATCGACAGCGACGTGGTGCTCGCGCCCGACGTGACGATCCTCCCGGGCACCCAGCTGCTGGGCGCCACCGTCGTCGCGGAGGACGCCGTCATCGGCCCCGACACGACGCTCGAGGACTGCGAGGTCGGCGCCGGCGCCCGCGTCGTGCGCACCCACGGCCAGCTGGCCGTCGTCGGGGACGGCGCGACGGTGGGTCCGTACTCCTACCTGCGGCCCGGCACCCGCCTCGGGGCGGCCGGCAAGATCGGCGCCTTCGTCGAGACCAAGAACGCCGTCATCGGCGACGGTGCCAAGGTGCCCCACCTGTCCTACGTCGGGGACGCCGAGATCGGCGACGGCACCAACATCGGCGCCGGCACGATCGTCGCGAACTACGACGGGGTCGCCAAGCACCGCACCGTCGTCGGCAAGCACGCGCGCACCGGGTCGAACAACACCTTCGTGGCGCCCGTCACGATCGGCGACGGGGCCAGCACCGGCGCGGGCACCGTGGTCCGCTCGGACGTCCCCGCGGGCGCCCTGGCCGTCTCCGCCGGACCCCAGCGCGACATCGAGGGGTGGGTGGCGCGCCGCCGCCCCGGTACGGCGCAGGCCGAGGCGGCGGCCGCAGCCCGGGGCGCGTCGGACGAGGCGGCGTACCCCGGCGCCGCGGACACCGGCCACGACGTCGGGAACGAGCCCGCGGACGGGCAGCCCCCGCTCTCCTGAGGTGACCACGGTGTGAGCACGGGCCGACCCTGAGTTGGCGTCACCGGTGGGGTGCGCGAGAATCCCCGAGGCCGACGCAGGGAAGCCGGCCGTGACGGCATCGAGCGGTAGGAGCGCATCCGGCGTGAGCGGAATGAAGCTGGTAGGCGAGAAGAACCTCATGGTCTTCAGCGGGCGGGCGCACCCCCGGCTGGCCGAGGAGGTCGCCGAGCTCGTCGGCACGGGGCTGGTGCCCTCGTCGATGTACGACTTCGCCAACTCGGAGAAGTACGTGCGCTACGAGGAGTCGGTGCGCGGCTGCGACGCGTTCGTGCTGCAGAGCCACACGGCGCCCATCAACGAGTGGATCATGGAGCACCTGATCATGGTCGACGCGCTCAAGCGCGCCTCGGCCAAGCGGATCACGGTGGTCATGCCGTTCTACGGCTACAGCCGCCAGGACAAGAAGCACCGGGGCCGCGAGCCCATCTCGGCCCGCCTCGTGGCGGACCTCTTCAAGACGGCCGGCGCCGACCGGCTCATCTCGGTCGACCTGCACGCCGACCAGATCCAGGGCTACTTCGACGGCCCCGTCGACCACCTCATGGCGCTGCCGATCCTGGCGGACTACGTCCGCGACAAGTACGGCGCGGAGTCCGAGCTCGCCGTCGTGTCGCCCGACGCGGGTCGCATCAAGGTGGCCGAGCGCTGGTCGGCCCGCCTGGGCGGGGTCCCGCTCGCGTTCATCCACAAGACGCGCCGCACGGACCGCCCCAACGAGAGCGTCGCGAACCGCGTCGTCGGCGAGGTCGAGGGCCGCACCTGCGTGCTCGTCGACGACATGATCGACACCGGCGGCACGATCGTGAAGGCCGCCGAGGCCCTCATGGAGCAGGGCGCCAAGGCCGTCATCATCGCGGCGACCCACGGCATCCTGTCCGACCCCGCGGTCGAGCGCCTCAAGAACAGCCCCGCGGTCGAGGTCATCCTCACCAACACGCTGCCGCTCGCCGAGGAGAAGAGCTTCGACAAGCTCACCGTGCTGTCCATCGCGCCGCTGCTCGCACAGGCGATCCAGGCGGTC
The DNA here is from genome assembly GCF_030818655.1 of Nocardioides zeae. Classification (NCBI taxonomy): domain Bacteria; kingdom Bacillati; phylum Actinomycetota; class Actinomycetes; order Propionibacteriales; family Nocardioidaceae; genus Nocardioides; species Nocardioides zeae. The sequence goes on along the minus strand of NZ_JAUTAN010000001.1, from coordinate 1,995,923 downwards.
TTCGAGGACGGCTCCGTGACGTCGATGTTCGACGGCCACGCCTGAGCGCGACGGCCCCACCGGCACCACCCGCCCCGGACCCCGGCCCGGACCAGGAGGACTCCTGGTCTAGACCGGGGTCCGAGTGGTTTGGACCACTGTCGAACTTGGGCGAAGGTACCCCCGTCGCCCCGCAGCCGACCTAGGCTGCCGGGGACACCGTCACGTCCACGGCCCCGGGGGGAGCGCCGCCCGGGGCGGAGCCTCTCGGAGGTCGCCGCATGGCACCCACGCATCGCGCACCGTCGCGCGGTCGCCTCGTCACCCCCGCCGTGCGGCGTGTCGCCCTCCTGGGGTCGGTCGCCCTGGTGGCCGCGGGCCTGGTGTCGGCGCCTCAGACGGCCCTGGCCGACGAGCCGCGCAGCCTCCGCACCATCGACGTCACGCTCACCGGCGACGGCGGCGTGGCCGGGGTGGCGAACCGGCTCGTCACCGAGAGCGACGGCGAGGTGACGACCACCGAGGAGTCGGTCGACCCCGCCGACGCCGACCTCCCGGTGCGCGTGCTCACCGCCTACCGGGCCGACGGCCGCTCCGGCACCGACCTGGCGGACCTCGCCGGGCACGACGGGCGCGTCACCATCGACGTCACCGTGCAGAACACGACCGTGCGCCCGGCGCAGGTCGCCTACTCCTCCGAGGGCCGCCAGTACGACGAGTTCGCGCTCGTCGGCAGCCCGCTCACCGTCGTGGGGGGCGTGGCCCTCGACGAGGCCACCCGGGTCGTCACCGCGGCCGCCGACGGTGACGACGTGACCAACGGCGTGCTGGGACGCGACGCGGACGGCGCCCCCGTGGTGCAGTGGGCGGCCATGCTCGCCCCGCCGCGCCTCGCGACGACCGCGACGTTCCGCCTCGTGCTCGAGGCCGAGGACTTCGCGCCGCCGACGTTCGACCTCAGCGTGCAGCCCGGCCTCGTCAGCGACCCGTCGATCGACGGCCTCGTGCAGGCGGCGTTCGTGGACCGTGCCGGCAGCGCCCGGCGTCTCCAGCAGGACACCATCACGACGATCGACGCCGTGAACCAGGTGCTGACCGGTGCCAGCACCGTGCTCACCGACATCCGTGCCGACCTGGAGAGCACCGCGAGCGGCGTCGGCGCCGATGCCGTCGGGCAGCTGCAGGGCTCCCGCGGCGACATCCCGGCCCAGATCGCGACCATCGTCGCCGACCTCGGCGCGAAGAGCGCCGAGATCGACCGCACCCTGGAGGCCGCGGGCCGCTCCGGCGCGACCGACCTCGACACTGCCCTCGGCGACCTGGGGGCGCTCGTCGGACCGTCGGACGTCGCGCCGCGCGAGCTCATCTCGGTGCGTCCGGTGGGCGGGAGCTGCGCCGTCGACGCGTCGCTGGCCGCCGGCGGCGACGCCACGCTCCGCGACCTCTTCGCCTCCGTCGGGGGCCTGCTCGCGGCGTACGCCGACGCGTCGGGCGAGTGCGCGGCACTCACCACCGAGGCGCTCACCGCCCTCGTCGGCACCCGGGCGGAGGCCGAGTCCCCGGCGACGGCCTGCCCGACCCCGGCGCAGGTGGCGGCCGGCACGCCCCGCTCCGTCACCTGCCAGCTCGCCGCCACCGGCCAGGCCCTCGAGGGCACCGCGGCCGAGCTCGCGACCCTCGCCGCCGACCTCGCCGGCCAGGTGCGCCCCGCCGGGTTCGGTGACGTGGCGACCGAGCTCGGCGACGTCCAGACCGCCGTCTCCTCGCTCAACGGGCTGCTCACCGCCCTCAGCACGGCCGGGGTGTCGACCGAGGTGGAGGAGCTGCGCACGCAGCTGACCACCGCCCTGGCCACGCTGCGCGGCGAGCTCGTCGACCTCCAGGCGCTCGTCGCCGACGGCGGCGCGCTGGCCGGCAGCATCACGACCCTCCAGCAGGTCGCCGCCGAGCAGCTCGACGGCACGGGGACCGTGCCGAGCCCGCTCGCGTCGCTCGGCTCGGGCATCGACGACCTCCTCGGCGTCGTCTGCGCGCCGCTGTGGGACGGCACCTGGACGCCCGGCAGCGGCGTCGGGGGCCTCCTCGACGAGGTGCTCGGCGGTGTCAGCGGCCTCGACCTCTGCCCGGCGACGCCGGACGGGACGTCGGTGCTCGAGACGCAGCTCGAGGAGCTGACGGCCGCGTGGACCGAGGTGCGCGGCCTCGTCGAGGGCGACGTGCCCGGCGCCCTCGCGGGCATCAACGAGCAGGTCGGCCTGCTCGGGGACGCGCTCGACGCGGTCGACGAGGCCCTCGCCGCGGGCACGGACGGCAGCGACGACGTCGTCGCCGCGGTGACCGCGCTCCAGACCGAGATCGACGCGGCGCGCACGGCCGGTGGCGGCATCGGCGCCACGGCACCGACGACGGACTGCGCGACGCTCCCCGAGCCCGGCACGTCCGCGGGCACGACCGCGCTCGACCTGCTCGCCGCCGCGTGGGCCGCGCTCGACTGCCAGAACCTGGCGCTGACGCAGGACGTCGGGGACTACTTCGATGCCGCCGACGACGCGCTCACCACGGTCGGTGGGGACCTCGACGGCAACCTCCTCGACCTGGCGGACGCCCAGGAGTCGGTCGACGGCCTGCTGCAGGAGTTCATCGCGGAGTACGCCGCGGGCCTGGAGACCGACGGCGGGGCCGTGGAGGCCTGGGGGTCGCGGGTCGCCGGCGACCTCGAGGGTCGGGCCGACCGGCGCCTGACCGGTGCGGCGGAGCTGCTGCAGGGTCGGCTCGGCGCCGCGGGCGATGCGCTGGTGGCCGACATGGGTGCCACCGGGACCGACCTCGGCGGCACCAGCACGGCGCTCGTCTCCTCGCTCGACGAGGCGCTGCGGCAGTTCGGCTCGGCCGCCTCCGGGCGCGGCATCCTCGGCGCGCTCTCGTCCAACGCCTCGTCGGCGGGCCAGTCGCAGCGCACCGTCTTCGAGGAGCTGGGCAGCACGACCGGGTTCGCGGCGGTGCGACGCCTCGACCTCCGTGACGTCGCCCGGCAGCAGCGGCAGTTCGAGCTGGGCGTCGACCGCCAGGAGGAGCTCAACACCGCCGGCGTCGACGCCGACGGCAGCGTGCTCACCGTCTACACCCTCCACGTGGTGCCGCAGTGAGGTCCGTGGCGCACGGGTCCCGGCACCGGCGTGCCGTGGCCGCGCTGGCCGCGACGCTCCTCGTGCTGCCGCTGGCGGCCTGCAGCGACGACGAGGGCGAGGACGACGCGGTCGAGGTGGAGCCGGTGCCGCCGGCCCAGGTCGCGCTCGCGGCCGAGGTCGACGGGCCGGTGCGCATCGGCGTCGTGGTGAGCTCGGTCGGCTCCGGCGCCGAGGGCACCGACGTGCTGCCGCTCGCGCAGGGCGCGATGGTCGCCCAGCGTCGCCTGGCGGACGGCGGGGTCGACGTCGAGGTGCTCGGCCGTGACGACCGCGGCACCGCCGAGGGGGCGGTGGCCGTCGTCGAGGAGCTCGTCGACGCCGGCGTCAGCGGGATCGTGCTGGGCACGTCCGGCAGCCACACGACCGCCGCGCTCGAGCGGGCCGCCGAGGCCGGCGTGCCGGTCGTCGCGCCGTACCTCGGCGGGAGCGGCCTGCCCGCGACCACCTGGAGCACGGCGCCGTCGACGAGCGCCGTCGACGCGGGGATGGGCGAGGCGCTCGCGGCGGTCGCGGCCTCCCGTCCCCTCGTGCTCACCATCGGTGACGCGGAGGAACCCCAGGTGGAAGGGGCGCGCGCCGCCACCTTCGGGGCCGACGGCGTCGGGGCCGCCGTCACGGCGGTCGCCGACGCCGTGGACGAGCGGGCGATCGACAGCGTCGTGCTGGCGGGCGCCGCGGCCGACCAGGCGCGGTTCGTCCAGGGCATCCAGACGGTGGCCGACGTGCCCGTCGTGCTCACCCCCGACGCGCTCAGCCCGGTCTTCGCGGACGTGCTCGCCGACAGCGGCGGCGTGCTGTCCGCCCCGTTCCTCACGGTGGGTCCCGACGCCGGCGACGCCACGACGCTGGCCGAGGGTGCGGCGGGGGAGAGCGCGGCGGCGTACTTCGCCGCGCTGCGGTCCCTGACCGCCGACACCGACGCGGTCGACGTGCTCGGCCGTCCGTTCGACGTCAACGGGGCCGACGCCGACCTCGCGAGCCATGACGCGGTCGTCGCCCTCGTGCGCGCCGTCGAGGCCGCCGGCAGCGGCGCCCCCGCGGACGTCGCGGGGGCACTGCCCGCGCTGTGGCTCGACCCGGGTGACGGCCTGGCCGGGCCCGCCCTGTCCTTCGCCACGCAGCAGGCCCTGCCCGACGACGCCGTGGTGGCCCTGACGTCGACGACCCAGGACCCGGGCGTCCGCAGCGTCGTCACCACCGGGGCCCCCGAGACGCAGCACCTGTACTGGCTCGCCGTCCCCACGGGGGCGTGAGGTCGGTGGAGGAGGGGAGCCCGCGGGCTCTGGGCAGCCGCTACGAGCTGCGCGAGCGGCTCGGCGCGGGAGCCATGGGCGAGGTCTGGCGCGCCGTCGACCGCACGACGGGCCAGCACGTCGCGGCGAAGCTGCTGCGCGAGACCTACGTGTACGACGCGGACATCGTCGGTCGCTTCATCCAGGAGCGCTCGATCCTGCTCAACCTGAGGCACCCGCGGATCGTGCAGGTGCGCGACCTCGTCGTCGAGGGCACCGACCTCGCGATCGTCATGGACCTCGTCGAGGGACGCGACCTGCGGCGCCACCTCCGCGAGGTCGGCACGCTGCCGGCGCGGGAGGCCGTGCTGGTCACCTGCGCCGTGCTGGACGCCCTCGCGGCCGCCCACGCGGCCAACTTCCTGCACCGCGACATCAAGCCCGACAACGTGCTGCTCGAGGGCGGCGTGCCGGGCGACGGGAGCGGCGTGCGGCTCTCCGACTTCGGCATCGCCCGCCTCGCGCAGGAGTCGACCGTGCAGGCCACCGGGCTCATCGGCACCCCGGGCTACATGCCGCCGGAGCTGTTCCAGTACGGCCGGTTCAGCCCCGCCTCCGACGTGTACGCCGCGGGCGTGCTGCTCTACGAGCTGCTCGCGGGCCGCACGCCGTTCGCCGGCAAGGGCACCGTCCACACGATCGGTAACCGCCACGTCACGGTCGAGCCGCCCGCGCTCCCGGTGCACCCGTTGCTGTGGACGGTCCTCGCCATCACCCTGGCGAAGGACCCCGCCACGAGGCTGTCGGCCGCCGCCACCGCCCAGGCGCTGCGCGACCTGCCCGACGACGCGCTCGACGCCCCGGCCCTGCCCGCCCAGTCCGAGCCGGTGTCGTGGAACACCGCGCAGCGCACCGTGGTGCGGCACCACGTCGGCCCGGCCGTCGTGGACGACGGCCGGGGGGCCACGGGCGAGGATGCCGTGGAGACGCCGGCCGGTGTCCCCACCGGAGGCACCGAGCTGCGGCCGGTGCTGCCCGGTCCGGTGCCCGCAGCGGCTGCGGCGGCCGTGTCGGCCCCTCCCGGCGCCGCGGCGGCGCCGCCGACCGTCGGCCTGCCCCCGACCGCCGGCCTGCCCCCGGCGGAGCGGTCGGCCGGTCGTCGGGCCCACGCCGCCGGGTCCCGGGTGCCGACCTGGGCCCTCGTGCTGGTCGTGGCCGTCTCGCTCGTCGTCGTCGCGGGCCTCGTCCTCCAGATCGTGCGGAGCGGCGGCGAGCCCGACCCGGGCGCCGGGACCGAGGCACGGGCCGCGCTGCCCGTGCAGCGGGAGCAGTCGCCACCCGCGTCGTACCCCAGCGGTCTCACCACGAGCCGCGCCGCGGCGTACGACCCCCAGAACCGCACGGTCGACGTCGAGCTCACGGTGACCCTGCCGACGCGTCCGGGGGAGTCGCGCGACGCGGTGACCCTGCTGACCTTCCTGCCGGCCGCGGCGTCCGGCGGCTGCCCGCGCTCGGGGGTGAGCTGGGACCCCGGCGTGGAGGCCGACCTCGCGCCGACCGACGCCGGCGTGCAGCAGGCGTGTGCCTGGCGGGTGCAGGTGCCGCTCAGCGGGTCGCAGACCACGGTGGCGGCGGAGCTGGAGCTCGACCTCGGGACGGAGGCCGACGCCCTGCAGCGGTGGGAGGAGGAGGCCCGGTCGGACCTGGACGCCGCGCTGGCCGACGCGTCCAACAACCGGCTGGCGTTCCCGCTGCAGCAGACCCGTGGGATCGAGCTGCGGGTGGACCGCGGGGCGGTCACGCAGGGGGAGTCGGTCGACGTGCTCGTCGACGTCGTGTTCGCGGGGGGCGCGGAGCCGGTCTACGACAGCGGCGCCACCGGCACGGCCGCCCTGACGGACGCCGCGCGCCAGCTCGGCGGCGGACCCCCGACCCTCCGCGCCTGTGCGGCGCTCGCGCCCCAGGCCTCGGGGGGCCTGCTCGCCGAGCAGCCCTCCGCCCGGTGCGAGGTGTCGGCCGTCCTCGGTGCGCTCGAGAGCGCTCCGGCCGTCGTGACCGTGAGCCGCTGAGGGGTACGGCGCGGGACCGTCCGTGCGGCACCGGGGGGACGAGCGCGCGGGCCGGGCGCACCGGGCGCACCGGGCGGGCCGGGCGCACCGGGCGGGCCGGGCGCACCGGGCGGGCCGGGCGCACCGGGCGGGCCGGGCGCACCGGGCGAGGAGAACGCGGAACGATCGGCTCCCGGGTTCGGCGTGTCGCGGCTCCGGGTCCGCGTTTTCTCCCACCGGGTCTCGGCCCGGTCCGCGTTTTGCCCCGCCCGCCGCGACGTCGCTACACTCCTGCGGTTGCCTCGGCGAGGGAACCTCCGGGTTCCGTGATCGACAGGGCCGGCCGGACCTCTGGTTCGCCGCGCTGTGCTGCCGTGGCGCGACCGACCTGGCACCTCGCGGTGCCGCAGACGAAGTCCGACGAGGAGTCACCCCATGTCCAGCGAGAAGATCGCCGCCGAGGTCCGCAGCGAGTTCGGCAAGGGCGCCGCGCGCCGCATCCGTCGCGAGAACAAGATCCCGGCCGTGGTCTACGGCAACGGGATCGACCCCATCCACGTGACCCTCCCGGGCCACCAGACGATGCTCGCCCTCAAGCACGGCGGCGCCAACGCGCTGCTCGAGCTCGACGTCGACGGCACCGTGCAGCTGGCGCTCACCAAGCACATCCAGGTGGACCCGCTGCGTCGCGTCATCGAGCACGTCGACTTCGTGGCCGTCAAGCGCGGCGAGAAGGTCACCGTCGACGTCCCCGTCACCGTGGTCGGCGAGGCCGCTCCGGAGACGCTCGTCGTCACGGAGAACGCCACCGTCCAGCTCGAGGCCGAGGCCACCCACATCCCCGAGGCCATCGAGGTCTCCGTCGAGGGTGCCGAGGCGGGCACGCAGATCACCGCCGCCGACCTCCAGCTCCCGTCCGGCTCGACGCTCGTCACCGAGGCCGACGTGCTCGTCGTCAACGTGACGGCTGCGGCGACCGCCGAGGAGGTCGAGGCCGAGCTGGCCGAGGCCGAGGCCGAGGTCGGCATCGAGCGCGACGAGCCGGAGGCCGACGCCGAGGGCGACGCCGACGCCGACGCGTCCACCGACGAGGAGTGATCCCCGCCGGCCCGTCACCACGGGCCGGCACCAGCACGACACGAGAGGCCGGGGTTGCCGCATGTCCGACACGTCCACCGAGGTGTGGCTGGTCGTCGGGCTGGGCAATCCCGGCCCTTCGTATGCCGGCAACCGGCACAACGTGGGCTACCTCGTCGTCGACGAGCTCGCCCAGCGGTGGGGGAGCCGGTTCCGCGCCCACAAGACGGGGCGCGCCGACGTCGTCGAGGGACGCGTCGGTGCCCCGGGGAGCCCCGGCCCCCGGGTCGTCCTCGCGAAACCGCGGTCCTACATGAACGAGGTCGGCGGCCCGGTCAAGGCGCTCACCACGTTCTACAAGATCGCGCCGGAGCGCGTCGTCGCCGCGTGCACGACGAGCTCGACATCGCCTTCGGCACCCTGCGCCTCAAGCTGGGTGGCGGCGACAACGGGCACAACGGCCTGAAGTCGATGCGGTCGTCGCTCGGCACGGGTGACTTCCACCGGGTACGTGCCGGGATCGGTCGCCCTCCGGGCCGCCAGGAGGTGGCCGACTTCGTGCTCGCGGACTACTCGCGCACGGAGCAGAAGGAGCTGCCGTTCCAGGTCGGTGACGCCGCGGACGCGGTGGAGTGCCTGGTGACGGAGGGCCTCGAGCAGGCCCAGCAACGCTTCAACCGTTGAGTATCATCGCGAGCGAGTGATCTGCGCCGCACTTTCTTTCGAGATGGTGACGCGGTAGCGGAACTCTCGTTCATCAGGTGGCCGTCCCCCGATCGGTGGCGGCTGGCTCGGTTCTCGGCGTTCAGCTGAGCCCTGCGCTCCCACCACGGGCGCGGTGCGACAGCCCGGACGGAGCCGACGGTCGGCGGAACAACCGCCGGAGGCGCGAGAACGGCAGGAGAGCACCACCGTGAGACAGAGCAGGACGACGCCACGTCGCGTCACGGAGTGGGCGGGCCTCGTCGAGCGCACGCTGCGCGGAGCGCTCGAGGTCGACCACGTCGTGGTGCTGACGCGGTCGTCGCCGGACCCCGCGCCCCCCGCCGGGAGCCCCCCCGACGCACCGCCCGTGCAGGTCCGTCCCGGAGGTGCCCCACCCGAGGCCGAGGCCGGCGACCTGCTCGTGGTGCGGCACGTCGACCCGGCGGGGCGGCCCGTCGACCTGGTGCTGCGTCGGGTCGGGCGTGACTTCACGACCCTCGAGCGGCGGCTCGCCGTCGGCATCCTGGAGGCCCTCGAGCGTGCATCCCGGGACGAGGTCCGACCCGCGCCGGCGCCGTTGCCCCAGGCCGATGTCGTCGACGCCCTCGAGCGCAGCCTCCACGACCTCGACGACATGGTCGTCGCGCCGCTCGTGGACCGTCTGGCCATGGTCGGCAACCGCTTCGCCTCGCGGCTCGACGCGGCGGCCTGGTGCCTCGGTCGCCGGACGGGTGACTGGGCCATGGAGACCGTGACGAGCAGCGTCCGCCGGCGCGAGAGCGTGGCGGGCGCCCGGGGCTGGCTGCGCCGCACCGGTGCCTCGCCGGAGATCACCTGGCGCTCGTCCCTGACCTCCACGGCCCTCGAGGGCGGTTCGGTCGTCGCGTGGCGTGGTGAGGACTCCGAGGTCGCACAGATCCTGGAGTCCTGGGGCGACCTCGAGACGCTGGTCGCGGCGGGCGGCTACGACCTCGACGCGCGTCAGTGGCTGCTCACCCTGGTCGGCGACGAGACCTCGCCCGACCTCCGCCAGGCGCAGGCCGCCCTCTCCGCGGCCGTGCAGGTCGCCCTGGGCTTCCCCCGCGCGCCGCGCCACCACTGACCGGAACGGTCAGGCTCCCCGACCGGCCCGTCAGCAGTCGAAGGCGAGCACCGACCGCAGCACGAGGCGCACGTGGTGCTCGAACGCGTCCTCGGGGTCCTCGAGGATGGCCGGCACGTGTCCGAACAGCTCGAGGCAGACGAAGCCGTGGACGGCGGCCCACACCGAGACGAGGTAGATCATCGTCGCGGGCTCGATGCCCTCGGGGGCCAGGTTGGCGGCGAGCTCGAGCACGTCGGGCCGCGCCGTCGGCAGCGCGTCGGTGTGCTCGGGGATCCGGATGCGGTCGGCCCGGAGCTCCTCGGACAGGACCTGCAGCGGCACGCTGTAGAAGGCGATCGTGTCGACGCGGAGGGCGTCCGTCTGCTGGCCGTCGCGGAACACCAGCGCGAACTCGGCCCGGTGGTCGAGGCACCAGCGTCGGTAGGCCGAGGCCAGCGTGACGGCCCGCGCGAACGCGCTCGCGCGCGAGTCGGCCTCGTCAGCGACCCGGAGCGCGGCGCCGGCCGACTCCAGCGCGTCGCGGGCGAGCGCGTCGATCAGGTCCTGACGTGACTCGAAGTAGCGGTAGATGGCCGAGGGCGTCATGCCGATCTCGCGTGCCACGGCCCGCAGCGACAGGTCGGCACCGCCCGGCGGGGGGAGCAGCAGGTCACGGGCCGCCGCCTTGATCTCCTCGATCGTGGCCATCCGGAGGCGGTCCCGGCGCGACAGCCCAGCAGCGCCGTCGGGCGCGGCCGAGGATCCGGTCGCCACCTCTCCGGGCGAGTGGTCGGTGCTGGTGTCCATCCCCCTCACCCTACGGGGCCGGGCCGGCTCCGCGCGGGGTGCCGAGCCGGTCGGTGCCCGACGAGAAAGGTAAAAGAAACACGCATCACGTTTGCGCCTCCTGTTCGTTTGGGAGAACGGTGTTCGCTGGACCGGTCTAGTCCAGTGGATCGACATCCCGAGGAAGGAGCCGCCGTGCCTCGCGCACTCGCACCGTCGGCCGACGTCGCCTCGTCGCGCCCGAGGCCGGGCCCGACCGGGACGCGCGTCGGCACGTCCCCCGCCGCAGCCGTGGCGCTGCGGCGGCGGGTCGCCCTCCCGCGATGCGCGGAGGTGGCGTCGGTCGCGATGGTGCTCGTCGGGGTCCTCGCGGCCGGGGGTGGTGCGGACGAGGTGCTCGTGCTGGGAGCCGCGTGGGCCGTCGCGCGCGGCATCGTCGGTGTGACCCGTCCCCACCCCGCGCTGTCGAGCACCGACCTGGCGGGCGTCGCGACGTCCGGGCTGGTCGCGCTGGGCGTGCTGGTGCTGGTCGACCTGGCCGTGCCCGGTGCGCAGCTGGGCGAGCCCGTGGCCCCCCTCGTCGTGCTCGTGGCGGCGGTCGTGCTGGCGCGTGCCGTCGCGGGTGTCCTCCGCGGTCGGCCCCGGGCCGTCGTGCTCGTGGACCCGGACGACCTGGACACGGTCACCACCACCGAGCACGACGTGCGCGTCGTGGGTCGGCTCCCGGTCGAGCGCCGCACGGGCCGGGTCGTGGGCAGCGCCGCGCGCTTCACCGACGCCCCGCTGGCGCACGAGGTCGCCGAGAAGCACGCCGACATCGTGCTGGTCGACCCGGGCCTCGGCCTGGGCACGGACGGCCTGCGCCGGCTGACGTGGGAGCTGCAGCCGACGGGTGTCCCGCTCGGCTTCCCGGCGCCGCCGGTGGCGCCCCACCGCATGGGCGTCGGTCGGCTGGCGGGGCGCGGGATCGTGTCCGTGGCGCCGCCCCAGGCGTCGCGGGCGCGCGCGGTCGCCAAGGGCGTCCTCGACCGTGTCGTCGCCGCGCTCGCGCTGGTGCTCGTGGCCCCGGTCCTGCTCGTCCTCGCCGTCGCGGTCCGCGCGGACAGCCCCGGCCCGGCGTTCTTCCGCCAGCTCCGCGTGGGGCGGGACGGCGTGCCCTTCGTCATGCTGAAGCTCCGCACCATGACCGTCGACGCCGAGGTCGTGCGGGCGGACGTCGTGCACCTCAACGACTCCGACGCCGTGCTCTTCAAGATCCGAGCCGACCCCCGTGTCACCCGCCTGGGGCGCGTCCTGCGCCGTACGTCGCTGGCTGGACGAGCTCCCCCAGCTCTGGAACGTCGTGCGGGGGCAGATGTCCCTCGTCGGCCCGCGCCCCGCGCTGCCGGAGGAGGTCGCGGCGTACGACGCGACGGAGCGCCGGCGCCTGCGGGTGAAGCCGGGCCTCACCGGGCTGTGGCAGGTGAGCGGCCGTTCCGACCTCTCGTGGGCGACCAGCGTCGACCTCGACCTGACCTACACCGACAACCACACCATCGCGGGTGACCTCGTCATCTGTGCGCGCACCGTCTCCGCGGTGCTGCGCGGGAAGGGAGCGTACTGATGTCCGAACTCCTCGCCGAGGCCGCGCGAGCGCGTCCCGGGGACGGACCGCGGGGGAAGGCCCTGCTGGTCAGCACCCAGGGCGGCCACCTGGCGCAGCTCCTGGCCCTCCGTCCGTGGTGGACGATCCGCGACCGCGTGTGGGTCTGCCCCGACACGCCGGACGTGCGCGACCGTCTCGCCGACGAGCGGGTCGTCACGTCCTACTCGCCGACCACGCGCAACGTCCCCAACCTCCTCCGCAACCTCGTGCTCGCGTGGCGCGTGCTGCGGCGTGAGCGGCCCGCCGTGGTCGTCAGCGCCGGCGCGGGTGTGGCCGTGCCCTTCTTCGTGCTGGCCTGGCTGCTCCGCGTCCCGACGGTGTTCGTCGAGGTCTACGACCGAGTGGACTCGCCGACGATGACGGGCCGGCTCGTGGGCCCGTTCACGACCCGTCGGGTCGTGCAGTGGGACACGCAGCTCGACGTCTACCCGGACGCCGTCGTCGTGGGACCGCTGCTGTGAGCGCGCCGCTCGTCGTCGCGATGGTGGGCACCGACCACCACCCGTTCGACCGGCTCGTCGGCTGGCTCGACCGCCTGGCCGCGACCCTGGGGCCGCGGGTGGAGGTCGTGGTGCAGCACGGCCACAGCGCACGGCCGGAGGTCGCGCGCGGTGTCGAGTTCGTCGGCCAGGCCGAGCTGACGGACCTGCTCGACCGCGCCGCGGTCGTGGTGTGCCACGGCGGTCCGGGCACGATCATGGACGCGCGACGGGCCGGGCACGTGCCCGTCTGCGTGCCGCGCGACCCGTCCCGTGGCGAGCACGTCGACGGGCACCAGGAGCGCTTCGCCGCCGTCGTCGAGGACGCCGGTGTCGTGCGGCTCGCCACCGACTTCTCCACGCTGGCCGACGGCGTCGCGGCAGCGCTCCGCGACAGCGGCCCCCAGGCGGACGCGGTCGGGATCGAGAGGGCCGCCGGTGAGTCCGCCGAGCGGTTCGCGCGCCAGATCGACCCCGTCGTGGGTCGGCGTGTCCGACGCGTGCGCTCGGTCCGGCGTGCCCTGCTGTCGCGGGTGACCCGGTGACGCGCCCGGGGCTCGTCGGGCGCGCGCTGGGCGCGCTCCGTCTCGACCTGGCCATCGCGCTGCGTCACGTGCTGCTCGACCTGCTGGCGGGGTCCGCGCTGGTGCCGCGGCCGCTGCGGTGGGCCGTCTACCGGGCGGCCGGCCTCGACGTCCAGACCGCCAACGTGTTCAGCGGTGTGCGCATCACGGGCCGGGGCCTCCGCATCGGGCGGCGCACCTTCGTCAACCACGACTGCTACCTCGACGTCGCGCGCGGCCGCGTGGAGATCGGGGAGGACTGCCACCTGGGTCCCGGCGTCATGGTGCTGACCGCCACCCACGGGCGGGACGAGGGCGGCCGGGCGGCCAAGGTCGCCGACTACCTGACGACCCGGATCGAGGACGAGGTCTGGCTGGGCGCGCGCGTCACCGTGCTGCCCGGTGCCGTCGTCGAGCGCGGCGCGGTCGTCGCCGCCGGCGCGGTCGTGCGGGGGCGCCTCGCCTCCGGTGGCACCTACGCGGGCGTCCCGGCCCGCCGGGTGGACGGCTCCCCCTCCACGGCGGTGCACGCCGTGACGACCGGGGGGACGGCCCGCCCGTGAACGAGACCGCCGAGCTCCGCCGCGCCCTGCGCCCGGTCGCCGCGCTCTTCCTGCTCTACCCGTTGTGGTGGGCGCTGGGGGTGCAGGTGCCGGCGTGGGCGCTGGTCGCGGTGCCCGTCGGGATGTGGCTGCTGCTCAACCGTCGCGTCCTCGTGCTGCCGCCCGGGTACCTGGCACTGCTGCTCTTCCTCGGCTGGGTCGGCATCTCGGCGGTGATGCTCTCGGGACCGCGCTACCTCGCGGCGTACGGGTTCCGGCTCGTGCTCTACACGGCCGTGGTCGTCATCGCCGTCGCGGTGTGGAACGTGGTGCACCGCGGCCTGCCCGGCCGCACGGTGGTGCGGTGGGTGGTGGCCCTCTGGGGCGCAGCGGTGCTGCTCGCCTATCCCGGGATCCTCGTCAACAACCTCGAGTTCACGAGCCCGCTCGAGGCGCTGCTGCGCGTCGTCGGGTTCTCCGACCCGTTCGTGACGGCGCTGACCCACCCGGAGTTCTCGGAGTACGACGGTCTCTACGGCTCGCCCCGACCGAGCCCCCTGTTCGCCTACACCAACGACTGGGGCGCGGCCGTCGGCATCGGGTTCCCGGTCGCCGTCCACGCCCTCGTCACGGCCCGCGGCCGCGGTGAGCGGCTCCTGCTGGGCGGTCTCGTGCTCGCGTCAGTCCCGCCGATCCTCGTCTCGCTCAACCGCGGGTGCTGGATCACGATCGGTGTGGCGGTGGCCTACGTGGTGGCGCGCCGCGCGGCGGCCGGGGACTTCCGGGCCCTGGCCGCGGTCGTGGTCGGCGTCGTCGGCATCGTCGGCTCGGTGCTGGCCATCGAGCCCGTTCGCCGGGTCATCGCGGCGCGGTTCGAGTACGGCAACACGAGCACCCGCGCGACCCTTTACGAGGCGTCGTGGTCGCTCGCCCTCCGCTCGCCCCTCTTCGGCTGGGGCGCGCCGCAGTCCTCGGCGGGCCTGGCGGACAGCAACGACGTCTCCATCGGGACCCACGGCCAGCTCTGGACCATCCTGGTCTCGCAGGGCATCGCCGGTGTCGTGCTCTTCATCGGTGCCGTGCTGCTCGTCTGGTGGCACGCCCGACCGCTCTCCGGCCGCGACCCCGACGTCTGGCTCCACGCCACCGGCGTCGCGCTCCTCGTGCAGATCGCGTTCTACGAGGTGCTGCCCGTCCCGCTGGCCGTCACCCTCCTCGCTCTCGCCGTCGCCGGCGTGCACCGGCGTCGTGCTCTCGACCACTCGCACACCAGAAAGGTGATCACCCATGCATGACGACACCGAGCTCGCCTCGGAGACGCGACCCGGCTCCGAGCTGCGTCGTCCGCCGAGCCTGGCCGGCGCCGTCCGCAGGCGCTGGATCCACGTGGTCGTCGGCCTCGCCGTCGGCCTCCTCCTCGGCGTCGCCGTGGCTGCGACGTCCGCGCCGGCCTACCACGCCCAGGCCACGGTCCGCGTCGGCGGCGGCCTCGTCGCGGTGGGGGACTTCACCTCCGACACGCTCTGGGCGGACGACCAGGTCGCGCTGACCCGCACCGACCCGGTCCGCCGCGCGGTCGCCGAGCGCATCGGCGACGGCACCGACCTCGACGACGTCGCGGACCGGCTGTCGGTGACGGTCGAGGAGAGCAGCAACTACCTCGTCTTCACCTGGACCGACGACACGGCCGCCCGCGCCGAGTCGCGGGCGGAGACGGCGGCCGAGGTCTACCTGGAGCAGGCCGAGGCGCAGGCCGTCGAGCGCTGGCGCGCCCACGACACGCGTCTCGCCGGCCTGCAGGACGAGACGGACCCCGAGGGCAACCGCGGCCAGCAGCTCGTCCTCGAGCGCATGCGGCTCGAGGAGACGGTGATCGACCCGGGCAGCGTGGCGAGCGAGGCCGCGGGCACGGCGGAGCAGTCGTCGCTGCCCACCGCCGCCCACGTGGTCGCCGGCGGTGCCGGCGGTCTCCTGGTCGGCATCGCCTCGGCGTACCTCGCCCAGGTCCGCAACCCGCGCCGTCCCACCCCCGCGGCGGCCCCGGCCGCCGCCGTCGCCGCGGCGGCCCCGCCGCTGCCGACCACGCCGCGCGCCAGCAAGCCGGCGACCGACGCGGCGCGCAACCGCCACGACCGCCCCCGCGAGGAGCGCGGCGAGGCGGCGACCACGCGGCGCCCGACCGGCGGTCTCGCGACCTTCTTCCGCGAGCGGGGCGGCAACGGCGGCGAGCCGCTCGACGACACGGGTCTGCCCGTGCTGGCCGAGGTGCGCGACACCCGGAGCGACGGCAGCGACGTCGTCGCCGTCGGCGTGGCCATCGCGCCGTGGCTGCTCGAGCGCGAGGCCGAGGACCCGGGGGAGGAGTTCCGCCTCGGTGTCTACGTGACGCCGGACCTCCCGGAGGACGCGGCCGAGATCGTGCGGCGCGGCCTGCGCGTCGTGGGCGCCGAGAACCGGCTGCAGGTCGAGACCGTCGACCTCGGTCGACCCACCTGGCGGGTGGACTTCGAGGCCTGCGACGCGGTCGTCGTGCTCGTCGGCTCGACGAGCTGGTCCAACGACGCCCTCCGCGTGGCGCGCCTGCACCTCGCGGCCGTCGACGTCGAGGTGCTCGGCCTGGTGCGGGTGGCGACCGATGCCTGAGGCCACCACGACCAGCCAGGTCAGCACCGCCGTCGCGGATCGGGCGCGCCCCGAGCGCTCCCTGCCGCCGGTGTCCGTCGCTATCGCGACGCGGGGCCGCACGGTGACGCTGCGGCGGGCCCTCGACGCGATCTGGGCGCAGACCTACCGGGGACGGATCGACGTCGTCGTCGTCATCGACGACGCCCGGGCGCCGGCCGACCTGGGCCTGCCCGCTCCGCTCGACCCGTCGCGGCAGTCCCTGCGGGTCGTCGTCAACGACCGGCGGCCGGGGGTCGCGGGCGCGCGGAACACGGCGCTCGCGCTCGCCGAGCACGACCTGCTCGCGACCTGCGACGACGACGACGCGTGGCTGCCGGGACGCCTCGACTGCCAGGTGCGCGCGCTCGAGGCCGACCCGGCGGTGCTCGCCGTCGGCGGCAGCGTGCGCATCGTCCGCGGCGACGTCCACACGGTGCGTCGGGCGCCCCGGCACCGCGTGCACCTCCAGGACCTGCTCGACTCCCGCGTCATGGAGCTGCACCCGTCGGCCCTGCTCTACCGCACGCGGCCGCTCCGGGTCGTCGGCGGCTGGAACGAGGACATCCCCGGCGGCTACGCCGAGGACTACGAGCTGCTGCTGCGGCTCGCGCGCGGCGGCCCCCTCGGGCTCGTCGACGACGTCGTCGCCGACGTCCACTGGAACGGTGGCTCCCACTTCTTCAGCCGGTGGCGCACGGTCTCCGCGGCGCTCGCGACCCTGCTCGGCGCGTTCCCCGAGTTCGCGGCGTCCCCCCGGGGCCGCGCGCGGATCAGCGGGCAGATCGCGTTCGCGCACGCGGCGGCCGGCGAGCGCGCCGAGGCGCGCACGTGGATGCGCCGGGCCTGGAGCGACAACCGCCGCGAGCCGCGGCTCGCGCTGACCGCCCTCGTGCTGGCCGGTGTCACGCCGGACCGCATCCAGGACGCCCTCCACGCCCGCGGGCGGGGCATCTGAGCCGATGTCCGCCCCGTCCGTCCTCTCCGGTGCCGAGCCGGTCGCGCCCGTCGCGACCGGCGGCCGGCGCGACCTCGCGCGCAGCGGCGCGGTCTCCCTGGTGGGTGCCGTGTTCGCCGCCGCGGGCGGGTTCGCGCTCACGGTGCTGGTCGGACGGCTCTTCGGTGCGCACGTCGCGGGTCTCTACTACCAGGCCGTCGCCGTCTTCATGATCCTCAACGGCGTCGCCCTCGCCGGCAGCGACACCGGCATCGTCCGGTCGGTCTCCGGCCACCGCGCCGTGGGCCACCACGTCCGCGCGTTCTCCGCGATGCGCTGGACCCTCACCCCGGTGCTCCTGTGGAGCCTCGTGGTGGCGCTGGCCCTCGGCGTCTCGGTCGAGCACGTCGTGGCCACCTTCCCCGCCGACGACCGACCGGCGGTGGCGGCGTTCCTCTGGGTGCTCGTCGGGACGCTCGTCGTCTCGGCCGTCGGCCAGGCCTCGCTCAACGGCACCCGCGCGCTCGGCTCGGTCCTGCCCTTCGTCTGGCTCTACCAGGTGGCGCTGCCCGTCACCCGCCTCGTGGGCGTCGCGCTCCTGTGGCTGCTCGAGGCCCCGGTCGAGTGGCTGCTGCTCAGCTACGCGCTGCCCCTCGTGCTCCTCGACGTCGTCGCGACCACCCTCCTGGTGCGCGGCCTGGCGCGGGCGCGCCGTACGGCGGGGGAGGTGGGCCCGGTGGAGCCCGAGGTGCCGGTGCGCGCGGAGCTGCGCGAGCTCTGGGGGTTCAACCTGCCGCGGGGCGTCGCGTCGTGCCTCGAGCTCGCCATCGTGTGGGCCGACGTCATCATCGTGGGCGTGCTGCTCGGGCCGGCCGCGGCGGGCGCCTGGGCTGCCGCGAGCCGGTTCGTCACCACGGGCACGATGGCGATGGAGGCCCTGCGCCTGCAGAGCGCCCCGGCCATGGCGGCGGCCTGGGCGCGGGGCGACCGGCGGGGCTACGACGAGGTCTACCGCGTGACGGCGGTGTGGCTGGTGCTCGTGTCCTGGCCGTTGTTCCTCGGCCTCGCGACGTGGTCGCCGCTCGTGCTCGGGCTCGTGGGCCCGGAGTTCGCGGAGGCTGCCCCGGCGCTGACCGTCATGGCGCTCGGGATGCTGGCCTACGTCGCGATGGGCAACGTGAACGCGGCGCTGCTCATGGCCGGGCGCAGCGGCGTCACCGCCGGCAACACGGCGGTCGCCCTGGCGCTCAACGTCACGCTCAACCTGGCCCTGGTGCCGTGGCTCGGTCTGGTGGGGGCCGCCGTCGCCTGGGCCAGCTGCCTGGCCCTCGACTCCGCGCTCTGCCTCCTCCGCGGGCGACGCCTGGGGCTCGGCCTGCCGGTCCGCCAGGTCGCGCTCGCCGGTGCGGCCGCCCTCGTGGCCTTCGGGCTCCCGGGGCTGGCCCTGCACCTCCTGGCCGCGCCGACCGTGGCGATGCTCGGGCTCCACGTGGTGGGCGGGCTCGTCGTCTACGGCGTGCTGCTGCAGCTCCTGCGGCGCCCGCTCGACCTCCCCGACGTCCGTTCCCTGATCCACCGACCCCGTCCGAACCGGAGAAACCGATGAGCAGTCTCGACGACACCCGTCTCGTCCGCCGAGCGAAGGACCTGGTGCCGGCGCCGGCGAAGGCCGGCGCGGCGGGCCTCGTGCGCCTCGCCGGCCAGGCGACCGCGCCCCTGCGTCCCGGGCCGGACCTCCTCGTCGTGGGCGCCAAGCGCAGCGGCACCACGTTCCTGTGGTCCTCGCTCCTGGCGCACCCCCAGGTGCTCCCGCTCGTGCCGGCGGCGCAGCACATCAAGAGCCCGCACTGGTTCACGCGGCACGCGGGCCGGCCGGAGAGCTGGTACCGGGGACACTTCCCGACGCAGCAGACGCGCCGGCGGCACGCGGCCCGCACCGGTGGCGCGTTCACCGTGGAGGCCGACCCGCTGCTCCTGCACGACCCGCGGGCCGCGGGCCGGGCGCGCGCCGTGCTGCCCGACGCCCGCGTCGTCGTGCTGCTCCGCGACCCCGTCGCGCGGGCGCACTCGCACTACCGCGAGCGCGTCAAGGCCGGCGTCGAGGGCCTGGGCTTCCCCGAGGCCCTCGCCGCCGAGGCGGGCCGCACGGCGGGCGAGCTGGACCGCCTGCGGGAGCGCCCGGCGTACTACGCCCGGGCGTGGGACTGGTACGCGTACCGCGCCCGCGGCGAGTACGCCGGCCCCGTCGCGGCCTGGACGGCCGCATACGGCGAGGACCGCGTGCTCGTGCTGCGCAGCGAGGACCTCTACGCCGACCCGACGGGCACGCTCCGCCGGGTCACCGACTTCGCCGGGATGGACCCGGTGGCGGCCGGACCCTCGTCGACCCGGCGCAACCGTGCGCCCGGGGTCGACCTCGACGGCGACGTCGCCGAGGAGCTGAGGGCTCACTACGAGCCGCACAACAAGGACCTGGCACGACAGCTGGGGACGGAGATCTGGTGGTGAGCACGATGACGAGACGATGGTGGACCGCCCTGGCTGCGCTGTGCGTGGCGCTGGGCATGCAGCTGGTGACCCCGCCGGCGCAGGCGCTGGTGTCGACGACACCGGCGCCGATGGAGCAGACGAACGGCCCCGTGTGGGCCTCGGAGATCGCCGGGGGCCGCATCTACGTGGGCGGTGCGTTCACCTCGACGCGGCCCGCGGGCGCCGCGGCGGGCACGAACGAGTCCGGGCAGGCGCACCTCGTGGCAATGGACGCCTCGACGGGTCGGCGCATCACCGGCTTCGCGCCGGTGCTGCGCAACACGTGGGACGGCTCGCCCGGGACGGTGCACGCGATGGCCCTGTCGCCGGACAAGGCGACGCTCTACGTCGGCGGCGACTTCAACGAGGTGAACGGCCAGAAGGCGGAGCACCTCGCCGCGTTCGACACCGCGACCGGCCGGTTCCTCGGCCAGGTGGGGTGGAACGGCGTCAACGGCAGCGTCCGTGCGCTCGATGTCTCGCCCGACGGCACGACCCTCTACGTCGGCGGCATCTTCAGCGCCGCCAACTGGAGCTCGCGCGACCGGCTGGCCGCGTTCGACCTGGCCGGCGGCGGGCTGACGTCGTGGCAGCCGAAGATGAGCGTCGCCGTGCCCGGCGAGGGCCTGCGTCCGACCGCCCTCGCGGTGTCGGGCGACGGCGCCAAGGTCTTCGTCGGCGGCACGTTCCAGCAGATGAACGGCGTGGCCCACCAGGGCGTCGCGGCCGTCAACGGCACCACGGGCGCCAACGCCAGCGGCTTCGGCCGCAGCTACCTGCTGGCCCCGACGAACTGGGCCACGACGCTCGAGGTCGCCGACGGCGTGCTCTACATGGGCGGCCGCGACGACCGCTCCGGCTCCTCGTCGCGCAAGGAGGGCGTGCAGGCCATCACCGTCTCGAACGGTCAGGTGCGGTGGTTCGCGCGCTGCTACGGCGACACCTTCGACGTGCTCGTGCAGGGCAGCGACGTGTACGTCGCGTCCCACGCCCACGACTGCAGCGCGGCCGGCGGGTTCGGCGAGACCAACCCGCGGACGTACGTCGCCATGCACGTGCTCGACCGCAGCACGGGTCGGGTCCGCAGCGGGTTCCAAGTGACGACGACCGGCACGACCGCCAACCAGGACTCGCTGCTGCTGTCCCGCACGCTGGCGAGCGACGGGTCGCAGGTCGTCATGGGCGGCGGCTTCGACTGGGTGCAGAACCAGCGCCAGGCGAACATCACGCGCTTCACGGCGCGCTGAGGACGGTGACCCTCGCGATGTCGTCCGCGCCGCGTGAGGTCACGGGTCGGGGCCGCGTCCCCGGCCCCGACCCGGCGTGGGCGCGCACGGCGGCGGTCGTGTGGCCGTCGGTCGACGAGCCCGGACGCACGGCGGCCCAGCCTGCCCGCCGCCGCCGGGGACCGGCCGACCCGCTGGGGCACTACCGGCTCGTGCGCTTCGAGGGCCGGGTGCGCTTCGTGGTCGCCGCGGAGCTCGGTCGGCGCGCCCGCCGGGCCGTGCTGCGCTACGGCAACGACCTCCGGTCGCCCTCGCGGCGGTGGGCGCGCCGCCTCGTCGGCTCCTGGTTCCTCCTCGGGGCGCGGGACCGCGTCGGCGACCTCGTGGAGGTGCCCGGCGACGACGACGCGCTCGGTCTCCGCACGGCCGCTGCGGCCGCCCTGGGCTGCGACGAGGAGGCGGTGCACCTCAGCTTCGCCGTCATCGACCGGGAGGGCAGCGCCCGGCCGACCGTCCTCGTCTCCGACGGGCGCGGGCACGCGCGGCTGTTCCTCAAGGTCGGGGCGGGCGCGGCACGGCGCGCCGCGCTCGAGCGCGAGCGGGACGCCACCGCCGTGGCGGCGGCCCGCAGCCACCGGGGCGACCTCGGCGTGGTCGTGCCCCGCCCCGTGCTGCTGCACCGCGCGGGTGCGGGCAGCGCGCTGGGGATGACGCCGCTGCCCGACGACGTGACGCCGGTCGACGCGCACGACCCGGCGCCGACGTGGCGCGTCCTCGACCGGCTCGTCGCGGCCGGTCCCACGACGGCCACCCGCCTCGGGGAGTCACCGTGGCTGCGGCGCCTGCTCGCCGACGCGCGCGGCCTCCGCGACGGCGAGGGCCCCCACGGGGTGCCGGTCGGTCCGGTGGTCGCGCACCTCGGCCGCCGTTCGGTCGAGATGGCCGCGGAGTACCACCGCCACCACGGCGACGCCTTCCTCCTCCACGGGCTGCGGCACGGTGACTGGTCGCCGTGGAACCTCGGCTGGACCGGCGCTGGCGCGCGCCGCCGGCTCGTCGCGTGGGACTGGGAGTTCGGCGAGGCCGAGGCGCCGGTCGCCCTCGACCGCCACAACTGGCACTTCGCCCGCGCCACGAGCGTGGACCGCGTCGCGGCCGGGACGGCTGCGGCGGACCTGCTCGAGCGCAGCGCGTCGGACCACCCGGGGGAGCTGGGCACGAGCCCGTTGACCGCCCGCCTGTTCCTCCTCGACATGGCCGTGCGCCGCGCGCTGCTGGCCGCCGCGGGGGAGCAGCGTGCCGCGGAGGCGGCGGCGGCGCTGCTCGACGTGCTCGCCGCGGACATCGACTGAGCCCGCGATCCCGGCGTTCTAGGCTGGCGGGGTGCCCCACGACTCCAGCCCGTCCGATCCGTCCCCGCGGCCCAGCGCCACCGACCCCGGGCTCGCCGGGCTCGCCGGGCTCGACGACCACCGCCTCGCCGAGCGGCTGGCGACGCTGGCGGGCGCACGGCTCGTCGACCTGCGGACGACGGCGGTGGCCGAGTCGTGGGAGACGAGCGACCTGAAGGACGCGGGCGACCGCGCCGCGCACGTGCTGCTGACGGGGTTGCTGGCCCGGCTGCGGCCGGGTGACGCCGTCCTCTCCGAGGAGGGTGCGGACGACCCGGCCCGTCTCGACGCCGACCGGGTGTGGATCGTCGACCCCCTCGACGGCACCCGCGAGTTCGGCGAGCCGCCCCGCGACGACTGGGCGGTGCACGTCGCCCTGTGGGAGCGCGGTGCCGGCGCCCCCGGCGAGGTCGGCGACCTCACCGCCGGGGCCGTCGCGCAGGCCGCGCTCGGGGAGACCTGGAGCACGGCGGACGTGCCGGTGCCCCCGCCGTACGCCGCGGGAGCGCCGCGCCTCGTCGTCAGCCGGAGCCGCCCGCCGGAGGTGAGCGACGTCGTGGCCGCCGCCATCGGCGCCACGCTGGTCCCGATGGGCTCGGCGGGCGCGAAGGTGATGGCGGTCGTGCGGGGCGTCGCGGACGTCTACGTGCACGCCGGGGGGCAGTACGAGTGGGACTCCGCGGCACCGGTCGCCGTCGCGCGGGCCGCCGGCCTGCACACGAGCCGGATCGACGGGTCGCCGCTGCGCTACAACGCGGCCGACGTCTACCTGCCCGACCTCGTCGTCTGCCGGGCCGAGCTCGCCGACGCCGTGCTGGCGGCGATCGCGGCCGGCTGAGCCCGGCCGGACCTGCCGGACCGGTCGACCCGTCCAGACCGGTCCAGACCGATCCCGTCCGGGGGTCGGTCCCCGCGGGCCGGTCCTAGTCCCTCCGGGCCATGCCCGGACCACCCGCCGTGACCCCTCCCGGGGGTCGCGGGTGGCCCCGTCGGGCTGCTGTGCCGACGGGCCGGACGGCGTTGGTCGGACGTTCACCCGAAGCGGTCGGTCCGTTGGCGGACCGCCCCCAGATTTCCCGTCGGTCCGCGGCCGTCAGGTGGCCGCCCGCACCCGATGGGGGACACCGACCCGTGACGACGGTTCCGACGCAGCACGACGAGATCGAGGCGCTCCCGCGCGCGATCTCCCGACGCCCGACGGGCGCGGACCGGGTGTTCGTGCACGGCTTCCGGGCGATCGGGGCGACGGTGCTCGTCGTCACCGGCAGCATCGGGTTGTTCCTCGCGTGGCAGGCCGTGCCCACGCTGCGGCACTACGGGCTGTCCTTCTTCACCGAGGAGGACTGGGCGCCCGAGCAGGGCACGGTCGGCATCGCCGGGATCCTCGTCGGCACGGTCTCCGTCGCGGGCGTCGCGCTGGTCATCGCCTTCCCGCTCGCCCTGCTGACGGCGCTGTTCATCGCGGAGTACGCCCCGCACTCGGTCCGGGCCACGCTCGTCTCGCTCGTCGACCTGATGGCCGCCGTCCCGAGCATCGTCTACGGGCTGTGGGGCGCCCTGCTCGTGCAGCCGTACGCCGCGGAGATCGCCCGGTGGCTCCACGGCACGCTCGGCTGGATCCCGCTCTTCGACGTCCCGAGCGCCGACCCGGACGCGGCGGTCTGGGACCAGACCCGCTACATCGCCAGCGCGTTCTGCGCGGCGATCGCCGTGGCGATGATGGTGCTGCCGATGTCGTGCGCGGTGATGCGCCAGGTGTTCAGCCAGACCCCGCAGGCCGAGAAGGAGGC
Organism: Nocardioides zeae; assembly: GCF_030818655.1. NCBI lineage: Bacteria > Bacillati > Actinomycetota > Actinomycetes > Propionibacteriales > Nocardioidaceae > Nocardioides > Nocardioides zeae. The sequence continues at coordinate 1,972,061 of NZ_JAUTAN010000001.1, read as the reverse complement.
CGCCCTCGCCCTCGGCGCGACGCGGTGGGGGATGGTGCGCACCGTCGTGCTGCCCTTCGGACGCGGCGGCATCGTCGGCGGCACCATGCTCGGGCTCGGGCGCGCGCTGGGCGAGACCATCGCGGTCTACCTCATCATCAGCCCCGCGTTCGACATCAAGCCGCACATCCTCGAGGTCGGCACCAACACCGTGGCCGCACTCATCGCCGCCCGTTTCGGCGACGCCAGCGCCGCCCAGCTGTCGGCCCTGCTCGCCGCCGGGTTCGCGCTCTTCCTCATCACGCTGGCGGTCAACACGCTCGCCGCGATCATCGTCAACCGCAGCCGCTCGGGACAGGGGACCGACGCATGACCACGGCCCCCGAGCTCCCCCGTCCCGCCCTCGACGAGGCCCGCCACGTCGCCGTGCCCCCGCGCACGGTGCTGCCCGCCGTCGACCCCGCCGCGCCGCCCCCGGTGCGCCGCACCGGCCTGGGGCGGGCGACGGCCGAGGAGCGCGTCGCCCGTGCGGGGGCGTGGGTCGCCGGGTTCGCGCTGGCGTGGCTGCTGACGCAGCGGGTGCTGCCGCTGGCGTCCGTCGGCTGGCTGCTCCTGCTGTGGTTCGTGCTCGGCATGGGGCTCGTCGCCGTCACGACGGCCCTCGTCGGCAACCGCAACGAGGTGGCCGACCAGCTGGTGCGCTCCGCGGTCACGGTCGGCGCCCTCGTCGTCGGCGCGGCGCTGGTCAGCGTCATGGTCTTCACGCTGGCGAAGGGGTGGCGCCCGCTCCTGCACCTCAACTTCTTCACCGACGACATGGCGGGCATCGGCCCGCGGGACGCCTTCGACCGCGGCGGCATCCTCCACGCCGTGGCCGGCTCGCTCATCCAGCTGGGCATCGCGATCGCGATCACGGTGCCGCTCGGCATCGGCACCGCGGTGTTCATGACCGAGGTCGGAGGACGGTTCGCCACGGTCGTGCGCACCGTCGTGGAGGCGATGACCGCGCTGCCCTCCATCGTGGCCGGCCTGTTCGTCTACACGGTGATGGTGGTGGCGCTCGGCTACCCCCGCTCCGGCCTGGCGGCCGGCCTGGCCATCGCCGTCATGATGCTGCCGATCATCGCCCGGGCCTCCGACGTCGTGCTCCGCGTCGTGCCGAGCGGGCTCCGGGAGGCGGGCCTGGCCCTGGGCGCCAGCCGGTGGCGCGTCGTCTGGCACGTCGTGCTGCCGACCGCGCGGCCCGGACTGGCGACGGCCCTCATCCTCGGCGTCGCCCGCGGCGTCGGCGAGACGTCACCCGTGCTGCTCACGTCCGGCGCGGCGCCCTTCCTCACGCTCGACCCGACGTCGGGGTTCATGAACTCCCTGCCGCTCTACGTCTTCAGCACGGTGCGCTCGGGCGAGCCCCAGGCCATCGCCCGCGGCTTCGCCGCGGCGAGCGTGCTGCTCGTGCTGGTGCTCGTGCTGTTCGTCACCGCCCGGCTCCTGGCCCGTGGCCCGCTCTCGAAGAGGTCCTGATGCGACTCCCCGCCCCGCCCCGACCCCGGGTGCTCCGGTACGCCGCCCTCGTGGCCACGCTCCTCCTGCTGCTGGGGACGACGTCCGGCAACGCGGCCGCCGCGCGCGCCGTGGTCTACGCCCAGATCGAGGGCACCGGCTCGACGTGGAGCCAGCTCATCGTCGAGCAGTGGATCGCGGACGTCGAGGCCACCGGCATGCGCGTCGCCTACACGGGCGGCGGCTCGTCCCTCGGCCGCAAGAACTTCGCCCAGGGCAGCACCGACTTCGCCATCTCGGAGATCCCGTACCAGGGGGTCGACGAGTTCGGGAACGCCGACACCGCGGGCAACCGGCAGTTCGCCTACCTGCCGATCGTCGCCGGCGGCACGGCCTTCACCTACCAGCTCAAGGTGGGCAACCAGCAGGTGCGCAACCTGCGGCTGTCGGGCGCCACGATCGCCAAGATCTTCACCAACCAGATCACGAGCTGGGACGACCCGGCGATCACGGCCGACAACAACGGCCGCACGTTCCCCAAGATCCCCATCACGCCCGTCGTGCGCGCCGACGGCTCGGGCACCACCGCCCAGTTCACGGCGTGGCTGGCGGCCCGGCACGGCAGCACCTGGAAGTCGCTCTTCCCCCGGGGCACGCTCACGTCCTACTTCCCGCGCGAGGGACGCGCGATCGCCCAGGCCGGCTCCGACCAGGTGATGAACACGGTCGCGAGCTCGTCGGGCAACGGCACGATCGGGTACGTCGAGTACTCCTACCCGGTCAACGAGGACTACCCGGTCGTCAAGGTGCTCAACGAGGGCGGGTACTACGTCGAGCCGACCCAGTACAACGTCGCGGTGGCCCTGACCCAGGCCCGGATCAAGACCGAGGACCCGTCGGCGTCGGACTACCTGACGCAGGACCTGCGGGGCGTCTACTCCTCGACGGACCCGCGGGCCTACCCCCTGTCGTCGTACTCCTACATGATCATCCCGGTCGGCGCGCAGGACCGGCGCATGACGACCGCGAAGCGGCAGACGCTCGTGGACTTCATGTACTACTCGCTCTGCCAGGGCCAGACCAAGGCCGGCCCCTACGGCTACTCGCCGCTCCCGCTCAACCTCGTGCAGGCGGGCTTCACCCAGCTCGCCCGGCTCGGCACGGCCGACGGGGGCGTCGAGCTCGCCAACCGCGACGTACGGTCCTGCAACAACCCCACCTTCAACGGTCGCAACCTGAACGAGAACCGGCTCGCGACGATCGCGCCCGCCCCGGCGGCCTGCGACAAGCAGGGTGCGGGACCGTGCGGCACCGACACCGGCACCGGCGAGCCCTCGACCGACGACCCCGCCGCGGGTGGTGGCGGCGGGGGAGGCGGCGGCACGGGTACGGCGGCGGGTCCGGCCGGCGCCGGCACCGGCGCGGCCCCGGTGGGGTCCGACGTGCAGCTCGACCCGACGACCGGGCAACCGGTGGCGGCCGCGGCGACGGGCGGGGGAGCCGTCTTCGCGAGCCCGCTCGAGCTGACCTCCGACCGGCCGGGGGACCGGGGACCGTTCGCGTGGCTCGTGGCGGCCGAGGTGCTCGCGCTCGTCTTCCTGCCCGCGATGATCACCGTCTGGCTCCGCCGCCGCCCGGGAGCGTCGCGGTGAGGCGGCGGCTCGCCGGCGCCCGCGCCCGGCTGCTGGCCGGCCTGCTGCTCGCCGCGGCGGTGCTCGTCGGGCTGCCGTCCGCCGACGTCCCGCCGGCCCAGGCGGCGCCGGCCACCGGTGGCTTCGAGCAGACCCGCACGCTGGAACGCACCTTCACCGACGCCGACGGCACGCGCGAGGTGGTGGACAGCCGCGAGGTCACCGTGACGGTCGACAAGACCCAGCAGCTGCGCTCGCGCGAGCGGGTGCACGTCAGCTGGTCGGGCGCGCGCCCGAGCGGTGCCCGGGCGGCGGACCCCTACGGCGAGACCGGACTGGCGCAGGAGTACCCCGTCGTCGTGCTGCAGTGCCGGGGGCTCGACGACCCCGACCTGCCCGCCGCGCAGCGGCTGTCGAGGGACACGTGCTGGACCTCGACGCGGGCCCAGCGCTCGCAGAGCCTGCCCGACCGCACCGCCGTGTGGCGCCACGACACCGCCGCGACCGAGGAGGAGCGGTCCGCCCGGGCGGGGACGACGCCGCTGCCGGACGCCGCGACCTGCGCCGCCGTCGACGGCTTCTCGACCTGGGCCACGGGGTTCACCGCCGCGGACGGCGACCGGTTCGCCTCGTGCAGCGCGGAGACCATGGCGCCGGAGGCGGCCGTCGACGGCGCGCTGCCGCCGGCCGAGGTCGCGGCGTTCACCGACGCCGACGGCCGCGGGTCGGTCGACCTCGAGGTGCGCACCGACGTCGAGAACGCCTCCCTCGGCTGCAACGCGACCACGCCCTGCTCGATCGTCGTCATCCCGATCATGGGCCTGTCGTGCGACACCGACCCCGAGTGCCGCCGCAGCGGCCGCTGGCTGGAGGGCTCCAGCAACTACGCGTCCGAGGGCGTCGACCTCGCCGTGTCGCCCGCGCTGTGGTGGTCGGCGTCGAACTGGCAGCACCGGTTCTCCGTCCCGCTGACCTTCGGCCTCGCCCCCAACGTGTGCGACGTGCTCGACCCGCGGGCACCGGTCGGGTTCTACGGGTCCGAGCTGCTCGCGCAGGCCTCGCTGCAGTGGGCCCCGGCCTACTGCCTGGAGGACGGCCGCTTCAAGTTCCAGCACAACCGGATGAGCGACGAGGCGGGCTTCGCGCTCATGGAGAGCGGCGAGGGCGCGGCGGCCCTCGTGTCCGGGCCGCACGACGCGCGTCGCGGCACCTCGACGGCCTACGGACCGACCGCCGTCACCGGGTTCGGCGTCGCCTACGTGGTCGACCGCCCCGACAACGCCGGGGCCGTCGACGAGCTGCGGCTCAACGCGCGGCTCGTCGCCAAGCTGCTGACCCAGTCCTACGTCGCCTCCGACCTCGGGCGCGGGCACCCCGGCATGGGGGACAACCCGACCTCGATCAACCAGGACCCCGAGTTCGTCGCCCTCAACCCCGACCTGGACCGGATCGCCCGGGAGGCCGCGGCCACCGTGCTCTCGATCTCGGAGTCCTCGGACGTCATCGGTGCGCTGACCGCGTACGTCGCGGCCGACCCCGACGCGGCCGCGTTCGTGCAGGGCCGGCCGGACCCCTGGGGCATGCGGGTCAACCCGTCGTACGCCGGGATGGCGCTGCCGGTGCGGGACTTCCCGCTGCTCGACACCTACGTGCCGTCCAGCGAGCAGGAGTGCCTCAAGGCCAACCCGTCCGTCTACTTCAACCAGGTCGCCGCACCCGTCACGACGCTGCGCCGGGTCGCCGAGGCCGTGCTCGACGCCTGGCCCAACGTGCAGACGCGCTGCGAGCGGTCCTCGGCGAACGACCCGTGGCGGGTGGGACGCGTCAACCGGCAGGGCCTCGGCACCCGCTTCATGCTCGGCATCGTCAGCCTCGGTGACGCCGCCCGCCTCGGGCTGTCGGTCGCCGAGCTCCAGACCCGCGAGGGCACCTTCGTCGGACCGACGACGGAGGGACTGACGAAGGCCGTCGCCCTCGCCCGCCCCGCGACGGACACCGTCGGGGTGGCGGAGGCCGCGGTCGCGCCGTACGTGGTCGACCAGCAGGCCGTGCGGCAGGCGGGTGACGCCTACCCGGGGACCCTCGTCGTGCACACGGTCGCCCGCACCCACGGGCTCCCGGCGGAGCAGGCGACGGACGTCGCACAGTTCCTGCAGGTGGCCACGACGGAGGGCCAGCGGCCGGGCCGCGGCAACGGCACGCTGCCGGAGGGGTACCTGCCCATCACCGACGCCGGGGCGACCGCCCCGCTGTGGCGCAGCGCGCAGCGCGCGGCCGAGCTGGTGGCGGCCCAGGAGGCGCCGACGGTCGCACCCCCGGTCGTCCCCGGCACCGACACCGGAGCGCCCTCGTTCCCGGCCGGGGGAGGCGTGGGCGACCTGCCCGGCGCCGTCCCGGCGGCGGACGCCCCCGCCGCTGCGGGCGCGACCGCGCCGGCCGGTGGGGCGGCGGCGGTCACGACCGCGGCCACCGCACCGGTGAGCTCGCCCTGGACGTCCAGCGCCCTGCTGCCACTGCTCCTCGTGCTGACGCTCGTCGGCGCCCTCGGGGGCGCGGTCGGGCGGGTCGTGCTCGTCGCGCGGAAGGTCCGCTCGTGAACGCCCCGGTGGTCGACCCCGTGGCGCCCGGCCCGCCGAGGACCGCCCCCGTCGGCGGGCCCGGCAGCCGGCTCGAGGTCGGCTCCTCCGCCGCGTTCACGCTCGCGCTGCTCAGCCTCACGCTGCTGCTGCACCTGCTCGTGCTCTCCGGCGTCTCCCACGCGCGCGACCAGGCGGTGCTGTACGACGCGTTCCGCGCCGACGTCGCGGGCGGCTTCGTGCCCGTCGGTCCGACCGCTCCGGTCGGCGCACCCGTCGCGCTGCTGACGATCCCCGCGATCGACGTCGCCGAGGTGGTCGTCGAGGGCACGGCGTCGGGCGACCTCCGGGCCGGCCCCGGCCACCGGCGGGACACCGTGCTCCCCGGCCAGGTGGGCGTGAGCGTCGTGCAGGGCCGGGCCGTGACGTTCGGCGGACCCTTCGCGCGGCTCGACGAGCTGGCGGTCGGCGACACCGTCGAGGTCGTCGGGGCCCAGGGCCGGCAGCGCCTCGCCGTGACGGGGCTGCGGCGGGCGGGCGACCCGCTGCCCGGGCCCCTCGCCGACGGCGAGGCCCGGCTCACGCTCGTCACGGGCGCGACGGACACGGCGCTCGGGCGGCTCAGCACGGGCGAGGTGCTCTACGTCGACACCTCCACCGTGCCCGTGGACGGCGAGGGGTTCGCGGCGCCGGGCGGTGTGCCCAGCGCCGTACCCGCGGGGGAGAAGCCCCAGCACGTCGACACGGCCGCCCTGCCGCTGCTCGCGCTGCAGCTCGGCGGGGTGTGCGTCGCGGTCGTCGCCATCGCCCTCCTCCGCCGCCGGGTGGCCGGGGCCCTCGTGTGGGTCGTGAGCGCCCCCGTCGTGCTCGCGCTCTCCTGGGCGACCGCCGACAGCGCCGCGCGGCTGCTCCCCAACCTCCTCTGACCGCTCCTCCGCAGCACCCGTTCCTCCCGTCCCACCCCACCCGAGAAGAACGCACCGCGACCGTGGTGCGCAGCTGATGACAGGAGATCCACCCGATGTTCGCTCGTCCGCTCCTCTCCACCGTGCTCGCCGGGTCGCTGGCGACCGCGGCGCTCGCGCTGGGCTCGCTCGCCCCCGCCTCGGCCGACCCCGCCGCTCCGCCCGCCGCCGGCGACATCGTCGGCGTCGGCTCCGACACCAGCCAGTTCGTGCTCGACAACCTGGCCGACGGCGCGACCGTCGCCGGGACCGCGGTGCCGGGCTACAACGCCTCCGTCACCACGGGGAAGCTCCGCAGCTTCCACGCCCTCACGGCCGGCACCAGCGCGCAGATCGTCGTGCGCCAGGGGACGCAGCCCGTCAACCGGCCCAACGGCTCGGGCCAGGGCAAGGCCACGCTCTACAACCCCTCGAACCCGAACATCGACTTCGCGCGCTCCTCCTCGGCGCTCAACGACGCCGAGGTCAACGCCGGCCTCTACGCCTACCCGTTCGCCGTCGACGGCCTCGGGCTCGCGACGGCCCGCACGACCAACGCGCCCGCCACCCTGACCTCGGCGCAGATCGTCGGGATCTACCAGGGCACGATCAAGAACTGGAGCGAGGTCGGCGGCAAGGCGGGCGCGATCGTCCCGCAGATCCCGCAGTCGGGCTCCGGCACGCGCTCCTTCTTCACCTCCGAGCTGAAGAAGCTCAACGGCGGTGTCGACGTCACGCTGGCCGCGACGGTGGTGGACGTGCAGGAGCACGACGACACCACCGTGAAGTCGAACCCCAACGCGATCGCGCCGTTCTCGACCGGTCGGGCCGAGCTGGCGGGCACCGTCACCATCGTCGGCGGGTTCTCCGCCAAGCGTGCGCTCTACAACGTCGTGCGCGCGGCCGACCGCACCCGCCTCGCGGGCGTCTTCGGCGCCGACGGCTTCGTGTGCTCGACCGACGCGCGCCCGCTCATCGAGGCCGCCGGCTTCGACCAGCTCGCCCGCGACGAGTTCGGCGGCGTGTGCGGCGAGGCGACCCAGAGCGCGACGTCGAACTTCACGACCAACGAGGTCGTCGTGACGGGCACGACGCTCACCGCGTCCTCGCCGGCGGCGGGCAGCGTGGCGTTCGCGGCCACGGTCGACGCGAAGGGCGCGGACGTCTCGGCGGGCACCGTCGAGGTCCTCGAGGGCACGACGAAGGTCGCCACGGCGCGGTTCGCGCAGGGCCGCTTCGCCACGACGATCACCGGCGTCCCCGCGGGCAGCCACACCTACACGGCGCGCTACGTGCCCGGCTCCGGCGTGCTCCAGGAGGGCTCCACCTCCGCCGCCGCCTCCGTCGTCGTCAAGGTCGCACCGGTGCTCCGGGCGGGTGTCTCGCCGAGCCGCAGCAGCTTCGGCCAGGCCCGGGTGCTGTCCGCGACCGTCACGACGCCGGACGGCGCCGCGGCCACCGGCCAGGTCCGCTTCACGTTCGGCGGCGCCCGCACGACCGTCGCCCTCGACGCGAACGGCAAGGCCACGCTGACCGCCGGGGCCTCGACGCCCGCCGGTGCCTACGCCATCAAGATGGAGTACCTCGGCAACGACGTGCTCGTCCCCGCCTCCGCGTCGGGCACGCACACCATCCAGAAGGCGACCCCGGCCATCGGGGAGACCTTCCCGTCGGCCGTCTCCACCAGCGCGTCCCGCACCCGCGGGACCGTCGTCGTCACCGTGCCCGGCGTCCAGCAGGCCATCACCGGCAGCGTGACGATCTACGCCGGCAGCAAGGTCTTCGCCCGCGGCACGGTGAGCCGGGGCGTCGCCGCCATCACCCTGCCGAAGGTCGGCCGGGGCACGCACACCCTGCGCGCCGTCTACTCCGGCGACCGCAGCGTCAACGGCCGCAGCCAGACCTTCACGGTCACGGGTCGCTGACCCACCCGCCGGACCGCCCCACCGCACATCCCGGCCCGCCGTCGTCGGACACCGTCCGACGGCGGCGGGCCACCCCGAGAGGAACCGACCCATGCGCCACGACCCCGTCGTCCCCACCGCGGCGACCGTCGACCTGTACGCCGACGACCAGGCCACCACCGTCATCCCGGCCCTGCCCGGGGAGGTGCCGGGCGGCGGGCCCGCGGCGTACCGGGTGGGCACCGGCGGCGCCGGTCCCGGCACGGGCGGGGAGCTCGAGGCGCGCGAGGTGTCGGCGTGGTTCGGCGACCGGCTCGTGCTCGACCGCGTCTCGCTCACCATGCCCGCACGGAGCGTGACCGCGCTCATCGGTCCGTCGGGGTGCGGCAAGTCGACCTTCCTGCGCATCCTCAACCGGATGCACGAGCTGGTGCCGTCCGCGGCGCTCGCCGGCGAGGTGCTCCTCGACGGCCAGGACGTCTACGACCCGCGGCGCAAGCTGACCGACGCCCGCCGGGCCATCGGGATGGTGTTCCAGAAGCCCAACCCGTTCCCCGCCATGTCGATCAGGGAGAACGTGCTCGCGGGCCTCCGCCTCACCGGCACCAAGGCGTCACGCGACGAGAAGGACGAGCTCGTCGAGAGCTCGCTCGTGCGGGCCGGCCTGTGGACCGAGGTGCGGGACCGGCTCGGTGCGCCCGGCGGCGGCCTGTCGGGCGGGCAGCAGCAGCGGCTGTGCATCGCCCGCTCGCTCGCGGTGCGGCCCGAGGTGCTGCTCATGGACGAGCCGTGCTCCGCGCTCGACCCCACCTCGACCCGGGTCATCGAGGAGACCATGACGGAGCTGGCCCGCGAGATCACCATCGTCATCGTCACGCACAACATGCAGCAGGCCCGTCGGGTCTCCCAGACCTGCGCCTTCTTCCTCGCCGCGCAGGGCACTCCCGGCGTGATCGTCGAGCACGGGGATACTGACGCCATGTTCACCACACCCCGCGACCAGCGCACGAGCGACTACGTCAACGGCCGCTTCGGGTGACCTCGCCGGGTCCGCGGCGTCCGGCGCCGCGGAGCCGGCCGACGCCGCGCACGACCGCGGCTGGGAAGGCCGCGCCGAAGAAGGCCGCGCCGAAGAAGGCCGCGGCGAAGAAGACGGCTCCGGCCAGGCGGCCTGCGCCGCGGTCGTCGGGTCGCGCGCCCACCGCCGCCCAGCGCCGACGCCGGGCGGCGCAGCGGCGTCAGCGGACACGGCGCCTCGCCGTACCCCTCCTCGTGGCGGTCCTCGGCCTCGCCCTCGTCGGCACGGCGTGGTGGCTCGGCCGGGACACCCCGGCACCGGCGCCCGAGGCGGGGACGTCCGCGCCCGGCGGGGTGGTGCCGCCCGCCTCCGACCCCGCGCCGATCGTGCCCGCCGGGCGCCCGGTCGTCCCGGTCGTGGACGCCGCCTGGACCGCCCAGGTGGCCGAGGCGACGGGCATCCCGCCGGTCGCGGTCAACGCGTACGCCGTGGCCGAGCTGCGCCTGCGCACGGAGGCGCCGTCGTGCTCGATGGGCTGGTCGACGCTCGCCGGCATCGGGTGGGTCGAGTCCCACCACGGCACGATCCACGGCAGCATCCTCGGCCTCGACGGCCGGGCCGAGCCGCCGATCGTGGGTCCGGCGCTCGACGGGACCGGGGGGTTCGCGGCGATCCCGTCCGACCCGCTGCTCGCCGCGTGGCACGGCGACCCGACGTGGGACCACGCCGTCGGTCCGCTCCAGTTCATCTCCTCGACCTGGGACCGCTGGCGCTCCGACGGCGACGGTGACGGCGTCATGGATCCCAACGACCTCGACGACGCGGCCTACGCCGCCGCCCGCTACCTCTGCCACGACGGCCACGACCTCGCGACGGGGAAGGGCTGGGCCGAGGCGGTGTTCTCCTACAACCACGACGATGCCTACGTCGCGTCGGTGTACGCGGCCGCGAGCGGGTACGCGGACGCCGCGGGCTGAGGCGCCGATCGGGCCTGGTCGAGCCCGGTCGGAAGAAAGTGCGCGGGCCGTGCGGCGCGGCGAAGGAAAACGCGGACCCGAGCCCGCGACACGCCGAGGACCCGGGCCTCCGGGTCCGCGTTCTCTTTCCCCAGGCCGACGCCCGGTCCGCGTTTTCTTTACCCCGGGCCCCCACCCACGCCCCGCCCGTCCTCGAATGGTGGCGCGCCGGGGCCCGGACTAGGCTCCTTCCTCGTGCAACTCTCCGGGCTCGCCGACGCCGTCCTGGCCGATCCGACCCTCGACGAGGCGCTCGCGGGGGCGCGGGACCGCTCCGAGCGGGTCCTCGACCTGACCGGTCCCGCCGCGGTGCGGCCGTTCGTCGTGAAGGGGCTCGCCGACCTCGGTCGCACCGTCCTCGCCGTGACCGCCACGACCCGTGACGCCGAGGAGCTCGTCGCCGCGCTGGGCGACCTGCTCGACCCGGCGACGGTCGGCTACTTCCCCAGCTGGGAGACCCTCCCGCACGAGCGGCTCAGCCCCCGCAGCGACACCGTCGGCCGCCGCCTCGCCGTGCTGCGCCGCCTCGCGCACCCGGGGGACGACGCGGCCAACGGCCCGCTGTCCGTCGTCGTGGCGCCGGTGCGCAGCGTGTTGCAGCCGCAGGTCAAGGGCCTGGGCGACCTCGTGCCCGTCGAGCTCGCCCCCGGGGCCGAGGCGTCGCTCGAGGGAGTGGTCCGCGGGCTGGAGGCGGCGGCGTACACGCGCGTCGACCTCGTCGAGAAGCGCGGGGAGTACGCCGTGCGTGGCGGCATCGTCGACGTCTTCCCCCCGACGGACGAGCACCCGCTGCGCGTCGAGTTCTGGGGCGACGAGGTGGAGGACATCCGCACCTTCTCGGTCGCCGACCAGCGCACCCTGGAGAAGGTCGAGCGGTTGTGGGCGCCGCCCTGCCGCGAGCTGCTGCTGACGCCCGAGGTGCGGGAGCGCGCCCGGGCCCTCGGTGAGCAGCACCCGCAGCTGCGCGAGCTCACCGAGAAGCTCGCCGAGGGCATCGCGGTCGAGGGCATGGAGTCGCTCGCGCCGGTGCTCGTCGACGAGCTGGAGCTGCTCCTCGACGTGCTGCCGACCGACGCCCACGTGCTCGTCCTCGACCCCGAGCGCGGCCGCCGTCGTGCGGCGGACCTCGTCGCGACGAGCGAGGAGTTCCTCGCGGCCTCCTGGGCGGCCGCGGCCGGCGGGGGCCAGGCGCCGATCGACCTGGGGGCGGCGTCGTACCGCTCCTACGCCGACGTGCGCGAGCACGCCCTGGCCCGCGGCCAGGCCTGGTGGAGCATCAGCCCGTTCGGCATCGCGGACGACGGCGCGCCCGTCGACGCCCCGGCCACGGAAGCCGCCATCGCCGGCGTGCCCAGCCGGCCGCTGTCGGTGAAGCCCGCCGAGGCCTACCGCGGCGACGTCGAGAAGGCGCTCGCCGACGTGGGGGGCTGGCTCACCCAGGGCTACCGCGTCGTCGTCGTGCACCCGGGCCACGGTCCGGCCCAGCGCACGGTCGAGGCGCTGGCGGACCGCGACGTACCGGCCCGTCTCGTCGACGCCGTCGACACCCTCCCGCCGACCGACGTCGTGACGGTGACCTGCGGCGCGCTCACCCACGGCCTCGTGGACGAGCCCAACCGCCTCGCCCTGCTCACCGGTGAGGACATCTCGGGCCAGAAGGCGTCGACGCGCGACATGCGCAAGATGCCCGCCCGCCGCAAGCGCCAGATCGACCCGCTCGAGCTCAAGGCCGGCGACTTCGTCGTGCACGAGCAGCACGGTGTCGGCCGCTTCATCGAGATGAAGCAGCGCGAGGTGCAGGGGGCGGTGCGGGAGTACCTCGTGCTCGAGTACGGCGCCTCCAAGCGGGGCGCCCCGCCGGACCGGCTCTACGTGCCGGCCGACGCCCTCGACCAGGTGACGCGCTACGTCGGCGGCGAGCAGCCGGCCCTCGACCGCCTCGGCGGCGGCGACTGGACCAAGCGCAAGGCGCGTGCCCGCAAGGCGGTCAAGGAGATCGCGGCGGAGCTCATCAAGCTGTACGCCGCGCGGCAGGCCACCCAGGGCCACGCCTTCGGCCCCGACACGCCGTGGCAGCGCGAGCTCGAGGACGCGTTCCCGTTCGCGGAGACGCCGGACCAGCTCTCGACGGTCGACGAGGTCAAGGGCGACATGGAGCGGCTGGTGCCCATGGACCGGCTGGTCTGCGGCGACGTGGGCTACGGCAAGACCGAGATCGCGGTGCGCGCCGCGTTCAAGGCGGTGCAGGACGGCAAGCAGGTCGCCGTGCTCGTGCCCACGACGCTGCTCGTGACGCAGCACTTCTCGACCTTCGCGGAGCGCATGAGCGGGTTCCCCGTCGTGCTGAAGGCGCTGAGCCGTTTCCAGTCCGACAAGGAGGCCAAGGCGGTGCTGGAGGGCCTCACCACCGGTGAGGTCGACATCGTGATCGGCACCCACCGCCTGCTCAACCCCGACATCCGGTTCAAGGACCTCGGCCTCATCATCGTCGACGAGGAGCAGCGCTTCGGCGTGGAGCACAAGGAGCAGATGAAGCGGCTCCGCACCAGCGTCGACGTGCTGGCCATGTCGGCGACGCCCATCCCGCGCACGCTCGAGATGGCGGTGACCGGCATCCGCGAGATGTCGACGATCACCACGCCCCCGGAGGAGCGGCACCCGGTGCTGACGTACGTCGGCGCGTACGAGGACCGGCAGGTCATCGCCGCCATCCGGCGGGAGCTGCTGCGCGACGGCCAGGTGTTCTACATCCACAACCGCGTGCAGTCGATCGAGAAGGCCGCCCAGCACCTGACGGAGCTGGTGCCGGAGGCACGGGTCGCCACGGCCCACGGCCAGATGAACGAGAAGCAGCTCGAGCAGGTGATGCTCGACTTCTGGGAGAAGCGCTTCGACGTGCTCGTCTGCACGACGCTGGTGGAGTCGGGCCTCGACGTCTCCAACGCCAACACGATGATCATCGAGCGCTCCGACACGCTCGGCCTCTCGCAGCTGCACCAGCTGCGCGGGCGCGTCGGCCGGTCGCGGGAGCGGGCCTACGCCTACTTCCTCTACCCGAGCGAGAAGCCGCTGACGGAGACCGCGCACGAGCGGCTCGCGACGCTGGCCCAGCACTCGGACCTCGGCGGCGGCATGGCGATCGCCATGAAGGACCTCGAGATCCGCGGCGCCGGCAACCTGCTCGGCGGGGAGCAGTCCGGCCACATCGCGGACGTCGGCTTCGACCTCTACGTGCGGCTCGTCGGCGAGGCGGTGGCCGACTTCAAGGGCGCCCCGGACGACCAGCTGGAGGAGGTGCGCATCGAGCTGCCCGTCGAGGCGCACCTGCCGCACGGCTACGTGCCGAGCGAGCGCCTGCGGCTCGAGATGTACAAGCGCCTGTCGGAGGTGCGCAGCAACGAGGACGTCGACACGATCCGCGAGGAGCTCGTCGACCGGTACGGCGAGCCCCCGGTCGAGGTGGAGAGCCTCCTCTACGTCGCGCGGTTCCGGGCGCGGGCCCGCGCGGCCGGGATCCGCGAGGTCACCTCGGCGGGCAAGAACGTGCGGTTCGCGCCCGTCTCGCTGCCCGAGTCGCGCGCCGTGCGGCTGCAGCGGCTCTACCCGAAGTCGCTGGTCAAGCCGGCCACGGACACCGTGCTGGTGCCGCGTCCGCAGACCGCCGTGGTGGCGGGCAAGCCCATCACCGGGCTGGCGCTGCTCGAGTGGGCGGCCAAGGTCATCGACACGGTGCTCGACCCGAAGGACGCGTGACCTGCGGGACGCGTGACCTGCCGGAAGGGGGCCGCTACGGTGTGAGCGTGGTCACCTCGTCCCGCGCCCGTACCGGCACCCGCGTCCTGGCCGCCGCTGCGGTGGCCCTCCTCGGTGGGGCCCTGCTTGCGGGGTGCGACGCCGACCCGCGCACGGCGGCGACCGCCGGCGACGCGACGCTGACGGTGGACCGGCTGGACGCGGCCACCGCGGCGTACTGCGACTACGTCGCCGAGGTCGGCGTCGAGGCGGTGCCGCGCGCGATCGTGCGGACCGGGCTGACGGAGCTGTGGCTCTACGACGCCGCGCTGACCGAGGCGGCCGGGCCCGACGCCCTCGACCCGCCGCCGGCGGCCGACGAGATCGCCCGCGAGATGCAGGCGGCCGGGGCGGACGCCGACGTCGCGTCCTTCACGGTGCGGCTGCTCACGGTGTCGAACGCGCTGTCCGACCCGACGGTGGGCCAGGTGGCCTCCACGACCCTCGGTGACCTCGACGTCACGGTGAACCCCGCGGTGGGCAGCTACGCCGACGGTGCCGTGGCGACCGGGGGCGACGGGGTGAGCGTGGCCGCGAGCGACACCGCGCTCGGCGCGACCTTCAGCATCGACGACCCGCCGACGCCCGAGGAGGTCGCCGCGCTGCCGGCCGCCCAGCGGTGCGGGTCGGCGGGGTGAGTCCGAAGGACGCTGCCCTGGTCCTCGCCGTTGTCTGCCTCGTGGTGGGGTGGGGACTCGTGTGGCGGGGGTGGTGGCACGACAACCGCCACCGCGACGCGAAGGAGCGCGCGGGCGAGTGGCCGCGGCACCCGTCCGTGCGGCACACGACGCCGGAGTCGCGCCGGCTGCAGCGCATCGGGCTGCCGCTCGTGGGGATCGCCATCGTGCTGCAGGTGCTCAGCGTGTTCGTGCTGTAGGACGCGGAGGTCGGAACCGAACGCCCGCGCCCCCGCGTCCCAGGGGCATGAACCGCTCGACCGACACCCTCCGCCGCGGCGGCCTGGCCGCCGTGGTCGCCGCCCCGCTGCTGCTCGCCGCTTGTACGTCGACGCCCGACGCCGCGCCGGATCCGGCGGGCCCGACGGGAGTGGCGAGCCTGGTCCGCTTCGCGGGCTGCGACGACCTGCTCGGGTACTTCCAGGAGAACGCGCTCGAGCGGGTGACGGCGTGGGGGCTCGAGGGCCTCGACGGGTTCGACGGGTTCGGCGGACTCGACGTGGTGCGTCAGGGAGCGGCCGGCTCTTGGGAGTCCGACGCGGCGCTCGACGGCGTCTCACCCCGGTCCAGCGTCATGCCCCGCGGCGGCTACGTCGGCCCCGACCACGGCACGTCGGAGGCCAACACCCAGGAGGAGGGCGTCGACGAGGCCGACATCGTCACGACCGACGGCGACGTGGTGGTCGCCATCGTCGAGGGGGTCGTGCAGGTCGTCGACGCGGCGTCGGCGGAGGCGCTCGGCTCCGTCGACCTGGGCGGCGTCGGCGCCCCGAGCGAGCTGCTCCTCCACGGCTCGACGCTGCTCGTGCTCGGGCAGCAGGGAGGCGGGGTGGTCTGGGACGACGGGGTCAGCGATCACGCGAACCCCTACGGGACGGGCCCCGCTCGCACCCTCATCACCGAGGTCGACCTCTCCGACCCGGCCTCGCCCGAGGTGGTCCGCTCGACGCGGGTCGAGGGCGAGTACCGCAGCGCGCGCCTCGTCGGCGACACCGTGCGGCTGGTCATGGTCAGCGCCCCGCCGGGTCTCGACTGGGTCGAGCCCGAGGGCACCTCCCTCGCGGCGGAGACGGAGGCGATCGAGGCCAACCGCGACCTGATCGAGGCCAGCACCATCACCGACTGGCTGCCGCAGCTCTCCGTCGACGGCGGCGACGTCGAGCCCCTCCTCGGCTGCGGCGACGTCGGCGTGCCCACCGCGTTCAGCGGCTTCACCACCGTGTCGGTCGCCGGCCTCGAGATCGGAGGCGGCGCCGCGCCCACCTCGTCCGCCGGGGTCGTGGGCTCGGGGGACATCGTCTACGCCTCGACCGAGCGCATGATCGTGGCCTCCACCCCGTGGTCCACGGTGCGCGACGACGACGATGCCGACGACGAGCCCTCGTCCGACCTGCACTCCTTCGACATCAGCGAGCCCGACGCGACGACGTACGTCGGTTCCGGCCGCGTGGAGGGGCGCCTCCTCAACCAGTTCGCGCTCGACGAGGCGTCGGGTGTCGTGCGGGTCGCGGTGACGAGGGACGGGACGCCGGGGGAGCAGTCCAGCTCCTCGCTCGTCGTGCTCGCCGAGCGCCCGGGCGAGGGGCTCGTCGAGACCGGACGCGTCGACGGGCTGGGCGTGACGGAGCAGATCCAGGCGGTGCGGTTCCTCTCGCCCGAGCTGGCCGCGGTCGTCACCTTCCGGCAGGTCGACCCGCTCTACCTCGTGGACACGAGCGACCCGGCCGCCCCGACGCTGGCGGGGGAGCTGAAGGTGCCGGGCTACTCGGCGTACCTCCACCCCCTCGACGACGGCCTCCTCCTCGGCATCGGTCAGCACGCGACCGAGGACGGCCGCACGACCGGCCTCCAGGCGTCGCTCTTCGACATCATCGACCCGACCGCGCCGCGGCAGGTCTCGACGGTGACGTGGGACGGCTTCAGCTCGGCCGTCGAGACGGACCACCGGGCGTTCCTGGTGTGGCAGGACCGGGTCTACCTGCCCGCACAGGGGTGGCGCGACGGGTACACGGAGACGGTCGAGTCGTTCGACGTCGACCCCGGGGGGCTGGAGCGCGGACCCAGCGTCAGCGTCACGGCCGAGCTCCCGGACGGCGGCGGAGTGAAGCGGGTGCTCGTCGTCGACGACCGCATCTGGTTCGCGGGTGGTTCCGCCGTCATCCGGGTCGCGGAGGGCAACCGTGCCGTCGGCGACATCGTCGACTTCTGACCCCTACCGGAGGGGAGCGGACTCAGGCGACGCCCGCCGCCACGTCCGCGGCGAGACGCCGCGCGACGCCCTCGACGACGACCTCGCGCGCGGGCAGGTCGGCGACGAGGTACCCGGCGCCCACCAGGCCCCGCGGCCGGAACCCGATCCGCACGTGCACGCGGCAGGCGCCCGGCACCCCCGACAGGGCGGTGAGCCAGACGCTCAGCCGCACCGTCCCGGGGGCGTGGACGCGGGCGTGCAGCCGGAGCCGGTACGCCGCGGGGTCGGCCTCCAGCACGGTCCAGAAGCCCGCCTCGTCGCCGGGGCGGAGCAGGCCCTCGCCGGCCGTCGGGCCCGGTGACGCCACGGGGGCCGGGGGAGGTGGGCCGAGCACGGTCCGTGCGGCGTCGTCGAGCCGGCCGCGGAAGGCCAGGGGCGCGGCGTCGGCGTACCAGCGCTCGGCCCCCGGGGCCGGCAGAGCCGCGACGACGCGCCAGGCGTCGGCCAGCGGCGCCTGCACCTGCACGTGCCGCTCGCTGACCCCCGGGCGGGGGAACAGGCGTCGGACCGGGCCGACGCGCCGGGTTGCGCCCGTCACAGCCGCACCCGTACGGCGTCGCGCAGCGCCTGCTCCGGGTCGACCCCGGCCGCGCGTGCCTCGGCGACGAGCCCGAGGAGGCGGTCGCCGATCGCGTCGGCGTCGGCGTCGGCGCGGGGAGCGCGGGGGGCCGGGTCCAGCGGCGTGCCGGCCCGCGCCGACCGGTCGAGCACCTTGTCGGCCCACAGCAGGGCGGGCAGCGTCGGGGGCAGGCCGTCGGTGGGGTCGGTGCGGGTCTTCTCGGTCGCCTTGACGGCCTCCCACGCCTCGTTGACCGCGGCGGCGTCCAGGGGACTGGTGCCGTCGCCCGGGCCGGCCGCCGGGTCCGCCGCGAACACGTGCGGGTTCCGGCGCACGAGCTTCGCCGTGAGGTCGGCGGCCACGTCGTCGATGGTGAAGGCCGTGGCGTCGGTGCGCTCGGCGGCGATCGCGGCGTGGAAGTAGACCTGCAGCAGGAGGTCGCCCAGCTCCTCGCGCAGCAGCGTGGCGTCGTCGGTGTCGAGCGCCTCGAGCACCTCGTGGGTCTCCTCGAGCAGGTAGCGCGCCAGCGACCGGTGGGTCTGCCCCGCCTTCCACGGGCACTCCCGCCGCAGCCGCGCCATCACGCCGACGAGCTCGACGAGGGCGTGGCCGGCGGCGGGCTCGGGAGCGGCATCCACGTGGCCCAGGGTAGGTCGCGTGCGAAGCGAGGAGCCAGGCCCCGGGCCTGACCCCGGAACTGGGACGCTGGTGCGCCCTGGGCCGGGTCCGGCCTGTCCCCGCCGCACATTTCGCGTGCCCGGCGGCGGAGCCCGCCCCGCCGCCCTCCGCTCGACCCGCGGACGTCATGCGAACCGCGGGCCGGGGGCGCCGTCACGCATGACGTCCTGGGTGGGCGGGTCCACACCACCGGGCGGGGGTCCGACCTTGCGAACTGGGACGTTGGTGCGCCTCGGGCCGGGTCCGGCCTGTCCCAGCCGCACATTTCGCGTGCCCGGCGCCTTGCCCCGCCGCGCCACCCACCCACCTCGCGGACGTCATGCGCACCGCCGGCGCGGGCCACCGCGCCGCATGACGTCCCGGGTGGGTGGGGGCGCGGGGGTCAGCGCGCGACCGTGCGGAACGTGAGCTGCGAGCGGGCGAACGTGCCGCCGCCGTCGAACTCGGCGCGCAGGGCGTAGGTGCCCCGCGCGAGGCGCGGCAGCGTCACCGTCGCGCGCCCGTTGCGCACCTCGGCGGTCGTGAGGTGCCGGCCGCCGTGGTAGATCCGGATGGCGCCCCGCGCCGGGATCTGGGACCCGGGCGCGGTGACGTAGAACGAGCTCGTCACCGACCGGCCCGCCGCGATGGTGCCGGGCAGCGCCTCGTCGATCCGCGTCCCCGCGGGGCGCACGACGAGGTCGATGGTGCCCGAGGAGGCGCCGTGGGTCTCGTCGCCGGCGAACACGGCGAGCGCCGTGTGGGTGCCGACCGCGAGGCCCGCCGGGATGGTGATCCGACCGACGCCGTCGACGAGCGTCACGTCCCGGCGGATGCCGCCGAGGTGCACCTGCGCCACGCCGTCGACCGGCTCGCCGCCGGTCACCTTCACGCCGACGGTGCGGGTGCGGCCGTACGGCGCGTCGACCGGCGTCGCGCCGACGTAGAGCGACGTCACGGCACCGACGCCCAGCTCCACCTCCGGCGACGTCGAGGAGGCGACGAAGCTCTCTCCGGTGGGGACGTACATCGCGGTGTAGGCGTGCGCGCCGCCGCTGACGCCCGTGAGGTCGGCGGTCGCCTGGCCGTCGACGACCGGGCCGACACCGACGAGCTCGACGCCCTCGAAGAACGCGACGTTGCCGAGCACGGGCGACTCGCTGCGCGGCGTCACCACGGCGCGCAGCTGTGCCCGGCCGGCGCCGGAGGACACGGCCGTGAGCAGCGTCGTCGACGACGTGAGCACCGTGACGTCCGTGGAGGCCGACGTCGAGCCGGCGGCGTAGGCGCCGTCGGCCGGGACGTAGGTCGCCGTGAGCGTGTGCCGGCCGGGCGGCAGCGCCGTCTGGAGGCTCGCGCGGCCGTCGACGAGCTCGGCGGATGCGACCTCGGTCTCGCCCTGGCGCACGACGACCCGACCGGTGACCGGCGTGGACGCCGCCGGGGCGACGACGACGGTGAGGTTCGCGACGTCGCGGTTGAGCGCGGCTGTGGAGAGGGTCGTCGTCGTGGTGGTCGTGACCGTCACGGTGCCGAGGTCGGACGTCGACGCCGCCAGGCCCGAGGAGGTGGCCGGGACGAACCGGGCCGCGTACGAGTGCGGGCCGAGCGCCACCCCGGTGAGGTCGAGCGTCGCCGCCCCCGCGGTCACCGGCACGGTGCCGACGACCGTCTCGCCCTCGAGGAACTCGACCTCTCCGGCGGCGCTGCCACCGGTGACCGTGGCGGAGAGCCGTACGGCGCCGGCCCCCGTCTGCTGGGCCGCGAGCGTCGTCGTCGTGCTCGCCAGCTCGGTGTCGAGCGCGCGGCCGAGGCGCAGGAGCTGGGTCTCGCCGGTGGCGTCCTTGAGGCCGTCGTTGTCGGTGACCGCGTAGACCTCGCCGTCGGCGGCGATGGTGAGGCCCTCGAGCTTCTCCTGCGTCCAGCCGTGCTGCTCGGCCAGGACCGGCAGCACGTCGACGGCCAGCTCCTTCGCGACGGGCGTGACCGTGCCGGGGGTGCCGGCGGGCAGGTCGACGGTGTAGACGCGCTTGATGCGCGCGTTCGGGCCGTTGAGCTTGTCGCGCTCGATGACGGCGACGGTGTCGGCGTCGACGGTGACGATCTCCGACAGGCCGACCCAGTCGCCGCTCGTGCTGGTCTGCTCGAGCGTGTAGCCGAACCAGGTCCACGCGCCGGTCACGGTGTCGTAGCGGCCGATCCGCGTGCTGGCCTCCGGCGTCGCCCCGCTGACGCCGGTGCCGAGCGGGCGCTGGAGCGCGACGTACAGGGTCTCGTTGGCGAACCCCTGGGCGATCGAGACGCCCTCGAGGCCCCAGTTCTTGAGTCCCGCGGTCACGTCGGAGGCCAGGCTGACGGTCTGCTGCACGACGCCGTCGGCGTCGATCCGCACGAGCGCGTTGGCCGGGCCGGTCGCCCCCTCGCTGGCCAGCCAGAACCCGCCCTGGGGACGGGCCGCGAGGCCCTCGATGTCGAGGTTCTGGGGCGTGCCGGCGGCGTTGCGCACGTCGACGACCGACGTGATCTCGGCGGGCGAGCCCGACACGTCGACCGTGTAGACGCGGCCGGGCTTGTAGGCCGAGTCGCTCGCCGTGTAGAGCACGTCGGGGTCGGTCGGGTCGGCGCTGAGCGCGCTCAGCGCACCCCACCCGATGGGCTGCGCGGGGTCGCTGCCCGGCACGTCGCCCGACACGATCGACGGGAAGGACGGCGCGTCGGCCCCCAGCTCGTAGAGGCTGACGCTGGCCCGCACGCCCGCGGCGGCGTTGTCGGTCTCCGAGGACACGGCCAGCAGGTCGCGGCCGGGGATCGGCAGGATGCCCTCGGGGCCGTTGGTGGCGGGCAGCACCTGGCGGAAGGCCGGGTTGCGCGGGTCGGTCATGTCGTAGACCGCGACGAAGTTGCTGCGCTCGGAGCCGACGAAGGCGTACGGCGTGCCGCCGACCTCGGCGAACGCGAGGCCCTCCGGCTCGGTGCCCTTGGACGACGCCTTGGCGCGGGCGTCGTTGAAGAGGCCGTGCCGCGCGGCGATCTGCTCGAAGCTGTTGCCCGCGTCCCAGACGACGTCGCCGCTCGCGGTGTCGAAGACCGTCCAGCCGCGCGTGCCGCCCTTCCAGTCGCCCTCGTTGGCGGTCGCGACGAGGCCGTCGCCGACCCAGGCGATCGCGTCGGGCTCGCGGGGCTTGTCGAGCGACCCGGTCGGGTTGAAGACCCCGTCGGAGGTGGTGTCGATGCCGCGGACGCGCGCGTTGCCGGCGGAGAACACCTTCTCGATCGTCCCGGTGGGCAGGTCGACCACGACGACGCCGTTGTTCTCCTGCAGGGTGACCGCGACCTCGTCGTCGGCGTTGATCGCGACGTACTCGGGCTCGGGGTCGACCGGGGTGTCGATGCCCGCCGCGGTGAACGCGGCCAGGGCGCTCCCGTCGGGGTTCGTGAACGGCACCGGGCGGGCCGTCCACGTCGCGGGGTCGCCGGTGAGGGCGACCGTCTGGAGGAAGCCGGCCGGGGCCTGGGGCAGCGCGGCGCCGTTGGCGTCCTCGTCCCGCTGGTTCTCCATGGCGATCGCCGCCCAGGCGCCGTCGGCGCTGATGGCGATGGAGTCGGGCTGGCCGCCCAGGTCGATGCGGCTGCGGAGGCTGCCGTCGCTGGTGCGCACGACGAGGAGCGCGCCGGAGGGCGACGTGAACGACGAGCTCGTGTCCACGACGGCGAGCAGGTGGTCGCCGACCACCGCGACCGACGTCGGCTGCACCGGGGTGCCGGCGTCGAAGAACCGGGTGAGGTCGAGGGTCCCGCGGCCGACCGGCGCGGCGGGGTCCGCGATGTCGAGCACGCCGACCCGCTGGCCCGCCGCGTCCGTGTAGTAGAGCGTGCGGCCGTCGTCGGAGACGTCGGAGATCTCGGCGACCGTCTCCGTGGTCACGGGCTCGCCGTAGGGCCGGTTGAGGTGGACGGGGTACGTCGCGGTGCGGTCGAAGTAGGAGGCGCCGTCGACCGGCGCCGTGGGCGCGGCGGGCGCCAGCGGGGCGGCCGGGCCACGCACGGCGGCCGCGGCGAGACCGGCGGAGCCCAGCTCGACGCCGGCGAGGACGGCGGCACCCAGGGCCAGGGTGACGGTGGTGCCGACGGAGCGGCGGACGGTCCGGAGGGACATGCGGGTTCCCTTTCGGGGGACGGCGTGACGACGGGGCGACGGACGGGGCCGGCGCTGGTCGCGCCGTCCCGCGCGCATCTTCGGGTCACCGGCGGGTGCGACGGTCGACGCTCGGGATGCCCCGCGGTGGCCGCTGGGTGAACGCTCGGCGACACCGTGCGGCGCGCCTCGGCACGCCTGGTCTCGCGGAGGTCGCGGCTTCGTTAGGCTGACCGGCGGTCGGCCGGGCCAACCCCGGCGGCCACCGTCCGGCCCGTCGTACGCCGACACGCGGCGTACCCCCGTCCCAGGAGCAACATGGCAAGCATCGTCGCCGTCGGCGCCCGCGAGATCCTCGACTCGCGCGGCAACCCCACCGTGGAGGTCGAGGTCCTCCTCGAGGACGGGGTGCTCGGTCGGGCAGCCGTCCCCAGCGGCGCCTCCACCGGCGCGTTCGAGGCGGTGGAGCTGCGCGACGGCGGCGACCGCTACCTCGGCAAGGGCGTCCAGGGCGCCGTCGACGGCGTGGCCGAGCGCATCGCCCCCGCCATCGTCGGCCTCGACGCCGACGACCAGCGCCTCGTCGACCAGACCATGCTCGAGCTGGACGGCACGCCCAACAAGGCCGACCTCGGCGCCAACGCGATCCTCGGCGTCTCGCTCGCCACCGCGCAGGCGGCGGCGGAGTCGGCGGGCCTCCCGCTCTACAAGTACGTCGGCGGCCCCAACGCCCACGTGCTCCCGGTGCCGATGATGAACATCCTCAACGGCGGTGCCCACGCGGACACCAACGTCGACATCCAGGAGTTCATGATCGCGCCGATCGGTGCGCCGAGCTTCTCCGAGGCCGTCCGCAGCGGCGCCGAGGTCTACCACTCGCTCAAGG
This sequence comes from Nocardioides zeae, assembly GCF_030818655.1. NCBI lineage: Bacteria > Bacillati > Actinomycetota > Actinomycetes > Propionibacteriales > Nocardioidaceae > Nocardioides > Nocardioides zeae. The sequence goes on along the minus strand of NZ_JAUTAN010000001.1, from coordinate 1,948,536 downwards.
CCGTGCTGAAGAAGCGGGGCCTCGCCACCGGCGTCGGCGACGAGGGCGGCTTCGCCCCGGACCTGGCGTCGAACCGCGCCGCGCTCGACCTCATCGCCGAGGCCGTCGGTGCGGCCGGCTACCAGCTGGGCACCGACATCGTGCTCGCGCTCGACGTCGCCGCCACCGAGTTCTGCACCGACGGGGTCTACACCTTCGAGGGCGCCTCGAAGTCGGCCGAGGAGATGACGGCCTACTACGCCGAGCTCGTCGCGGCCTACCCGATCGTCTCGATCGAGGACCCGCTCGACGAGGACGACTGGGCCGGCTGGAAGGCCATCACCGACAGCCTGGGCTCGAAGACGCAGCTCGTCGGCGACGACCTGTTCGTCACCAACGTGGAGCGCCTGCAGCGCGGCATCACCGGCGGCCAGGCCAATGCCCTGCTGGTGAAGGTCAACCAGATCGGCTCGCTGACGGAGACGCTCGACTCGGTCGAGCTGGCCCACCGCAACGGCTACCGCTGCATGATGAGCCACCGCTCGGGCGAGACCGAGGACGTCACCATCGCCGACCTCGCCGTCGCGACCAACTGCGGCCAGATCAAGACCGGGGCCCCGGCCCGCTCGGAGCGCGTGGCGAAGTACAACCAGCTGCTCCGCATCGAGGCGGAGCTCGGCGACGCCGCGCGCTACGCCGGCGCCGGCGCGTTCCCGCGCTACCGCGCCTGACCGACCGCAGCACCCCGCAGCACCCCGCAGCACCCGCCCACCCCGTCCCGCGCCCGAGAGGAGCAGAGCCGTGGCCGACGAGCGTCGTCGCACCACCCGCGGTTCCGGTCCCCGGGCCGGGACGGGGCCGGGCCGCGCCCGCGCGGGCGGCCGGGGCAGCACCCCGCCCGGCGGACGTCCGTCCGCGCCCCGCGCCGGCGGGACCGGACGACCGCGTCCCCGGTTCACCGGCCGGGCCGCGATCCTCGTGCTCGTGCTGGCGGTGCTCACCGTCTCCTACGCGTCGTCGCTGCGTGCCTACCTGACGCAGCGCGCCCACCTGGAGGACCTGCGGGCGCAGATCGAGGAGAAGAGCGCCAACATCGAGGCCTACGAGCGCGAGGCGCGCCGCTGGGACGACGACGGGTACGTCGCCCAGCAGGCCCGCGAGCGGCTCGACTACGTCAACCCGGGCGAGACGTCCTACGTCGTGATCGGCGAGGACGGCGAGCCCCTGGGTGGTGACGACGCCAGCCTCTCCGACCCCGTCGCGGTGCCGGCCGACGACGAGACCCCGCCCGCGTGGTGGGACACGGCCTGGGACTCGGTGGAGGCCGCGGGCGACCCGCAGGCCGCCGCCGAGGAGGAGGCCGAGCAGCAGCCGGCGGACGAGATCGCCCCGCCGCCGGAGCAGACCGAGGAAGGAACCGAGTGAGCGTCTCCGACGCCGACCGCGCCGCCATCGCCGCCCAGCTGGGGCGGGAGCCGCGGGGCATCGCGGGCATCGGGCACCGCTGCCCCTGCGGCAACCCCGACGTGGTGACCACGTTGCCGCGGCTGCCCAACGGCACCCCGTTCCCGACGACGTACTACCTGACCTGCCCCCGCGCCGCCTCCCGCATCGGGACGCTCGAGGGCGGCGGCACGATGAAGGAGATGCAGGCGCGCCTCGGCGACGACGAGGAGCTGGCCGCGGCGTACCGCGCCGCCCACGAGCGCTACCTCGCCGCCCGCGCCGAGCTGGAGCCGCAGGTGGGCGGCGTCCCGGAGATCGCCGGCATCTCGGCCGGGGGGATGCCCGACCGCGTCAAGTGCCTCCACGTGCTCGCCGGCCAGTCGCTGGCCCAGGGCCGCGGCGTCAACCCGCTCGGCGACGAGGTGCTCGACGAGCTCGGCGACTGGTGGGCCTCCGGGCCCTGCGTGACGCCCGGCGCCGACGCCCCCGAGCAGCGGGACGACGCGTGATCGCCGCCGTCGACTGCGGCACCAACACCATCAAGCTCTTCGTCGGCACGCCGCCGCACGCCGTGGTGCGCACGTCGCGGATGGTGCGTCTCGGCGAGGGCGTCGACCGCACGGGCCGGCTGGACGACGCCGCCGTGCAGCGCGCCTTCGCGGCGCTCGACGAGTACGCCGCGATCATCGCCGCCCACGACGTGGAGCGCATCCGGTTCTGCGCCACGTCGGCCACCCGCGACGCCTCCAACGCCGACGTGTTCCGCGCCGGGGTGATGGAGCGCCTCGGCGTCGAGCCGGAGGTGCTGAGCGGAGCGGAGGAGGCGGCCCTGTCCTTCGGCGGCGCGGTGGCCCACCTGCGCCACGAGCCCCGGCTCCCCGTCCTGGTCGTCGACATCGGCGGGGGTTCGACCGAGCTGGTGCGCGGCGACCGGGACGCCGAGGGCGTGCTCGCGCCGACGGGCGCGCACTCGATGGACGTCGGGTCGGTGCGCCTGCACGAGCGGCACCTGGCCGCCGACCCGCCGACCGCCGCGGAGGTGGAGCGGCTCCTCGCCGACGTCGACGCCGCGCTCGACGCGAGCCCGGTCGACGTCGCGGGTGTCGCCCAGGTCGTCTGCGTGGCCGGCACGGCCCTGACCGTGGGGGCCGGCGCGCTCGGGCTGCCGACGTTCGACCCGGTGCTGCTGGACCAGGCGGTCGTGCCGCGGGACGCCGTGCGGACCGAGGTCGAGCGCCTGCTCGCCCTGTCGGTCGAGGAGCGCCGTGGCCTGGGCTACGTGCACCCCGGTCGCGCCGACGTCATCGGTGCCGGGGCGCTCATCCTCGACCGGGTGCTCGAGCGCGCGGGCGTCGACGAGCTCACGCTGTCGGTCGCCGACATCCTCGACGGGATCGCCGCCTCGCTCGTCGACTGACGGCGGGGACGGGGGAGGGGCCCGACGTGCGGGCGGCGTCCCCGGCTGAGAGGATGCCCCGGTGACGCAGCACGCCATCACCGTCCTCGGCCACGACCGCCCCGGCATCATCGCGCAGGCCACGGCGGTCCTCGCCGACCTCGGCCTCAACATCGAGGACACCTCGATGACCCTGCTCCGCGGCCACTTCGCGATGACCCTCATCTGCGCCGGCGGCGCCACCGAGCGGCGGATCGCCGACGCGCTCGCCCCGCTCGCGGAGGACGGCTCGCTGACCGTCACGGTGCGCGAGGTGTCGGGCGAGCACGCGGCCGGTGCGGGCGGCGTGCCGCACGTGCTGACCGTCCACGGTGGCGACCGTCCCGGCATCGTGTCCGGCGTGGTGGCCGTCGTCGCCGGCGTCGGCGGCAACGTCACCGACCTCACGACCCGGCTCTCGGGGGACCTCTACGTCCTCCTCGCCGAGGTCGACCTGCCCGCGGGCGTGGACGTCGAGGCGCTCCGTGCCGCCCTGACGGACGAGGCCGCCCGGCTCGGGGTCGGCGTCACCCTGCGCGCCGCGGAGGCCGACGAGCTGTGAGCCAGACCCCCGAGGGCGCCGTGAGCCAGGTCGACGCCCGGGTCGCGGGCTGGAGCGAGACCGAGCTCGGCGTCGAGGGCCGGGTGCTCGACGTCGTGCGCGCGCCGGCCGCCGTGCTGTCCACCGACGGCGAGCGCGTCGACCCCACCGCGCCCGAGACCGTGCAGCTCGCGGCCGACCTCGTCGCCACGATGCGCGTCAGCCCGGGATGCGTCGGGCTCGCCGCCCCCCAGGTCGGCGTCGGCGTGAAGGTCTTCTGCGTCGACGTGTCCGCGCACCCCAAGACCCGCGACCACCACGGCACCTTCGTGCTGTGCAACGCCGAGGTCGTCACCTCGAGCCGCAACGAGAAGGCCCGCGAGGGCTGCATGTCGGTGCCCGACCTCACCGGTGACGTGAAGCGGCCCTCGCGCATCGTCGTGCGCGGGCAGCTCCCCGGCACCGGCGAGGAGGTCGAGGTGACCGCCAACGCCTTCGAGGCCCGGGCCCTGCAGCACGAGATCGACCACTGCGACGGCTTCCTCTTCCTCGACAAGGTCGCCGGCGCCCACGCGATCTACCAGCGCAAGACCTACCTGTAGGGTCACGCTCCGACCGGCCCCCGTGTCCCAACTGGCAGAGGAAGCCGGCTTAAACCCGGCGTGTTGTGGGTTCGAGTCCCACCGGGGGCACCTCAGGCCGCGTCGGCCAGCATGCGGCGACCCCGCGGGTAGTCCGCGACCTGCGCGGTGATGGCCGCCCAGAGCTCCTCGAGGGTCCCGGGGTCGCAGTGGCGGGCGTCGCCGACGGCGTCGAGCCACGCCCGCGTCTCGCCGACGATGCTCGGGTCGTCGGTGAGGAGCGCAGCGGCCAGCGAGCCGAGCACGTGGGGCACCTGGTCGAGCACCGTGGCGGTGCCGGATCCGCCCCGCCGCGCCACCCGCTGGCTCACCACGTCGGTGTGGGTGTCGATGGCGGCCAGCAGCGCGAAGGCCTCCCGCGCGGCGTCGGTGCGGAGCGGTGCCACGGCGGGCACCCGTCGGGGGAGGTAGGCGAGCAGGTCCCCGACGTCGGCGGGGTCGAGGGCCTGGGCCGTGATCCCGAGGCGACGGGACCGCAGTCCGCCCCGCGTCGAAGGCGGCGCCGCCGACCACCACGGGGACGCCGGAGGCGGTGGACGTCTCGACGTGGCGGCGCACGAACACCAGCGACGAGGCCAGCGACGCGCTCACCAGCGTCGCCCGCGGCTCGTGGTCGGCGATCGCCCGTTGCAGCGCCAACGTGGAGACGTCGGCGCCGAGGTAGGCCACTGCGTGACCCTCCTCCTCGAGGCGGGCCGTCAGCATGAGGGCCGGCAGGGCGTGCCACTCGCGCTCGGCGCACACGACGAGCAGCGGGGCCGTGCTCCGCGCCGTACGCCCGGCGGAGCCGCTCCGGGCCCCGCGGGTGCGGCACCGCAGGTGCTGCACGACCTGCTCGTTGACCGCCGTCGCGGCGTGCTCGCGGGCCACGCTCCACTCGTCGGCCGCCCACAGGGCGCCGACGCGCCGCTGGGCGTCCCCGACCAGGTCGGTCAGCACGCCGGCCAGCGGCGTGCCGTCCGCGAGCACGGCGTCCACGATCGCGCGCGCCCCCGCGCCGTCGTTGTGGACGACGCGGTCCCAGTAGCGGTCCTGGACGGTGGTGGTGAGCACGGGGGAGCGGCGGGGGGAGCCGGGCTCAGGCCGACACGGACGGCTGCAGCGCGACGATCGCGGCGTCGTCCCGGTCGAGGGAGTCGGGTCCCAGGAACGACGAGACGCTCATGGCCAGGCGCTCGACGACCGCGCTGCTGGGGGCGCCGCCGAGCCCGGCGAGGGCGGTGGCGATCCCGTCCTCACCGAACATGTCGATCCGTCCGCGGGCCTCGGTGATGCCGTCGGTGTAGCAGATGAGGGTGTCGCCCGGCTCGAGCCGGTGCACCGACCGGCCGAACTCCGCGTCCTCGAAGATGCCGAGGGCCGGGCCGTGGGACTCGACGTACTCCAGCGTGCCCTCGCGTCGCAGGATGATCGGCGGCGGGTGGCCGGCGTTGCTGAGGGTGACCTCGAACGAGCCGTCGTCCTGGCGCCGCAGTCGCCCGCACACCGCCGTGGCGAAGCTCTCGACGGGCGACTCGGCCTCGTGCACCAGCACCTGGTTCGTCAGGGTGAGGACCCGGTCGGGGGAGCGGTCGACGAGGGCGGCGGTGCGCACCGACGTGCGGATCCGCTTCGCGGCGACCGCTGCGCCGACGCCCTTGCCCACGGCGTCGCCGAGCAGGAGGGTCAGGTCGGTCTCGGCGCCGTGGAGGTCGATGAAGTCGCCGCCGACGGTCACCTCCTCCTGCGCCACGCGGTTGTACGACGCGACGTCGAGCCCCGCGCTCGCCGGCAGCGGCGGCGGGAGCAGCGCCGTGCGCAGCGTGCTCGCCGCGTGCCGGTTGTCGGCGACGACGATGGTGACGTCGAGGGCGACGGCGAGCCGCTGGGCCACGTCCTCGAGGAACAGCACGTCGTCGGCGGTCAGGTCGCGGCCCCGCGCACGGGCGAGGGTCAGCAGGCCGATGCCCCGCCCGCGCGCCACCAGCGGCAGGCTCAGCACGGAGGCGGCGTCCAGCTGCGCCAGCTGGGCCACGAGCGGGCTCTCACCGAGCAGCTGCGTCAGCATGGCCTCGCGCTCGGGCGTCTCGGGCGGCAGGAGCCAGTGCTCGGGCGCCTGGCGGGACAGGACGTCCCGCACGGCCTCCGCCTGGCGGCGGCCGATCGGTCGGTCGCGCTCGCCGACGAGGTCGTGGCCACGGGTGCGGCCGACCGACATCCAGCCCTGGTGGCTGTGGAGGGCGACCTGGGCGAAGTCGACCGCGTGGTCCACGAAGGTGTCGACCGTCAGCTCGAGGGCCCGCGCGGGGCGGTGCACCGCGCCGAGCACCTCGCCCAGGTGCTGCTGGAGGGCCTCGCGCTCGAGGAGCACGGTGGCCCGGAGGTCGGCGTCGAGGTCGGCCTCGAGGTCGGCGTCGAGGTCGGCGCCGAGGGGTCGGCTCCCGGTGTCGGTCACAGGGCGATCCTGGCCGTGACCGTGGTCCCCGTGGCGCGGGTGACGCTCCAGTCGTCGCAGATGGCGGCGACCATGGCGAGCCCGCGGCCGCGCAGGCCGTCGTCGGAGACGGGCTGCACGGTGATGGCGGGCCCGGCGCCGCCGTCGGTCACGCGCAGCACCACGTGGGACGGCTCCACGCTCCAGGCCAGCTCGATCTGGTCACCGGGTCCGGGGGAGCCGTGCTCGACGGCGTTGATGACGAGCTCGCCCGCGACGATCACCGCGTCGTTGAGCACGTGCGTCGGGAGGTGGAGCGCCTCGAGCGCCCCCCGGACCACGTCGCAGGTCCGCCGGGCGGCCTCGTCGGAGTGGGGCACGTCGACGACGTGCCAGCCCGGCGGCGGGGAACTGAGGGGGCTCGTGGTCATGGGGGCGTCCGAGGGGGATCAGCGGGCGTGGGCCCTCAGGCGTCGACCTGCTGGAAGGGGATCTTGCAGACCGTGAGCACGCGCTGCGGCACGCTGCCCTCGGCGGCGACCAGCGTCACCTGCGCGCCGTTCTTCTTCGCCAGCACGGTGGCGCGGGCGAGGACGCCGACGATGATGCTCGGCAGGAACGTCACGGCGCGGAGGTCCACCGTGAGGTTCTGCGTGAACGTCTCGCTGGCCTGCTCGATGAGGTCGTTGAGGGCGCGGTGGTCAGCAGCGTCGATGTCTCCCGACAGGACGAGGCTCCCCGGCGCCGACGTGGCGGAGAAGGAGGTAGCGGTCACGGGGGCACTGTACGTGAGGCCCCGGAACGCCCTCGGGACCCCGGTCGCGCCGCTCACCCCGACGGGTGCCGCAACCGCGGAGCAGGCGGGAATATCCTGGCCCCCGGCGACGCTGCGCCGGACGATGTCCGAGACCACTGCCGCCCGCCCCCGCCTGTCCGTCCTCGACCTCGTGCCGGTACGGCGCGGGCAGTCCACCGGCGACGCCCTCGCCGCCTCCCGCTCGCTCGCCCGGGTGGCGGACGCCACCGGGTACGAGCGCTACTGGGTGGCGGAGCACCACAACATGCCGGCGGTCGCGGCCACCAACCCGCCCGTCATCATCGCGATGCTGGCGGCGGCCACGGAGCGGATCCGGGTGGGGTCCGGCGGCGTGATGCTGCCCAACCACGCGCCGCTCGCCGTGGCCGAGCAGTTCGCGCTGCTGGAGGCGGCCCACCCGGGGCGGATCGACCTGGGGATCGGACGCGCGCCGGGCTCCGACCCCGTGACGAGCTTCGCGCTGCGGCACGGCGGCCCCGCGGGCGGTGACGACGAGGCGGTCGCGCGCTTCGCCGAGCACGTGGGCAACGTCGTCGCGATGATGTCGCCCGCCGGTGTCGGCCTGCAGCTGCAGGGGCGCACCCACGAGCTCCGTGCCACGCCGGTCGCGACCTCGGTGCCGCAGCTGTGGCTGCTCGGCTCCTCGGACTACTCGGCGCACCTGGCGGCCCAGAAGGGCCTGCCCTACGTGTTCGCCCACCACTTCTCCGGCGAGGGGACGGAGCGCGCCCTGGAGATCTACCGCCGGGAGTTCCGGCCCTCCGAGGCGCTCGAGGCGCCCCGCACCTTCCTCACCGTGAACGCCGCGGTGGCGGGCACGGAGGACGAGGCGCGTCGACGGGCCCGGCCGCAGCAGCTGATGATGCTCGCACTGCGCACCGGGGCACCGCTGGGTCCCCAGCTGAGCGTGGAGGAGGCGGCGGCGGTCGAGCTGCCCCCGTCGCACCAGGAGTTCGTCGACGCCATGCTCGCGACGTGGGTCGTCGGTGACGCCGCGGCCGCGCGCACCCAGGTGGCGGCGCTGGCCGCGACGTACGGGGTGGACGAGGTGATGGTCCACCCGGTCGACGGGGCGACGGACGGCACGCCGACCAGCGCGTCGCCGGCGCGCGAGGAGACGCTGCGGCTCCTCGCCGCGGTCTGAGGGGACCGCTCGGGGAGCAGCTCCGGGGCTGTCCGGCCCGATTAGGAATTGTTGGGCCGTTTCCCTAGACTCGTGCGTCGGCCCAACGTGGGTCTGCTTCGCCGTGTCCCGCGGCTGCCCGGCTCGCCGGGATGGGACGCGACGGGCGGCTGCACGAGGTCCACTGGACTGCCCTCCCCGGAGGGCCCCAGGCGGTTCCCGGGCCAGCCGTTCGACCACCACTGGTCGAGCGGTGCACGACACGGTAGACGAGACGACCAGCACCGGTCAGCCGGTACGACGGATTGTGGAGGACATGGCCAAGAAGGAAGGCGTCATCGAGATCGAGGGCTCCGTCATCGAGGCTCTCCCGAACGCGATGTTCCGCGTGGAGCTGAGCAACGGGCACAAGGTTCTCGCGCACATCAGCGGCAAGATGCGCCAGCACTACATCCGGATCCTCCCCGAGGACCGCGTGGTGGTGGAGCTGTCGCCGTACGACCTGACCCGCGGCCGCATCGTCTACCGCTACAAGTGACATCAGCCGAGACACGTTGAAAGGACCTCCTCGTGAAGGTCAAGCCGAGCGTCAAGCCCATCTGTGACAAGTGCAAGGTGATCCGTCGCCACTCGCGCGTCATGGTCATCTGCGAGAACCCGCGTCACAAGCAGCGCCAGGGCTGACGCACCGGGCCGGTCCGCCGGCCACCAGCACCACCCCCACCCACGTGATCGCTCAACCCGCCGCACGGCGGGGGATGCACCTCCGGAGCAGAGGCCGGAGCCCGTGGTCGACCAGCCGGTCGACCGTCCGGGAGGCGACACGACCGAGACCTCTGTGCACATCGAAGGGAAACGCCATTCATGGCACGCCTCGTTGGTGTTGACCTCCCGCGCGACAAGCGCGTCGAGATCGCACTCACCTACATCTACGGCATCGGCCGTACCAGCTCCCAGCAGATCCTCGCGGCGACCGGGGTCGACCCGAACGCCCGCGTGCACACGCTGGGTGACGAGGAGCTGGTGAAGCTCCGCGACGAGATCGAGGCCAACTACAAGTTCGAGGGTGACCTCCGACGCGAGGTCCAGGCCGACATCCGCCGCAAGATCGAGATCGGCAGCTACCAGGGTCGCCGCCACCGCATGGGCCTCCCGGTCCGCGGTCAGCGCACCAAGACCAACGCGCGCACCCGCAAGGGCCCGAAGCGCACGGTCGCCGGCAAGAAGAAGGCCCGCTGATCCCGCTTCGCGGATCAACGGTCCACTCGTCACGAGCTCACCAGACTTTCAGGAGATAACGCATGCCCCCCAAGGGACGCGCTGCGGCTGGCGCCAAGAAGGTGCGCCGCAAGGAGAAGAAGAACGTCGCCGCCGGCGAGGCTCACATCAAGAGCACGTTCAACAACACCATCGTCACCATCACGGACCCCACCGGTGCCGTGATCTCGTGGGCCTCCGCCGGCACCGTCGGCTTCAAGGGCTCGCGCAAGTCCACGCCGTACGCCGCGCAGATGGCCGCCGAGGCCGCTGGTCGTCGGGCGATGGAGCACGGCATGAAGAAGATCGACGTCTTCGTGAAGGGCCCGGGCTCGGGCCGCGAGACGGCGATCCGCTCGCTGGGTGCGATCGGCCTCGAGGTCGGCACCATCCAGGACGTCACGCCGCAGCCCCACAACGGATGCCGGCCGCCCAAGCGCCGCCGCGTCTGACCGACACCAGAGACCTAGGAGACTGATCAGATGGCCCGTTACACCGGCCCCATGACCAAGAAGTCGCGCCGTCTCGGTGTCGACCTCGTCGGTGGCGACGCCGCGTTCGAGCGTCGCCCCTACCCGCCCGGCATGCACGGCCGCGCGCGGGTGAAGGAGAGCGAGTACCGCGCCCAGCTGCAGGAGAAGCAGAAGGCGCGCATCAGCTACGGCGTGCTCGAGCGCCAGTTCTACAACTACTACGTCGAGGCGTCGCGCCGCACGGGCAAGACGGGCGACAACCTGCTCCAGCTCCTGGAGTGCCGTCTCGACAACGTGGTCTACCGCGCCGGGTTCGCCCGCACGCGTCGCCACGCCCGCCAGCTCGTGAGCCACGGCCACTTCCTGGTGAACGGCAAGAAGGTCAACATCCCGAGCTACCAGGTGGCGCAGTACGACGTCATCGACGTGCGGGAGAAGTCGCTCGAGACGACGCCGTTCATCGTCGCGCGCGAGACCCACGGCGAGCGCGTCGTCCCGGCGTGGCTCGAGGCCGTCCCGAGCCGCATGCGGATCCTGGTGCACTCGCGCCCGGTCCGTGCGCAGATTGACGTGCCCGTCCAGGAGCAGCTGATCGTGGAGTTCTACTCCAAGAAGTGACCCAGCGGTGCGGGGTTCCCGGCTCCTCGAGCCGGGTGCCCCGCACTGTCGTTCGACCTTTCCTTCCATCACGTTCGGGCCCATCAAATAGTGGGTGAGCCCGGAAAGGAACCAACCAGTGCTCATCGCTCAGCGCCCGACCCTGGACGAGAACGCCGCCGGGGACTACCGGTCCCGGTTCGTCATCGAGCCCCTGGAGCCGGGCTTCGGCTACACGCTCGGCAACTCCCTGCGCCGCACGCTCCTGTCCTCGATCCCGGGCGCCGCGGTCACCAGCATCAAGCTCGACAACGTGCTCCACGAGTTCTCGACGGTCGAGGGCGTCAAGGAGGACGTCACCGAGATCATCCTGAACCTCAAGGGTCTCGTCGTCTCCTCCGAGCACGACGAGCCGGTCACCATGTACCTGCGCAAGTCGGGTGCCGGTGACGTCACCGCCGCGGACATCGCCCCGCCGGCCGGCGTCGAGGTCCACAACCCCGAGCTGAAGATCGCCACGCTGTCCGACAAGGGCCGCCTGGAGATGGAGCTCGTCGTCGAGCGTGGCCGTGGCTACGTCTCGGCCGTGCAGAACAAGGGTGCCGACAACGAGATCGGCCGCATCCCGGTCGACTCCATCTACAGCCCCGTGCTGAAGGTGACCTACAAGGTCGAGGCCACCCGTGTCGAGCAGCGCACCGACTTCGACAAGCTGATCATCGACGTCGAGACCAAGCCCTCGATCCACCCCCGCGACGCGCTCGCCTCGGCGGGCAAGACGCTGGTCGAGCTCTTCGGCCTCGCCCGCGAGCTCAACGTCGAGGCCGAGGGCATCGACATCGGCCCGTCGCCCGTCGACGAGCAGCTGGCCGCCGACCTGGCCCTGCCGGTCGAGGACCTGCAGCTCACGGTGCGGTCCTACAACTGCCTCAAGCGTGAGGGCATCCACACCGTGGGCGAGCTCATCTCGCGCTCGGAGCAGGACCTGCTCGACATCCGCAACTTCGGCGCGAAGTCGATCGACGAGGTGAAGGCCAAGCTCGTCGAGATGGGCCTCTCGCTCAAGGACAGCGCGCCCGGCTTCGACCCCGCCACGGCCCTCGCGGCCTACGGCGACGACGAGGACGACGCGTTCGTCGAGGACGAGCAGTACTGATCCACCCCTGCTCGGGCGGCCGACCGGCCGTCCGAGCCCGCCCCTGGGGTCGCACCGCGACCCCGTGTCTATCCCGGTACCTGGTACGGCCGGGAAGAAGGTAGAGATCTGCGATGCCCACCCCCAAGAAGGGTCCCCGCCTCGGCGGCAGCCCGGCCCACCAGCGCCTGATCCTGTCGAACCTGGCCACCCAGCTGTTCGAGCACGGCCGCATCGTCACGACGGAGTCGCGTGCCCGCACGCTCCGCCCCGTCGCGGAGAAGCTCATCACCAAGGCCGTCAAGGCGTACAAGGCGGAGCAGGCCGACGAGGCCGTCGTCTCGCTCCACCAGCGTCGCGAGGTCCTCAAGACCGTCCGTGACAAGAGCATCGTGCACGTCCTCTTCACGGAGATCGCGCCGACGTTCGCGGAGCGCCCGGGCGGCTACACCCGCATCACGAAGCTCGGCCCCCGCAAGGGCGACAACGCCCCCATGGCGGTCATCGAGCTCGTGACGGAGGAGTACGTCGCCAAGGCCGTCACCAAGCCCGCCGCGCCCGCCGCGCCGGTCGAGGAGCCCGCCGAGGAGACCCCCGCCGCCGAGGAGACCACGGACGAGGCCACCGAGGCCCCGGCCGAGGAGACCACGGAGGAGACCACGGACGAGGCCCCCCGAGGCCGAGGCCGAGGGCACCGACGAGGCCAAGGCCTGATCGGTCGGCTCCCGCAGCACCGCGCACGGTCCGCCACCCTCCGGGGTGGCGGACCGTTCCGCATTTCGGGGGCCTCCCTACGGTGGGCCCATGAGCACCGACAAGTCTCCCGCGGAGGAGCTGCGCACCGAGGACCCCACGACCGAGCCGACCCTCGAGGGCGATGCCCGCGAGGCCGAGGCGGGCCAGCCCGTCGCGGGCGCGGAGGAGGAGCCGGACGGCGGTGACGACCCGACGCCGGGCGCCGCCGACGTGGCGCCGACGACGGACGCCCCCGACGCCGCAGCCGCCCTCGAGGAGTCCGCCGGCGAGCACATCATCGAGGCGCGCCAGGACTGACCTCCCGTCGAGTTGGGTCGGACGGCGCGGCGTGCGCGTCGAGTTGGGTCGGACGGCGCGGCGTTCGCGTCGAGTTGGGTCGACGGCGCACTGCGCGGTCGCCACAAGTCCCATCTCGGCGCATCTGCCGCGGCGTACGACCCAACTCGGCGCGGGGGTCAGGGCCAGGCGCGGTCGAGCGCGTTGTGCGCCTCGGCGCGGGTGAGGCCGGCGCGGCGGGCGGCGGCGGCGTACGTCGCGGCCGCCGCTCCGACGTCACCCTCGCCTGCGGCGGCAGACTCGGCCACGAACGTGCCCGCCCGGCCGCGGGTCTCGACGACGCCGTCGGCCTCCAGCTCCCGGTAGACCCGGGCGACGGTGCCCGCGGCGAGGCCGAGCTGCTCGGCGAGACCGCGCACGGTCGGCAGGCGTTCCCCGGCGGCGAGGTCGCCCCCGGCGACGAGGGCCGCCACCTGGGCCCGCAGCTGCTCGAACGGGGGCGTGGCCGACGTGGGGTCGGGCGGCTGGATCGTCACCGGCAGCACGGTAGCCGCCCGCGCTCGCCGCGGCGTACGGCGTGTGATGAGGTGGCCCCGTGGCACAGGAGCAGCAGGTGGCGCTGGTGGTGGGCGAGGCCCTCGTGGACGTGGTGCGTCGCACCGACGGGGGCACCGACGAGCGGGCCGGTGGGAGCGCGGCCAACGTCGCCGTCGCGCTGGCGCGGCTCGGCCGCCCGACGTGGTTCGCCACCGCGATGGCGGACGACCGGTACGGCGCCATCCTCGCCGCCCACATCGGGCGCGACGGCGTGCGGCTGGCCGCCGATCCCGAGACGATCGAGCGCACCTCGTCGGCGGTCGCGACCATCGCGGCCGACGGTGCCGCGTCGTACGAGTTCGACCTCGAGTGGCGCCTCGGTGACGTCGCCGTGGGGGAGGGCGTGCCCGGCTGGGTGCACGTCTGCTCGATCGCGGCGGTCCTGCCCCCGGGGTACGAGGACGTCCTCGCCGTCGTGCGGCGGGAGCGGTCGCGCGCGCTGGTGAGCTACGACGTCAACGCCCGGCCCGCCATCACGGGGACGGGGCCCGAGGTCGTCGCGCGGGTCGAGGCGCTGGTGGCCGCGTCCGACGTCGTGAAGGCCTCCGACGAGGACCTGGCGGCGCTGTGGCCGGCGCTGACGGAGAGCGACGCCGTCGCGCGGCTCCTCGAGCTGGGCGCCCGGCTGGTCGTCGTCACGCGCGGCGCGGCCGGCGCGGAGTGCCACCGGACCGACCTCGTGGCCGGGGTCCCGGCCGTGACCGACCTCGGCGTCGTCGACACGATCGGTGCCGGCGACACCCTCGCCGCCGCGTTCGTCGACGCGCTCTGGGACCTCGGTGTCGTGGGGGCGGAGGCCCGGGAACGGCTCGACGACCTGGCGCCGGAGGAGGTCGGGGCGGCCCTCGCGTGGGCGGTCCGCGCCGCGGCGCTGACGGTGTCGCGGCCGGGGGCGGACCCGCCGTACCTCGCCGAGGTCGGCCCGCGCGACCGCTCGTAGGATCCTCCGCGTGCGCCTGCGGATCGACCTCGCCTACGACGGCACCGACTTCCACGGCTGGGCCACCCAGCCGACGCTGCGCACCGTGCAGGGCGAGCTCGAGCGGGGCCTGGCGACCGTGCTGCGCCTGCCGGAGCCGGTCTCGGTGGTCGTCGCCGGCCGCACCGACGCCGGGGTGCACGCGCGGGGCCAGGTGGTGCACGTCGACCTCGACGACGAGCGGGTCGCCGCGTCGGCGAGCCGGGGTGTCACCGACCCCGTCCCTGCCCTGACCCGCAAGCTCAACGGGGTGCTGCCGCCCGACGTCCGGGTCCACCGCACGGGCCTCGCCCCCGTGGGCTTCGACGCGCGGTTCTCGGCGGTGTGGCGCCGTTACGCCTACCGCATCGCCGACCGCACCGAGGTGGTCGACCCGCTCGAGCGGCGGCACGTGCTGGCCTGGGGGCAGCCCGTGGACGAGGCGCTCATGAACGCCGCCTCCGCCGACCTCGTCGGCGAGCAGGACTTCGCCGCCTTCTGCAAGAAGCGCCCGGGCGCCACGACGATCCGCACCCTGCTGGACCTGCACTGGGTACGCCGCGGGGACGGCCTCCTCGAGGGCACCATCCGGGCCGACGCGTTCTGCCACAACATGGTGCGTGCCCTCGTCGGGTGCCTGCTGGCCGTGGGGGAGGGCCGGCGATCGCCGGGCTGGGCGCGCGACGTGCTCCTCGCCGGCGTGCGGGACCCGTCGGTGCAGGTCGTGCACGCGCACGGCCTGGTGCTCGAGGAGGTCGGCTACCCCGACGACGCCGCGCTCGCGCTGCGCGCGGAGGAGACCCGGAAGGTGCGCACCCGTGACTGAGCAGCCCGACGAGCACTACTTCACCGCGGACCCCTCGGTCCCGTTCACGCGCGAGCGGATCGAGGTCGAGGTCTGGGACGAGCGCCTGCGGCTCGACACCGGGTCCGGCGTCTTCGCCCGCGGCCGGCTCGACGTGGGCACGGCGGTGCTGTTCCGCGAGACCGACCCGCCGACCGAGGTGGAGCGGGTGCTCGACCTCGGCTGCGGGTACGGGGTCATCGGCCTCGCGCTTGCCCGGTGCCTCCCCGACGCGCGGGTGACGGCCGTCGACGTCAACGAGCGGGCGTTGCTGCTGGCGCGGGAGAACGCGGCGGGCCTCGGTGTCGCCGACCGCTACGAGGCGCTCCGGCCCGACGAGGTGGCGCCGGACGCGACGTACGATGAGATCTGGTCCAACCCGCCCATCCGCATCGGGAAGGCGGCGCTCCACGAGCTGCTGCTGACGTGGTTGCCGCGGCTGGCGCCGGGCGGCCGTGCGGTGCTGGTCGTCGGTCGCAACCTGGGCGCCGACTCCCTGCAGCGCTGGCTGGGCGAGCAGGGCTGGCCGACCGAGCGCATCGCCAGCGCCAAGGGTTTCCGCGTGCTCGAGGTGCGCCGGGGCTGAGAGCCGCGGGAGGCGCGGCACTTTCCCCGGTCGACCGGGGAACACGCCGCTTAGACCATCAACATTGATGGTCTAAGTGACACCTTCCCCGGTCGACCGGGGAAAGTGTCACCCCGCGCGACCCACCCCCAGGCCCGCGAACGCGACGCGGGTGGCGTCGGCGACGAGCGCGTCGTGGGTCGGGTCGTCCACCTCGTCACCGCTGGTCAGCACGGCGATGACCACGGGCGAGCGGTCCGAGCCGGCGGGCGGCCAGGCGACGGCGATGTCGTTGCGCGTGCCGTACGACGCCGACCCGGTCTTGTCGCCGATCGTCCAGCCGTCGGGGGCTCCGGCCCGCACGAGGGCGTCGCCCGTCGTGTTGCGCACGAGGAGGTCGACGAGCTCCGCGCGGCGGTCCGGGGCGAGCACGCAGCCGAGCGTGTACGACGCGAGCGAGCGCGCGAGGGCGCGCGGGGTGCTCGTGTCGCGCACGTCGCCGGGGACCGCCGTGTTGAGGTCCGGCTCCTCGCGCACCGAGGTGGTCGTGGTGTCGCCGATCCGCCGGAGCTCGGCCGTCAGCCCGGCCGGCCCGCCGAGCTCGTCGAAGAGCAGGTTGGCCGCCGTGTTGTCGCTGTAGCGGACCGCGGCGTCGGCGAGCTCGCGCACCGTGAGGCCGTCGGCGACGTGCTGCTCGGTGACGGGGGAGTAGGTGACGAGGTCGTCCTCGGTCCAGCGCACGGTCCGGTCGAGGTCGGCGTCGCTGGCCGTGCGGAGCAGGGCGCCGACCTGCAGCGCCTTGATGGTGGAGGCGAATGCGAAGCGCTCGTCGGGCCGGTGGGCGACGACCCGGCCCGTGTCGACCTCCAGGGCGACGACGCCGAGACGCGCGTCGTACCGGCGCTCCAGCGCGGAGAACCGCGCCTCCGTGCTGCGTTCCGACGGCACCCCGGCCGCGGGCGCGGCGACGGCGACGGAGGGGGCGACGGAGCTGGCGGGGGTGGGTGCCGCGGACGCAGCGGGGGCGACGAGTGCTGCGCCGAGGACGGCGGCGAGGAGCACGGAGCGGGTGGGCAGGAGACGCATCGGTCGGACCTTCCGCGTGAGGGACGGGGACGGACGGCACTCTGCGGCCTCCCGACCCATGCCGTCCAAGACCGGATCGCGCCGAGCCATGCTCGACCGGCATGGGTGGCACACTCCTCCCGTGGACCTCGTCGCGGCGTGCCGGGTGCTGGTGCAGGTGGGCGAGCAGGGCAGCGTCACCCGGGGCGCGGCCGTGCTCGGCGTGCCGCAGTCGGTCGCGAGCCGACGCCTCGCGGCCCTCGAGCGCACCCTCGGCGCGGACCTCCTCGACCGGCGTGCCCGTCGGGCCCGGCTCACCCCCACCGCGCAGGACCTGCTGCCGCTGGCCCGGCGGCTCGTCCGCACGGCCGACGAGCTCGGGGTCGCCGCGGAGCGGGCCGGCAGCCGGCCGCGGTCGCTGCTCGTCGGTGCGGGTCCCCTCGTGACGCCCCGGGCCCTCGCCGACGTGGTCGCGGCCGGGCGCGACGCCGAGCTGCGCCTCGAGGTCGACGTGCAGGACGCGAGCGCGCGCCGTACCGCCGTCGACGAGCGCGTCGCCGACGCCGCCGTGGTGCCGGTGCCGCCCGACCGGGCGACGTGGCGCGTGCCCCTCGGGGTCGCGGAGGACGCCGTCGGCCCCGGCGCCCGGGTGCACCTCGCCGCGCTGCGGGTCGTGCGGGGCGCCGAGGGCGTACGCCGCGTCCACCTCCTCCCCGAGGACGACGTGCCCCACGTGCGCGACCCGCTGCTGCGCCTGCGTGACGCCCTCGGCCTGCGGCCCGGGCAGGTCGCCGTCGCGACCTCCGACGCCGCGGCGACCGCCGCCGTGCTCGCGGGCGACCTCGTGGTCTGCTCCGCCGCCGAGGCGCGGGCGCTCGACCTCCGCTGGCGCCCACTCGGCGAGCTGGCCGACGGCACGTGGGCGCGGGGCCACACCCTCGTGACCGGCGATAGGGGCGAGCAGGCGGCGCTGGGCGCAGCGCTCGCCGTGCCGCTCCGTCGCCTGCTGGGGGTGCCCGCGTGACCGTGCCCACCGAGGACCTGCGGGTGCGCCGCCTCCGCGCCCGCCTCCAGGAGGCCGGCCTGGCGGGCTCGTTCCTGGTCCGCGACCTCCGCACCGGGCGGCAGCTGGCGATCGACCCGCAGGAGCGGTACGCCGTGGCCTCCCTCGTGAAGGTCCCGTTGGCGATGGCCGTGCTGGAGCGGGTCGCGACCGGCGAGATCGACCCGGCCCGACGGCTGCGGGTGGGGCCGGGCGACCCCGCCCTCGTCGACCGGCCGGGACCGCCGGGCACGGGCCGCTTCCGGCACGCCGTGGATGTCGCGGTCGAGGACCTGCTCTACCTCGCCGTCGCGCTCAGCGACTCGACGGCCGCGGACGCGCTGTTCGGGCTCGTGCCGCCAGCGGACGTCGGGGCCTACCTGGCCGCGGTCGGGGTCGAGGGCATCGAGGTGCGGCACCCCGTGGGGGACCTGAACGCCACGCCGGCCGAGCGGCTGGACGCCGCGGAGGGCCACCTCGCCCACCGGCTGGCCATCGGGACCGGCACGGCCGACGGGGGCCACGCCGTGGCGCAGCTCGACCTCACCCGCGCCTCCACGGCCACCGCGACGGCGCTGGCCGACCTGCTGGAGGCCCTGTGGGCGCCCGTCGCGGGGTCGGCCGGTGACACCGCGGTGCGACCGGAGGTGGCGCTGCGCGTGCGCTCGCTCCTCGGCCTCAACGTCATGCGGCAGCGGCTCGCCACCGAGCTCGCCAGCGACGCGGCGCGGTGGTCGTCGAAGACCGGGACCCTGCTCAACGAGCGCCACGAGGCGGGGGTCGTCGAGCACGACGACGGGGGCGTGCTCGCCGTCGTCGCGCTCACGCGGTCACGGGTGCCGGCGGTCGTGCAGCCGGTCGCCGAGGCGGAGATGGCCGCCGTCGCCCGCGGTCTCCACGACGTGCTCCGGGCGGGCTGAGCGGCTCCGGGGCCGCGGACGTCATGCGTGCCGCGGGCCCCGGGCACCACGCCGCACGACGTCCCGGGGGTACGGCGCGGTCAGCGCGCCCGCCACCGCTTCCAGAGCGCGTCGGCCTCGGCGCGGACCTTGCCGTCGTGCTCGATCCGGACGTGGGCCGTGATCTCGTCCCGGCTCGCCTCGCGCACCTCGGCGACCAGCGTGAGCGTGGCCCGGAGCGGGGTCGGCCGGCGGTAGCGCACGTCGAGGCCCGCGGTCACGTAGGGCAGCGGGACACCCGGGTCGGCCGGCCATCCGCGCTCGTGCGCGGCGTGGGTGACGGCGGCGGCGGAGTGGCAGTCGAGCACGGTGGCGATGATCCCGCCGTTGAGGAAGCCCAGCCCGTTGTCGTGCTCGGGCCGCGGCGTGAAGGACGCCGTCACGCGGTCGCCGTCGACGAAGCTCTGCAGCTGCAGGCCCAGCGCGTTCGCCGGTCCGCAGCCGAAGCACGGCAGGTCGGGGAAGTAGGTCTGCTGGAGGCTGGTGTCCACCGCGCCTACCCTGCCACCTCGTCCGTGCCTGCCGCACCGGTCCCGTGCCCGGGTGGGTGCCCGGTCCCGTGCCCGGGTGCGGGGAGCGCGCCTCGCTCGCGCGTGGCCGCTGCGACGAGCATGCCGAGCAGCGTGCCGAGCAGGGTCTCGAGCAGACGGTCGAGGACGAGGCCGCCCACCGGCAGGGGAGCGGCGAGCTGCCCCATGAGCAGGGCCAGCGGGGTGATGAACACGAGCGCGGCCGCGTAGTTGCGGACGACCAGGAGCTCCGTCAGCCCCTGGAGGGCGGCGGCCAGCAGCACCGCGGCCAGCGGCGGGAGGTGCAGCGAGAGCAGCACGAAGGCCAGCCCCACGCCGAGCACCGTGCCGACCGCCCGCTGGGTGCCGCGCGTGACCTGGGCCCGCAGCACCGGGGCGCTGAGGGGCGCGACGGCCGCGACCATCGCCAAGTAGGGGTGGCCGATCCCCGATGCCGTGGCGGCCCCGCCCGCCAGGAGGACCGCGACCGCCACGCGCGCCACGTGCAGGCGGTGACGCTCGAGGTCGTGGGGGAAGGGGACGCGCCCGTGGTGCGGTTCCCGGGGCACCCGGGCGCGGCGCTCGTCGACCAGTCCGAGCGCGACCGCCAGGGCCGCCGTGCCCGCGGCGACGCCGAGCGCGGCCAGCAGGTCGCCGGGGCGGCTCGGGTGGGCCGCGCAGGCGCCGACGGCGAACACCCCGAACAGGGGGCCGGGCGGGACCCACCGCCGGCGGTCGGAGACGGCCGTGAGCACCGCGCCGGCGGCCGCCGCGGCCGGCACGACCAGCCAGGCGCGGTGGGGGCTGATGCCGATCGCGGTGCCGAGGAGGGTGGCGCCGACGAGCAGGGCGCCCGCGTGCACCTGGATGCGCCAGCGGCCGGTGAAGGGCGTGCCGCCGCCGTACACCGCGGCGAAGCCGCCGAAGACCGCGAAGAGCCCCCACGCCAGGTGGTCGACCGCCCAGAGGGCGAGGAGCGGGACGAGCACGGTCAGCGTGGCCCGCAGCGCCACCACCCGCGTGCCGCTCGCCGGGTGGAACCTCAGCACGTCCCTCAGGTGCGCACCGAACCGTTCCACCCGAGGATGGTGCCAGGTCCCTCTCAGGCCTCGACGCGCAGGTCCCCGTGGCCGAGGAGCGGGAGCGTGCGACCGAGCGCGCGGCCGAAGGCGGCGTACACGGGGTCGTCGAGCACCGGCTCCGCGCTGCTCGACGGCCCCGCGACGACGGCGCGCACGTGGACCGTCAGGTCCTCGCCGTCGGGGAGCGCGAGCACCCCGCCGTCCTGGCGGGTGGTCGGCGTCCAGCCCTGCGCGTGCCAGAGCACCGCGTCGGCGACGAGGTACGCCGCGAGCCCCGCGGGCGCGTCCGCGAGGAGGGCCGGCAGGGTGACCTCGTAGACGGGGTTGCCCGTGAGCGCCGCCATCGTCTCGGCCTGCTCGGCGGGCACGAGGCTGCTCCCGCCGTCGGTCCGGAAGCGGGTGCGGTGACCTCCGCGCCGGAGGCGGTCGTTCACGGCCTCGGCACCGCCCAGCAGCGCGACGAGGGTGGCGAGGGCCTGGTCCGGCGAACCGCTCGTGGGCCGCGCGGCGCGGGCGGACGCGTCGAGGACGGTCGCGAGGTCGGGGGCGTCGTCGGCGCCAGCCGCTGCGCCGAGGTCGACCGCCTGGGCGAGGAGCAGCGGGGTCGCGGCCCCGGCACCCGGGCCGGGACGGAGGTCGCCGTGGTTGAGCTCGACCTCGGGGCTGGAGAGCAGGAGGGACCACTCCCGTGCGACGGGCGTGAGCTCCGCGCGCCACACGTCGAGCACGCGCTGCGGCGTGCCGACGCGGTCGGGGTGAGTGGTCACGACTGATGGAACCACTTCCCGGGGGCCCGGAGAGGGCGAACGGCGAAGGTGGTGCCGCTCAGCGGAGCGCGTACGTCGCGAGCGAGACCCCGACGTAGTGCGTGGCGAACGCGAGGATGGTGAACGTGTGGAACACCTCGTGGAACCCGAACCACCGCGGGGACGGGTTGGGGCGCTTCAGGGCGTACACGACCCCGCCGATCGTGTAGAGCCCGCCGCCCGCGCAGATGAGCACGAAGACCGCGACGCCGATGCCCGTGCCGTACTGGTCGACGGCCCCGGAGGCGAAGTCGGGGATGAAGAACACGGCGGCCCAGCCGAGCGCGATGTAGATCGGCGCGCTGAGCCACCGGGGCGCACCCGCCCAGAAGACCTTCATCAGCACGCCGGAGACCGCACCCGTCCACACGACCGCCAGCAGGGCCTCCCGCTTCCACCCGTCGAGCAGGAGCAGCGTGAACGGGGTGTAGGAGCCGGCGATGAGCAGGAAGATGTTGGAGTGGTCGAAGCGCCGCAGGAAGGTCCACACGCCGTGGGACCACGTGCCGCGGTGGTAGACGGCGGAGACCGTGAACAGGAGGAGCGCCGACGCGGTGAACACCGTCGAGCCGATCCGGGTCGTCGCGTCCGGTGAGAGGACGATGAGCACGATGCCGGCGGCCAGCGTCAGCGGCGCGGTGCCGAGGTGGAGCCAGCCCCG
The DNA here is from genome assembly GCF_030818655.1 of Nocardioides zeae. Taxonomy (NCBI): domain Bacteria; kingdom Bacillati; phylum Actinomycetota; class Actinomycetes; order Propionibacteriales; family Nocardioidaceae; genus Nocardioides; species Nocardioides zeae. Next base: position 1,926,559 of record NZ_JAUTAN010000001.1, on the reverse strand, counting down.
CAGCTTCGGCTTCACCTCGTCCAGCGCGTCCCGCACGTGCTTGCTGGCGGCGTCGATGCGGTGGCCCGCCGAGTCGCGCAGGTCAGCGATGCTCTCGGAGAGGCGCTGGGTGGGGGCGTTCATGCCCCCCAATGTAAGCGCTCCGGGACCGCTCGCCGCCTCCGCCGGCATGAGTTCACCCACGCTGCGGCGCTCCGTCTCCGAGCCACTAGCATCGCCCGGGTGACCCGCAGCTGGAGGACCGTGGTGCGCCGTGCGCTCTACCCGGTCTACGAGGCACGGATCGAGAAGCACCTCGACCCGGCCGCCCTCCCCACCCACATCGGCGTCATGCTCGACGGCAACCGGCGCTGGGCCCGCGCGGTCGGTGCCGACACCGCCCACGGCCACCGCGCAGGAGCGGCCAACATCGAGCCGCTGCTCGGCTGGTGCGAGGAGATCGGCGTCCAGGTCGTGACGCTGTGGCTGCTGTCCACCGACAACCTGCACCGCGAGCCCGCGGAGCTCGAGCCGCTGCTCGAGATCATCGGGGAGGCCGTCGACAGCCTCGCCGTGCAGCGCCGCTGGCGCCTGCACCCGGTCGGTGCGCTCGACCTGTTGCCCGCCGCCGTGCGCACCCGCCTCAAGGACGCCGAGGCGGCGACCGCCGACGTCGACGGCTTCCTCGTCAACATCGCGGTCGGCTACGGCGGGCGGCAGGAGATCGCCGACGCCGTGCGCTCCCTGCTCGCGGAGCACGTCGAGCGCGGCACGCCGCTGGAGGAGGTGGCCGCCACCATCGACGTCGACGCGATCGGTGCGCACCTCTACACGAAGGGCCAGCCCGACCCGGACCTCGTCATCCGCACCTCGGGCGAGCAACGGCTCGGCGGGTTCCTGCTGTGGCAGAGCGCGGGCAGCGAGTTCTACTTCTGCGAGGCCTTCTGGCCCGACTTCCGGAAGGTCGACTTCCTGCGCGCCGTGCGGGCCTACGCCCAGCGCGAGCGGCGCCACGGGCGCTGACCCCGACGCTGACCGGGGCACGCCGTACGGCGGTGTCGTCGACGCTTAAACACAGCGTTCACGAACGACTTCCCCGACCTCCCGTGTCGTGCTGGCGAGCAGGAGTAGCGTCCCCGGCATCGGCGGGTGGGGAAGCCCGCCGAACTCGAGGAGGCCCGTTCGTGATCGTTCACGACCGCACCGTGTGGCGCTGCCGCCGCGCGGGAGGAGGCGGGCACTCCCGTCTTCGGGCGTGCCTGGAGTCCAACCGCTGGAGCTAGGGCCGGGACGACGAGTGCGCGTGCCGGTTCGTGAGGGGTAGACCGTGGCCTCGAACCCGACGCGCACCACGTCCGTCCGCACCTACGTTCTCGACACCAGCGTCCTGCTGGCGGATCCCGGCGCGTTGCGCCGCTTCGACGAGCACGAGGTCGTCCTCCCGGTGGTGGTCATCACCGAGCTGGAGGGCAAGCGTCACCACCCCGAGCTGGGGTACTTCGCGCGCACCGCGCTCCGCACCCTCGACGAGCTGCGCGTCGCCAACGGCCGGCTCGACGAGCCGGTACCGGTCGGTTCTCTCGGGGGCACCGTCCGGGTGGAGCTGAACCACACCGACCCGCAGTCGCTGCCGTCGGGCTTCCGCCTCGGTGACAACGACACGCGGATCCTGGCGGTGGCCCGCAACCTCGCCAACGAGGGCCACGCGGTCACGCTCGTGTCGAAGGACCTGCCGATGCGGATCAAGGCCTCCGCGGTCGGGCTCGCCGCGGAGGAGTACCGCGGCGAGGCCATCTCCGACTCCGACACCGGCTACACCGGCATGGCCGAGCTCGACGTCACCGCCGAGCTGCTCGACGACCTCTACGACGCGGGCGTGGTCGACGTCCCGACCGTCGACGGGGTGCGCCCCGACCTCGTGTGCCACCAGGGCCTCGTGCTCCTCTCCGACCGCGGTACGGCGCTGGGTCGCGTCGGCGCGGACAAGCGGATCCACCTCGTGCGCGGTGACCGGGAGGCGTTCGGCATCCACGGTCGCTCGGCCGAGCAGCGGATCGCGCTCGAGATGCTGCTCGACCCGGAGGTCGGCATCGCCTCCCTCGGGGGACGCGCCGGCACCGGCAAGTCGGCGCTCGCACTGTGCGCCGGGCTGGAGACGGTGCTGGAGCGGCAGCAGCACAAGAAGGTCGTGGTCTTCCGCCCCCTCTTCGCCGTGGGCGGCCAGGAGCTCGGCTACCTGCCGGGCAGCGAGAGCGAGAAGATGTCGCCGTGGGCCCAGGCGGTCTTCGACACGCTCGGCGCGGTGACGTCGCGCGACGTGATCGAGGAGGTGCTGGCCCGCGGGATGCTCGAGGTGCTCCCGCTGACGCACATCCGCGGCCGCTCCCTCCACGACGCCTTCGTGATCGTCGACGAGGCGCAGTCGCTCGAGCGCAACGTGCTCCTGACGGTGCTCTCCCGCATCGGCGCGAACTCCAAGGTGGTGCTGACGCACGACGTCGCGCAGCGCGACAACCTCCGGGTGGGTCGGCACGACGGCGTCGTGGCGGTGGTCGACAAGCTGAAGGGCCACCCGCTCTTCGCGCACGTGACGCTCACCCGCTCCGAGCGCTCGCCCATCGCCGCGCTCGTCACGGAGATGCTGGAGAACGTGGTGCTCTGACCCGGTCCCCATCCGGTCCCCGTCCGTGCTCCATGGTGGCGGCGGGGATCCCCGGGACCTGTCCGATCGGGCAGGTCCTGGGGATCCCCGGTTTGCCTCCTGCGGGGGCATCGGGCACGCTGGCTCGCGGTCCACACGTCCCCTCACGTGAGAACTCAGCTCTTGACGAAGCCCGAACCGAAGCACCGCAAGGCCAAGCACCGCGCCCCCGGGCGGGCGGTGCTGCCCGTCGACCCCGCGAAGGCGCTCCGCTCCGGCGTGGTCCTGACGTCCGTCGCCGCCGCGACGACCGGCGTGGTCGTGGGGGGCGGCGTCCTCGCGTCGGGCGCCTCCGGCGAGACCGCCGACGGCCGGCTGGCTGCGGCGTCCGCCGCCGAGGCGGCCGACTCCGCCGGCTCCACGGACTCCACGGAGTCCCCGGAGTCCCCGGAGTCGGGGGCGGCCGCCCGCGACGCCGAGGTCGAGGCCCTGCTGGCCGACCGCGACGCCGACGCGACCGTGTCGCGCTCCGACACCCGCAGCGCCACCGACCCGACCAAGGCCGTGTCCCTCTCGGTCGAGGCCGGCCCCGCCGTCACCCAGCAGGAGAACGGCTCCGACCTCGCCCCGCGCGAGCTGGGCCAGCTGCTGCTCGCCGAGGCGGGCTTCGGCCAGGACCAGTGGAGCTGCCTCGACTCGCTGTGGACGAAGGAGTCGGGCTGGCGCGTGGACGCGGACAACCCGTCCTCGTCGGCCTACGGCATCCCGCAGGCGCTGCCGGGCTCGAAGATGTCGTCCGAGGGCGCCGACTGGGCGACCAACGCCGTCACCCAGATCCGGTGGGGCCTCGGCTACATCGAGGACCGCTACGGCACCCCGTGCTCGGCCTGGGCGCACAGCCAGGCCAACAACTGGTACTGAGCCGCACGCCCGACCGGCTCACCCGGCGCTGAGCGCCGCCTTCTGCACCTTGCCCAGCGCGGTGCGGGGGAGCCCCGCCACGAACCGCACCTCCCGCGGCCGCTTGTGCCCGTTGAGCTCCGTGCCGACGTGGGCGACGAGCTCCGCGGCGAGGGCGTCGCCCGCGGCGTACCCGTCCCGGAGCACGACGTGGGCCACGACCCGCTGCCCCAGGTCGGGGTCGGGGACGCCCACGACGGCGACCTCGGCGACGGCGGCGTGCCCGAGCAGCACGGTCTCGACCTCGCCGGCGCCGATCCGGTAGCCGCCGGACTTGATGAGGTCGACGGAGGCACGCCCGACGATGCGGTGCCACCCGTCCGGGTCGACGACGGCGACGTCGCCCGTGCGGAACCAGCCGTCCGCCGTCCAGGCCTCCGCGTCGGCGTCGGGTCGTCCGAGGTAGCCCTCCAGCAGCGACGGGCCGCGCACCTCCAGCTGGCCGACGGACTCGCCGTCGTGCGGCACCGGGTGCCCGTCCTCGTCCCGCAGCCGTGTCGCGACGCCCGCGACGGGCACGCCGACCCAGCCGGCCCGCGGCTCCGCGTCGGCGCGCGTCGCCAGGGTCACGAGCGTCTCGGACATGCCGTACCGCTCCACCACCCCGTGCCCGCTCAGCTCCCGCAGGCGGTCGAAGACGGGCGCGGGGAGGGGTGCGCTGCCCGAGACGAGCAGGCGGGCGGGCCGCAGCGCGGCGGCGTCGTCGGGCGAGGCGGCGATCCGCGACCACAGGGTCGGCACGCCGAAGAGCACGGTCGCCCCCGAGCGGACGGCGTCGGCGTACGCCGCGGGCGTCGGCTTGCCGACGTGCAGCAGCCCGCAGCCGAGGCGGAGGGCGCCGAGCACCCCGAGCACGAGCCCGTGGACGTGGAAGAGCGGCAGGCCGTGCGCGAGCGTGTCGCTCGCGTCCCAGTCCCAGGCTCCGGCGAGCGCGTCGAGCCCGGCGGCCACGGCCCGCCGCGACAGCACGACGCCCTTCGGCAGGCCGGTGGTGCCCGACGTGTAGACGACCATCGCGGTGGCGTCCTCGGCCACGTCCCGCGGCTCGTGACATGCGTGTGCGCCGAGGTCGAGGTCGACCACCGGGAGGCCGGAGACGCGGTCGTCCGGCACCGGACCGGCCCACGCCTCGGCCGCGGAGTCGGTGAGGAGGTGGGCGAGCTCGCTCCGTCCGGCATCGGGCGGCACCGGCACCACCTCGACCCCGGCGAGCACGGCGCCGACGACGGCGAGCACGGTCGTCGCGGAGGGCGTGGCGTGGACGGCGACGCGGCGGTACGGCGCGAGCAGGGGCCCCGCGGCCGCCGCGGCGCCGAGCAGCTCGTCGTACGTCCACGTCGTGGTGGCGACGTGCACCCGCGCGGTGGCGTGCACGCCGCTCGTCAGCCCGGTCAGGAGATCGCTCACGGGGGTGACCGTATCGATCTACGATGCGTGGTGGGCGCCACGTCGCCTCCTGAGAACCGTTCCCGCTAAGGTGGCGGCTCCCGACTCGAGAGGACCTCAATGATCGCGCTGCTGGGCAAGGTGGGCTCGACCCTCGTCACCGGACTGGTCGGTGCGGCCGCCTGGGACGGGGTGAAGAAGGCCGCCGACTCCGGTGCCGTGCGCGAGGGCGCCGTCGGCGCCGTCGCGCTGGGCCTCAAGGGCAAGCGTCGTCTCGAGGCCGGCGCCGAGCGCGTGCGGCTCACGACGGGCGACATCGTCGCCGAGGCCCGTGAGCGGGTGGGGGAGCAGGCGCCCCCGCCGGGCTCCGACCTCGGTCACGGCCACGACCACGACCACTGAGCGCGTGACGGACCGGAGCGGCGCCCCGGCGTCGACGGTGGAGCAGGTCGCCCTGGCGGCCGGCGCAGGTCGGGTCCGCTTCGCGGTCGCCGGCATCCGGCACTCCGACGCCCGTGCCGTGGCGGTCGAGAACGCCGTCGACCTCGTCGAGGGCGTCCGCGCGGTCCACGCCTTCCCGCGCACGGGCGCGGTCGTGGTGTGGTTCCGACCGGGTCGCTGCGACCTGGCGGCGCTGGCCCGCGCCATCGGTGCGGCGGCCGTCGCGTCGGCCCCCGCGGTCCCCGCGCGCCTGCCGCGCTCGGCGGAGGTCTCGAACGGCGACCTGGCCCGCATGGTGGTCGGCGGCGTGGCGCTGCTCCTCCTCGGGGGCCGCCGCTACGTGCTGCGCCGGCCGCCCGTGCTCGGACCGACGAGCCGCACGTTCGCGACCGGCGTCACCATCTTCACGGGCTACCCGTTCCTCCGCGGCGGCCTGCGCAGCCTCGCCGGTGGGCGCGCCGCCGGCACCGACGCCCTGGTCTCCGCCGCCACGCTGGCGAGCCTGGTGCTGCGGGAGAACGTCGTCGCGCTGACGGTGCTGTGGCTGCTCAACATCGGTGAGTACCTGCAGGACCTCACGCTGCGCCGCACCCGCAACGCCATCCGTGACCTGCTGACCGGCACCCAGGCGGACGCGTGGGTGCGGGCGGCGGACGGCACGGAGACGCTGGTCGACATCGACCGCCTCGCGGTGGGCGACGAGGTCGTCGTGCACGAGCACGTCGCCATCCCCGTCGACGGCGTCGTCGTCGAGGGTGACGGGGTGCTCGACCAGTCCGCCATCACGGGCGAGACGCTGCCCGTCTCGGTGGCGACGGGCGCGCGCGTCCACGCGGGCAGCGTCCTCATGAAGGGCCGCCTCGTCGTGCGTGCGACCGCCGTGGGGCGCGACACCGCCATCGGGCGCATCATCACGCGCGTCGAGCTGGCGCAGGAGGACCGCGCGCCCATCCAGACGGTCGGCGAGAGCTTCTCGCGCCGCTTCGTGCCCGCGTCCTTCGCGCTCGCGGGGGCGACGTTCCTGGTGACCCGCGACGTACGGCGCGCCATGACCATGCTGCTCGTCGCGTGCCCCTGCGCGGTCGGGCTGGCCACCCCCACCGCGATCAGCGCCGCCATCGGCAACGGGGCGCGCCGCGGGATCCTGGTCAAGGGCGGGTCGCACCTCGAGGCCGCCGCCCGGGTCGACGCGGTGGTCTTCGACAAGACGGGCACGCTCACGGTGGGCCGGCCGGTCGTCACCAACGTCGTGTCCTTCGACGAGGAGTGGTCCCCGGAGCAGGTGCTGGCCTACGTGGCGAGCTCCGAGATCCACTCCCGCCACCCGCTGGCGCAGGCGGTGGTGCGCTCCACGGAGGAGCGCCACATCGCGATCCCCGAGCACGAGGAGTGCGAGGTGCTGCTCGGCCTGGGCATGCGCACCCGGGCCGACGGGCGCACGCTCCTGCTCGGCAGCGACACCCTGCTGGCCCGCGAGGGCGTGGCGGTCGGGGAGGACGCAGCACGCTGGGTGGCACGGCTGCAGCGCGAGGCGGAGACCCCGCTGCTGCTGGCCGTCGACGGGCGCCTGACCGGGCTCGTCAGCCTGCGGGACACGGTGCGTCCCGAGGCGCGCGACGTCGTCGAGGCGCTCCGGGCCGACGGGGTCGAGCGCATCGTCATGCTGACCGGTGACCACCCGCAGACGGCGGCCGCGGTCGCCGCGGAGCTGGGCATCACGGAGTGGCGCGCCCAGGTCATGCCCGAGGAGAAGCAGGACCTGGTCGGCGCGCTCAAGGCGGAGGGCTACACGGTCGCGATGGTCGGCGACGGCACCAACGACGCCCCGGCCCTGGCGCTCGCCGACGTGGGCATCGCGATGGGCCTCGGGGGCACCGACGTGGCACTGGAGACGGCGCAGGTCGCGCTGGTCGGCGACGACCTGCACCGGCTGCTCGACCTGCGGGACCTCTCGCGGCGGGCCGTCGACGTGATCCAGCAGAACTACGGGATGTCGATCGCGGTCAACGCCGTGGGCCTCGTGGTCAGCGCGGGAGGCGGGCTCTCGCCCGTCCTCGCCGCGCTGCTCCACAACGCGTCGTCGATCGCGGTGGTGGGCAACTCCTCGCGGGTCACCCGCTACCGGATCACGGGTGGGTCATCGACTCCAGGTCCAGCGCCGCGTCCAGCTGCTCCTCGGTGAGCTCGCCCCGCTCGACGTAGCCCAGCGCGAGCACCGTCTCGCGGATCGTCGCGCCGTCGGCCAGGGCCTTCTTCGCGACCTTCGCGGCGGCCTCGTAGCCGATGTGCTTGTTGAGCGGGGTGACGACGGAGGGCGAGGAGGCGGCGTACCGGAGCATGCGGTCGGCGTCGGCGGTGATGCCGTCGACGCAGCGCTCGGCGAGGAGCACCGACGAGGTCGAGAGCAGGCGGATCGACTCGAGCACGTTGCGCGCCATGACGGGCAGCATCACGTTGAGCTCGAAGTTGCCGGACAGACCCGCGACGGTCATCGCGGCGTCGTTGCCGATGACCTGGGCGGCGACCATGAGCGTGGCCTCGGGCAGCACCGGGTTCACCTTGCCCGGCATGATCGACGACCCGGGCTGCAGGTCGGGCAGGTGGATCTCGGCGAGGCCCGTCGTGGGACCGGAGCTCATCCAGCGCAGGTCGTTGCAGATCTTCGTGTAGCCCACCGCGATGGTGCGCAGCACGCCGGACAGCTCGACGAGCGAGTCGCGCGTGCCCTGGGCCTCGAAGTGGTCGCGCGCCTCGGTGAACGGCTGGCCGGTCGCCTCGGACAGGGTGGTGATGGCAGCGGCGGCGAAGCCGGGGGGCGTGTTGATCCCGGTGCCGACGGCGGTGCCGCCCAGCGGCAGCTCGCGCACGCGGGGGAGCACCGCGCCGAGGCGCTCGGCGGCGTAGCGGACGGTCGCGGCGTACCCCCCGAACTCCTGCCCCAGCGTCACCGGGGTGGCGTCCATGAGATGGGTGCGGCCGGACTTCACGAGGCCCGCGAACTCGCCCGCCTTGACCTCGAGCGAGGTGGCGAGCACGTCGAGCGCGGGGACGAGGTCCTCGACGACCGCGAGCGTGGCGGCGACGTGGATGGACGTCGGGAAGACGTCATTGCTGGACTGGCTGGCGTTGACGTGGTCGTTGGGGTGGACCTCGACACCGGAGCGGGCGGCCAGCGAGGCGATGACCTCGTTCGTGTTCATGTTGGAGCTGGTGCCCGAGCCCGTCTGGAACACGTCGAGCGGGAAGTCGGCGTCGACGTCGCCCGAGGCGATGACGGCAGCGGCGCCCTGGATCGCCTCCCCCTGCTCCGGGGTGATGACGCCGAGGTCGACGTTGACGGCGGCGGACGCCGCCTTGACGAGCGCGAGCGCCTGGATGTGGCGGCGCTCCAGCGTGGTCCCGGAGATCGGGAAGTTCTCGATCGCCCGCTGCGTCTGGGCCCGCCAGAGCGCGGTCCGCGGGACCTTCACCTCGCCCATGGAGTCGTGCTCGACACGGAACTGGTCCTGATCCTGGTTCTCAGCCATGCTGCCGAGGCTACGCCCGTCGCGGTGGGGGCAGGCGCCGCCCGTCTCAGCGGCGGGCGAGGTGGAGCCAGTAGCTGCCGACCCGCCCGTGGGCGGGCACCTCGACCTCCCGCTCCTCCGCCGCGCCGACGACGTCGGTGAGGGCGGTGGTCAGCGCGGGGGAGCGCGTGGCCGACCAGACGACGACGGTGCCGCCGGGCCGCAGCACGCGGGCGACGACGCCGAGCGCCGGGGCGGTGTAGAGCGCCGCGTTCTCGCCGTGCACCAGGTTGTCGGGGCCGTTGTCGACGTCGAGGAGGACGAGGTCGTACGACGCGTCCGGTGCCTCCTCGAGCACGGTCGCCACGTCGGCCTCGACCACCCGGAGGCGCGCGTCGGCGAGCAGGGCCGGCCCGTGGGGGATCGTGCCGTCCCGCATCCAGGCGGCGACCGCCGGCTCGATCTCGACGACGTCGAGGTGCGCCACGCGCCGGTCGGCGAGCACGGCGTGGGCGGTGTAGCCGAGCCCGAGACCGCCGACGAGCACCCGCTCGGGCGCCTCGACCTGGGCGAGCGCCGCCTCCGCGAGGAGCCGCTCGCTCGTCGTCTCGACGGTGTCCATGACGAAGACGCCGTTGACGCGCAGCTCGTACGCGCCGTCCTCGCGACGGCGGAGCACGACCTCGCCGCGGGGGGAGGTGGCGCGGGCGACATCTCCGGTGTTGTCGGTGGGGGGCACGGGGCGAGCCTAGGGGTGGGGGTCAGGGGGTGACGTGCCGGTGCTGCGGGGTGGGGTCGGGTGCCCGAAGCGCTGGATGGCTGCGAGGTAGCGCCCGCCGAAGCTGACGCGCTCGATCCGCGCCAGTGCGCGCCGTCCGGGCCCCGCGGCCCAGGTCCCGTCGCCGGCGATGGCGTGCAGCACGAGGTGCTTCTTGCCCACGCTGAGGATGTTGCCGACCTCGACCTGGACGTAGTCAGGGGCCACCCGCTTGTCCAGCATCACCAGCTCGCCCCGTTCTGCGATCTGCCGCAGCAGGGTGGTGAGGGTCGCGTCCGGCGCGGCGTCGAAGGTCGCGACGGGCACCCCGAGGCCGTCGACCACGCGTCGGGTGAAGTCGGGGACCGGGTCCTTCGACACACGTTCGAGGTCCTGCAGGCGGTGGAGCGCGACCTCGTCGAGGTAGTAGCCGTCCGTGAGCACCTGCACGACCACCCAGGTGTCGGTGAGGGCCAGCACGTATCCCCACGTGGGTCGCCAGCGTCCGCGGAATCGGAGCCGGACGGCTCCGTCCCGCTCACGTGCCCGTGCGAGTCGACGAACGACCTTGGCGGCAGGCTGACCCATGACCGCACCCTGCCCGACCGGACACCTGCTGATCGAACGCCTTTACGCGGCCGTTACCCAGCGGGGCGTCCCGAGTTGGGACCGGCCGCTAGCGTAATCGCTTGAACTGTCAACCTATCTCGGAGGTTCTCGTGTTCCGCAGTCTCGTCACGCCCGCACCTGCCGTCGTCCAGGACGCCGTGCTCCTGCTCGTCCGCCTCGTCACCGGTGTCGTGCTCATCGCCCACGGTTGGCAGAAGGTGTCGACCAACGGGCTGGACGCTACCGGCCAGGGGTTCGACGCCCTGGGGGTACCGGTGCCCGACGCCGCCGCCACCTTCACGGCCGGGGTCGAGCTCGTCGGGGGCGCCCTGTTGCTGCTCGGTCTCCTCACCCCGGTCGCCGGGGTGCTCGTCGCCCTCGTGCTCGCGGGTGCGTTCTGGTTCGCCCACCGCGGCACGACCGTCTTCGTCGGTGAGGGCGGCTGGGAGCTGGTCGCGGCCCTCGGTGCGCTGGGTCTCGTGCTGGCCGCTGTCGGTCCGGGCCGGCTGTCGGTCGACGCAGCCCTTGCCGGCGCTCGTCGCGGCGCCCGTGCCGAGACCGCCGTGCGGGAGGACGCCGGCGTGCGCTGAGCTCGTGTCGGGGTGCTCGTCCACAGTCGGACGTCCGGTCGGCCGGGGGCGCCCAGAACTGTCGGTGGGCTCGGGTTGAGTGGTCGCCATGACGGGGGTCAGCTCTTCTGGTGACGCCGATGGCGTCGGGCCACCGGTGCCGGAGCCGCCTGCCGACTTCCTGGTGGACCCACCGGAGCCGGACTGGTTGGAGCACGCGTTCGCGACGGGTGAGTGGCCCGTCGAGGCGACGCGCGGGTGCCGGGTCGTCGCGCGCGGTGAGGAGCAGTACGACGCGCCTCAGCCCGCGGCGGAGCCGGAGCCCGGGTGGGTGGTGCCGGGTGTCTCGTCGGATCCGGGCACTGCTGCGGTCGACGTGGCGCATCCGTTGCTGGAGGCGATCCGGGTGGCCACCGACGTGCTCGCTGTTGACGGTCGCGCGGGGCTCGGCTGGTTGAGCGCCCCGCAGACCGGCATCGCGCTGGTCGACGCCCATCGGCTCGTCGGGCGGGCCTCGGCGCTGGTGGCGGTGCTGGTGCAGCACGCCGAGAAGGTCGAGCTCCACCGGAGCAACGGGGCATCCACCTCGGCCGTGTGGCTGGCGAACGCGACGGCGAGCACCCGGCGCGACGCCTACCGGTTCGCGCGGATCGGTGACGCAGTCGCCGCGGACACGGGCCGCTATCGGACTCACCTGGCAACGGCGTGCGAAGCCGGGTCGGTGAGCACCGAGCAGACCGACGTCATCGTGAAGGCCCTCGACGCGCTGCCCGAGGACCTGGCTCCTGAGCTGCGGCTGGAGGCGGAGAAGACCTTGGTCGGGTTCGCCGTCGACCACGACGCCCGTGCCCTCCGCGCCATCGGAAAGAGGATCCTCACGGTCATCGCTCCCGAGGTCGGGGAGGCGCACGAAGCGGCGCTGCTCGAACGCGAAGAACGCGAGGCCCGGGCCGCGTCACGATTCTCGATGACGTCGGACGGCCACGGCACGGTGCACGGACGGTTCACCCTGCCCGAGCTCCACGGGGCCATGCTCCGCAAGGCCCTCGACGCCTATGCAGCCCCGAAGCACCTCGGCACCGCCGACGACCCCGCGCAGCGCTTCGTTGCCGGGCGTCCGACGCCGGAGCGGTACGGCCAGGCGTTCCAGCGCCTGCTCGAGATGCTCGACCAGAAGGACCTCCCGAGCACCGGCGGCACGGGCGCGACCGTCGTCGTCACCATGACCCTGGAGTCACTCCTCGGCGGCCTGGCGGCAGCGTCCCTCGACAGCGGCGGCGCCATCAGCGCGGCCGAGGCGCGACGGCTGGCCTGCGAGGCTGGCCTGATCCCCGCCGTCCTCGGCACGACGAGCGAGGTCCTCGACCTCGGGCGCATGGCCCGCTTCCACACGAAGGCGATGCGCACCGCCATGGCCATCAGGGACGGTGGCTGTGCCGCCGAGGGCTGCGACCGACCACCCCACCAGACCCAGGCCCACCACCTCACCGCGTGGTCAGCCGGCGGCCACACCAACGTCGACGACGGTTGCCTCCTCTGTGACCAGCACCACCGCTTGGTGCACGACCCGCTCTACCTCGTGGAGAGACTCGGCACCGGCAAGCTCCGCTTCACCCGGCGAACGTGACGAGACCGGTCAGGACAGGAACGCCTCCCCTGAGGTCAGCCGGCGAGCCGGCTCCGCGCGGCGCCGACCTGGGAGGGCTCGACGCCCTCCGTTGCGGCGAGCGTGTCACGCAACGCGCCTAGCAGGCGGTGCAGCGCGGTCGGCTCACCGTCGAGCAGCAGTCCGTCGAGCGCATCGGAGTCGTTCCACCGGCGCAGAGCAGCCCACACCACCAGCGCCTCGTCCTGGGTGAGCGTCACCGTCACGTCGTCCACGGGTGGACCCTACGGCCGGGTGCGCCGGCACCGGGTACGCCGGCCGGCGACACCACCCAGCAGCACCACCCCCGTGGCACCATCGCAGGCGTGTCTCCCCGCGCGCGCACGTTCCGACCGCTCGACGAGCCCGAGGCCGCCCGCCTGCGTGCGGCCGAGCTGACCTACGTCGCCGACAGGCTCGGCACGACGCTCGACGGCGAGGAGCCACCCCCCGGCTACCAGCGCCTGCGGGCCGCACGGGTGGTCGGCCACGGTCGTGACCACTTCGAGGCGGCGGTCGCGGCGCTCGACGACTGGCAGGTGCAGCGGCGGTCGGGTGCCGCCGTACGGGCGGACGGCGGCAGCCTCACCGTCGGGACCGTGGCGGTCGTGCGTCTCGCGCTGCCCGTCGTGGGCTTCGTCGGCGTCGACGCCCCGGTGCGCATCGTCGACGTCGCGGACGAGGACGACCGTCGCGGCTTCGCCTACGGGACCCTGCCCGGGCACCCGGAGGAGGGCGAGGAGTCGTTCGTGCTGTCGATCGCCGACGACGGCGTCGTCCGCTTCACCGTCGACGCGTTCTCCCGCCCGGCGTCGCGCCTGGCGCGCCTCGGCGGTCCGCTCACGTCGACGGCGCAGGCGATCATGACCCGCCGCTACCTCGCCGCGCTCGAGACGCCCTGAGACCCCTGGGACGCCCTGAGACCCCTGCGGGGCCGCACGCCGTCGAGCGAGCCGGACAGCCGCTCACTTCTCCCGCGAGCGCACCCGGATCCCGCTCAGCGGCACGGTGACCGCGCCCGACGGGTCGGTGAAGAAGTCGTTGCCCTTGTCGTCCACCACGATGAAGGCGGGGAAGTCCTCGACCTCGATCTTCCAGACGGCTTCCATGCCGAGCTCGGGGTACTCGATGATCTCCTGGCTCTTGATGCAGTCCAGGGCGAGGCGGGCCGCGGGGCCGCCGATGGAGCCGAGGTAGAACCCGCCGTGCTCGTTGCACGCCTCGGTGACCTGCTTCGAGCGGTTGCCCTTGGCGAGCATGACCATCGACCCGCCCGCGGCCTGGAACGACTTCACGTAGGAGTCCATGCGCCCCGCCGTCGTCGGACCGAACGAGCCCGACGCCATGCCCTCGGGCGTCTTCGCCGGGCCGGCGTAGTAGACGGGGTGGTTCTTCAGGTAGTCCGGCATCTCCTCGCCGGCGTCCAGGCGCTCCTGGATCTTCGCGTGCGCGATGTCGCGCGCCACGACGAGCGGACCGGTCAGGGACAGGCGCGTCTTGACGGGGTACTGCGACAGCTGCGCCAGGATCTCGCTCATCGGCCGGTTGAGGTCGACCGCGACGACCTCGCCGCCCTCGATGTCCTCGGCGGTGCCGGCGTCGGGCATGTACTGGGCCGGGTCCGTCTCGAGCTGCTCGAGGAACACGCCGTCGGGCGTGATCTTGCCGAGCGCCTGGCGGTCGGCGGAGCACGACACTGCGATCGCGACGGGGCAGGACGCACCGTGGCGGGGGAGCCGGACGACGCGGACGTCGTGGCAGAAGTACTTGCCGCCGAACTGCGCGCCGATCCCGAAGCCCTGCGTCAGCTTGAAGACCTCCTCCTCGAGCTCCGTGTCGCGGAACCCGTGGGCGGCCATCGAGCCCTCCGTCGGGAGGTCGTCGAGGTAGTGCGCCGAGGCGTACTTCGCCGTCTTCAGCGCGAACTCCGCGCTCGTGCCGCCGATGACGACGGCGAGGTGGTAGGGCGGGCAGGCGGCCGTGCCGAGCGAGCGGATCTTCTCGTCGAGGAACTCCAGCAGCCGCTTCGGGTTGAGGATCGCCTTCGTCTCCTGGAACAGGAACGACTTGTTGGCCGAGCCGCCGCCCTTCGCCATGAAGAGGAACTTGTACTCCGGCTTGCCCTTGCCGTCGGGACCGACGGCCTGCGGCGTCGAGTAGACCTCGATCTGCGCCGGCAGGTTGGTGCCGGTGTTCTTCTCCTCGTACGTCGTCAGCGGGGCGAGCTGCGAGTAGCGCAGGTTCAGCTGCGTGTAGGCGTCGTACACGCCCGCGCTGATGGCCTCGCCGTCGTCGATGCCCGTGAGCACACCCTCGGACTTCTTGCCCATGACGATGGCCGTGCCGGTGTCCTGGCACATCGGCAGCACGCCGCCGGCGGAGATGTTCACGTTCTTGAGCAGGTCGAGCGCCACGAAGCGGTCGTTCCCGCTGGCCTCGGGGTCGTCGATGATCTTCCGCAGCTGGGCCAGGTGCGCCGGCCGCAGGAAGTGCGAGATGTCGTGCATCGCCTCGGCGGTGAGCCGCCGGATCGCCTCCGGCGCGACCTTGAGGAAGGTCTGCCCGTCGACCTCGATCGTGCTGACTCCCTCGGTCGTCACGAGCCGGTACGGCGTCGTGTCGGGCCCGATCGGGAGGAGGTCGGAGTAGCGGAAGTCGTCGCCCGGGGCGGGGAGTCCGGAGGTGCTCACGGACACGCACCGTAGCCCCGCCGTCCGGTCGGCAGTTGGTAAGGCTCACCTCACCTGCCGGTGCGCCGGGCTCGGACATGGGCCCTTGACAGCCCGCGGGACGACCCGCGTACGGTGGCGGGCATTCCACCACGGGAGTCCACGGCAGTGGGCTGAGATGGGGCTGAGGCCGCTCCGACCGTCGAACCTGATCCGGGTCATGCCGGCGCAGGAAGTGAGGAGCGTTCTCGTGTCCGCTGTGCGCAGCGGCGCGGCCACCGGAGTGCCGCGCCTGACCATCATCGTCGCCCCGTCCGACCAGCTCGAGCTCGTCGGCGACCTCGCCGCCCTCGGTCCCACGGGAGCCGTCGGCTTCCAGGTGCGGGCCAAGGAGGCCACCACCGCCGAGCTCCTGGCCCTCACCACCGCCGTGCTGGCGGCCACCCGAGGGGCGGGCGCTCCCGTGCTGGTGAACGACCGGCTCGACGTCGCCCTCGCGGCCGGGGCCGACGGCATCCACCTCGGCGCCGACGACCTACCCGTGGCCCGTGCCCGCGCGATCGCCGACCGCGCCGCCCCGCCCGGCTTCCTCGTCGGGGCCACCTGCCGCGACCGCGACGCCGTGGTGGCGGCACGGGCGGCCGGCGCGGACTACGCCGGCTTCGGCCCGGTCGCCGCCACCACCTCGAAGCCGGGCCTGCCCGACCCGCTCGGCGTCGACGCGGTGGGCCGCGCCGCCGGCGTGCTCCCGCTCGTCGCCATCGGCGGGATCGGCCCGGACCTCGCCCGCGGCGCGGTGGCCGCCGGCGCCCACGGCGTCGCGGTGATCGGCTCCGTGTGGCGACAACCCGACCCCATCGACGCCGCGGAGGCCCTGCTCGGAGCCGTCTGATGAGCGCGCAGGGCCGCAGCGGCACGCGCGTCCTCGTGCGCGGCGCCGGCATCGTGGGGCTCGCGGTCGCCGACGAGCTGACCCGGCGCGGTCACGTCGTCCGCGTCGTCGACCCGTCGCCGGGCTCGGGCGCGTCGTACGCCGCCGCCGGCATGCTCAGCCCCTCCGCCGAGGTGTGGTGGGGCGAGGAGGTGCTCCTCGACCTCGGCGTGCGGAGCGCGGGGGAGTGGCCCGCCTGGGCGTCGCGTCTCGGCGTGGACCTCCACCCCCGCGGCACGCTCCTCGTCGGTCACGACCACGGCGACCTCCAGCAGGTCGAGCGCCAGGCGGCGCTCCTCGCGCGTCTCGGCCGGGCCGCCGAGCCGTGGACGGCCGCGGACGTGCGCCACCACGAGCCCACCGTGGGACGGGTGGCCGGCGGTCTCCACCTCCCCGAGGACCACGCCGTCGACCCGCGGGCCGTCGTCGCGGCGCTCCTCGCCCGCGTGCCGGTGGCCGCCACCGTGGCCGCCACGGTGTCCGACGGGTTCCGGCCCGACGTCGAGGTCGTCGCCACCGGCGCCGTCCTGCCCGGGCCGTGGGCGCCCCTGGTGCGGGGGGTGCGCGGCGAGGTGCTGCGCCTGCGCACCGACGACCCGCCGACGCGCGTCCTGCGGGGCTGGGTGCGGGGGGAACCGGTGTACGTCGTGCCGCGCGGCCCCGCGGACCGGCTGCGGCCGGTGGACGCGTGCTCGAGGACCGCGCCCGCCGCGGTGGAGGTGGTCGTGGGAGCGACCTCGGAGGAGCACGACGCACCGCCGGTCGTGACCGTCGGCGGCGTGGCACGCCTGCTCGATGCCGTCCGCACGCTGCTGCCCGGCCTCGAGCGGGCCGAGCTCGTCGAGGCCACCGCCCGTGACCGGCCCGCCACCCCCGACCACCTGCCGCTCGTGGGCCCGGCCCCCGGTCACGCCGGACCGGGAGCCCCCCGCCTGCTCCTCGCCGCCGGGCTGTTCCGCCACGGCGTGCTGCTCGCCCCGCTGGTCGCCCGCCTCGTCGCCGACCAGGTGGAGCACGACGTCCCGCCCGAGCCCGCGCTCGACCCCCGTCGCCTCACGCACCTGCTCGCCCCCACCGACCGGCCCACCGACGGGCCCACCGACCGGCCCACCGACCGGCCCACCGACGGGCCCACCGCATCCCGCACCGAAGGAGACACCCGTGCCCCTGCTCGCGCTCAACGGTGAACCCACCCCCACCGAGGCGACCACCGTCGCCGCCCTCGTCGCCGTCACGGTCGGCGACCCCGCCGGCCACGCCGTCGCGCTCAACGGTGTCGTCGTGCGGCGCGCCGACCACCACGACACCCCGCTGGCCGACGGCGACGTCGTCGAGATCGTGACGGCGGTGCAGGGCGGATGAGCGACCTCGTCGTCGCCGGGACCGTGCTGTCGTCCCGGCTCCTCCTCGGCACCGGAGGCCTGCCGCACCCGGCCCTCCTCGACCCCGTCCTCGACGCGGCCCGGCCCGGCATGGTGACGGTGAGCGTGCGCCGCACGTCGTCCCGGGCGGAGGCCGGGCTGCTCGCGGCGATCGTGCGCCGCGGCGTACCGGTCCTGCCCAACACCGCCGGCTGCCGCAGCGCGCGGGAGGCGGTGCTCACCGCCGAGCTGGCCCGGGAGGCGCTCGGCACCGACCTGGTGAAGCTCGAGGTCGTCACCGACGACGCGACGCTCCTCCCCGACGTCGTCGAGCTCGTCGACGCCGCCGCCCAGCTCGTGGGCCGCGGGTTCACGGTGCTGCCCTACACGACCACCGACGTCGGGGTCGCGCGGCGGCTCGTCGACGTGGGCTGCGCGGCCGTCATGCCCCTGGGGTCGCCCATCGGCTCGGGGATGGGTGTCGTCGACCCCGGTGCCGTCGAGGCCGTGGTCGCCGCCGTCGGCGGCGCCGTGCCGGTCGTGCTCGACGCCGGCATCGGCGCGCCCAGCGACGCCGCCCTGGCCCTCGAGCTGGGGTGCGACGCCGTGCTCGCGGCCTCCGCGGTGACGCGGGCCGCCGACCCCGTGGCGATGGCCGGCGCGCTGCGCCTGGCGGTCGAGGCGGGCCGGGCGGCGTGGGGCGCGGGGCGGATCCCGCGCCGTACCGTCGCCCGCGCGTCCAGCCCCACCCTCGGGCGGGTGAGCGCGTGAGCGGCGACCTGGTGCTCCTCACCGACCGCGCGCAGCTGCGCCTCGGACGGGGGTTGGTGCGGACCGTCCGCGAGTGCGCGGCCGCGGGGCTGCGCACCGTCGTCGTGCGGGAGCACGACCTCGCCCTCGCCGAGCGCGCCGCCCTCGTCGCGCGCCTCCGCGACGTCGCCGGGCTCACGGTGCTGGCCTCCCGCACGCTGGTGCCGGGCGCCCACGGCGTGCACCTGGCGGCCGGCCAGCCCGGCACCGGCGTCGGCCGTTCCTGCCACGACCTCGCCGAGGTGGCGACCGCCGTGGCGGCCGGCGCCTCCTACGTGACGCTGTCACCGTTCGCGGCGACGGCGAGCAAGCCGGGCTACGGACCGGCCCTCCCGCCGGCGACGTACGCCGCGGCGCGGCGCCTCACCGCCGGCTCGGCCACCCGCGTGCTCGCGCTCGGGGGCATCGACGCCCGCACCGCCGTGGCGGCCACGACGGCCGGTGCCCACGGCGT
Source organism: Nocardioides zeae (assembly GCF_030818655.1). Classification (NCBI taxonomy): domain Bacteria; kingdom Bacillati; phylum Actinomycetota; class Actinomycetes; order Propionibacteriales; family Nocardioidaceae; genus Nocardioides; species Nocardioides zeae. Next base: position 1,907,841 of record NZ_JAUTAN010000001.1, on the reverse strand, counting down.
CGCGGTCATGGGGGCGGTGATGCGGTCGGCGGACCCCGCCGCCGAGGTGGCCGCCCTGCTCGCGGCCCTCGCCCGTCCGCGGGAGCCCCGAGGGGCGGCGGCGTGAGCGCGTCCCGGCACGTCTCCGCGACGGGCACGCCGCCCGTCGTGCTCAGCGTGGCCGGCACCGACTCCGGAGGAGCCGCCGGCACCGCCGCCGACCTCACGACGTTCGCGGCGCTCGGCGTGCACGGGGCCTGCGTGGTCACGGCGGTCACGGCCCAGGACACGACGGCCGTCCACGCCGTCCACCCGGTGCCCCCGGCGGTGGTCGCGGCCCAGGTCGACGCCGTGCTCGGCGACCTCCCGCTGGCCGCGGTGAAGACCGGCATGCTCGGCTCGCCCGCGGTCGTCGCACTCGTCGCGGAGCTCCTGGCCGGGTCGCCGTCGCGTCCGCTGGTCGTCGACCCCGTCCTGGTCGCGACGAGCGGCGCGGTGCTGGGCGACGCGGCGGTGGTCGCGGCGTACGTCTCCTCGCTGCTCCCCGTCGCCACCGTCGTCACGCCCAACGTCGACGAGGCGCGGGCGCTCCTCGCCCGCCCCTCCGACGACCGCACGCCCGCGCGGGACCTGGCCGGCGAGCTCGCCCTGCTGGGCGCGGCGGTGCTGCTCACCGGCGGCCCCGATCCGCGCCACGACGAACACGCGCGGTGCTGCACCGACTGGCTCGCGCTGCCCGGCGCGGAGCCGCGCGCCCTGCGCCATCCGCGCGTCGCGACGCGCAACGACCACGGCTCGGGCTGCACCTACGCGTCCGCCCTCGCCGCCCACCTCGCCCGGGGCGAGGGCCTCGCCTCCGCGGCCGACCGCGCCGCGGCGTACACCACCCACCAGCTCGTGCGCTCCGCACCCTGGCGCCTCGGACGGGGCCGCGGCCCCGTCGCCCACGTCCAACCCGACCCGGCAGGAGAACCCGCATGACCAGCCAGCCCGTCCACCCCGCCCACTCCCGCGTGCTCGTCGACGGCCCGCCCGGCCCCGACGGCACCAGCGTGCAGGTGCCCGTCACCCGCGTCGCGCTGACGAACGGCGAGACCTTCGACCGCTACACGACCGCCGGTCCCGGCTCGGACCCCGAGGTCGGCCTGCCGCCGCTGCGCGCGACGTGGATCGTCGAGCGGGGCGACACCGAGGAGTACGCCGGCCGCGCCGCCCGGCTCAGCGACGACGGCCGGGCCGCGGTGCGGCGCGGAGAGGCGAGCGCGGCGTGGCGCGGCGAGCGGCGCACGCCGCGGCGTGCAGTCCCGGGGCGTCGGGTCACCCAGCTGCACTACGCACGGGCGGGTGTCGTGACCCCGGAGATGCGGTACGTCGCGGCGCGCGAGAACTGCGACGTGGAGCTCGTGCGGAGCGAGGTGGCCGCCGGGCGCGCGATCATCCCGCTCAACGTCAATCACCCCGAGGCCGAGCCCATGGTCATCGGGCGGCGCTTCCTCGTGAAGGTCAACGCCAACATCGGCAACTCGGCGGTCACCAGCTCGATCGCCGAGGAGGTCGACAAGCTCACGCACGCCGTGACATGGGGCGCCGACACCGTCATGGACCTCTCGACGGGCGACGACATCCACACGACGCGCGAGTGGATCCTGCGCAACGCGCCGGTCCCGATCGGGACCGTCCCGATCTACCAGGCGCTCGAGAAGGTCGACGGCGAGGCCGACCGGCTGTCGTGGGAGGTGTTCCGCGACACCGTCGTCGAGCAGTGCGAGCAGGGCGTCGACTACATGACCATCCACGCGGGCGTGCTCCTGCGCCACGTGCCGCTCACCGCCGAGCGCGTCACGGGGATCGTGTCGCGCGGCGGGTCGATCATGGCGGGCTGGTGCCTCGCGCACCACCGCGAGAACTTCCTCTTCGAGCACTACGACGAGCTGTGCGCGATCCTCGCGGCGTACGACGTCAGCATCAGCCTCGGCGACGGCCTGCGGCCGGGGTCGGTGGCCGACGCGAACGACGCCGCGCAGCTCGCCGAGCTGCGCACCCTCGCCGACCTGACGGTGCGCGCGTGGGAGCACGACGTGCAGGTCATGGTCGAGGGGCCCGGCCACGTGCCGCTCGACCTGGTCGAGGAGAACGTGCGGCTGCAGCAGGAGTGGTGCCACGGCGCGCCGTTCTACACGCTGGGGCCTTTGGCGACGGACGTCGCGCCGGGCTACGACCACATCACCTCGGCCATCGGCGCGGCGACGATCGCGATGCACGGGACCGCGATGCTCTGCTACGTGACGCCGAAGGAGCACCTCGGGCTCCCGGACCGCGACGACGTCAAGACGGGCGTCATCACCTACAAGCTGAGCGCCCACGCGGCCGACGTCGCGAAGGGGCACCCCGGGGCGCGCGCGTGGGACGACGCGCTGTCGAAGGCGCGGTTCGAGTTCCGGTGGCGCGACCAGTTCGCGCTGTCGCTCGACCCCGTGACCGCCGAGGCGTTCCACGACGAGACGCTGCCGGCCGAGGCGGCGAAGACGGCGCACTTCTGCTCGATGTGCGGCCCCAAGTTCTGCTCGATGCGGATCAGCCAGGACGTGCGCGACCGGTTCGGGGCGGGCGGCGGGGAGGCCGCCGAGGAGGCCGCTGAGGAGGCCGCCGCGGGCATGCGCGCCAAGGCGGCGGAGTTCGTCGAGCTCGGCGGCACGGTGTACGTCGACGGTGCGGTCGGCGCCGGCCGTGCGGTCGGGGGTCGGTGACAGACGTCAGTATGCCGCGGGTCGCGGGTTGCCTAGGCTGGGTCCATGACGACCGACCCGTCGCAGCTGCGCATCTCCGACGCTGACCGGCACAAGGTGGCCGAGCTGCTCCAGGGGGCCGCCGGTGAGGGGCGTCTCGAGACCGACGAGCTCGAGGAGCGGCTCGAGGCGACCTACGCGGCGAAGGTCTACGCGGACCTCGTGCCGATCGTGGCCGACATCCCCGGCGAGGCGCCGACCTCGCCGGGGACGCCGGTGGTGCCCTACGGCGTGTCGGGGGCTCCGACGCGTCCGGCGCCGGTCTCGTTCGAGAAGGCTGCGGCGGGGTCGGCGGTGCCCGTCGTCCACTACCCCTCGAGCGTGGCCATCATGGGCGGCGTCGAGCGCAAGGGGGTCTGGGAGATCGGGGCCACGCACTCGGTCTTCACGCTGATGGGTGGCGCGGAGATCGACCTGCGCGAGGCGAGGTTCGCGCAGCGCGAGGTCACCATCCACGCGAACACGTGCATGGGCGGCGTCGAGATCACGGTGAACGCCTGGACCCACGTCATCGTCGACGGCGTCGGCATCATGGGCGGCTTCGCGCAGGACCGTGACCGCGTCGAGGCGCAGCTCGACCAGAACTCGCCGATCGTGCGGGTCAAGGGCGTCGCGCTCATGGGCGGCGTCTCCGTCGTCCGCAAGCCCATGCCCGGCGAGCGCAAGCGGAAGCGGAAACCGCTCGGCGGCCGCTGATCGTCGCGTCGAGTTGGGTCGTACGGCGCGGCGTCGGCGTCGAGTTGGGTCGAACGGCGCGGCGTCGGCGTCGAGTTGGGTCGAACGGCGCGGCGTCGGCGTCGAGTTGGGTCGAACGGCGCGGCGTCGGCGTCGAGTTGGGTCGAACGGCGCGGCGTTCGCATCGAGGTGGGTGAAACGCCCCGGTGGGCGTGACCGCGGGCCGGCTCGGCCCGTCGGGCACTTCGTGCAACTCGACGTATCCGCCGCGCCGTACGACCCAGCTCGAGGGATCTGCCGCGCCGTACGACCCAACTCGAGGGATCCGCCGCGCCGTACGACCCAACTCGAGGGATCTGCCGCGCCGTACGACCCAACTCGACGCACCTGCCGCGGCGTACGTGACAACTCGACGCACCTGCCGCGGCGTACGACCCACCTCGACGCGCATGACGAAGCGGGCCGCCCCCGACGACGTACGTCGAGGACGGCCCGCTGCGGTGCCGGGTGGGTCAAGCGGGGACGCCCGACTCGCGCGCCGGGATGCGGCCCGCGTTGGCGAGGTCGACCGTCAGGTTCTCGCCGGTCGCCGGGTCGAAGAGGTGCATCTTGGACGTGTCGACCCAGATCTCCGCCTGGTCGCCCTCCCGGACGCGGCTGGCGCCGTCGAGGCTGATGACCAGCTGCGTGCGGAGCGAGTCGCCGTCGAGGTCCTTCTCCAGCTGCTCGAGCTGCTTCTGGACCTCCGGCGGCGCCTCGAACGGCAGGTAGGCGTAGGTCTCGCTGCCCAGCCACTCGACGAACTCGACCTTGCCGGAGAACGTCGACCCACCGGCGCGGGCCTCGTCGACGAGCGACGCGTCCTCGAACGCCTCCGGCCGGATGCCCGCGATGAGCAGGCCCTTGCCGGCGGCCTTCTCGGCCTTGTCCGCGGGGATCTCGACCGTGCCGAAGGGCAGCTTGACGCTGGTGCCCTCGACCTCGGCCGGCAGGAAGTTCATCGGGGGAGACCCGATGAAGCCCGCGACGAACAGGTTGCCCGGGTTCTCGTAGAGCTCCCGCGGCGAGGCGAGCTGCTGGAGCACGCCCCGCTTGAGCACCGCGACGCGGTCGCCGAGCGTCATCGCCTCGGTCTGGTCGTGCGTCACGTAGACCGTCGTGATGCCCAGCTTCTTCTGCAGCCGCGCGATCTCGCTGCGCATCTGGCCGCGGAGCTTGGCGTCGAGGTTCGACAGCGGCTCGTCGAAGAGGAACGCGTCGGCGTCGCGCACGATCGCGCGACCCATCGCCACCCGCTGGCGCTGACCACCGGACAGGTTGCCGGGCTTGCGCTGCAGGTGCTCGTCGAGCTCGAGCGTCTTCGACGCCTCCTTGACCTTCGCGTCGACCTCGGAGTCCGAGGCGCCGGCCAGCCGCAGCGGGAACGCGATGTTCTCGTAGACGGTGAGGTGCGGGTAGAGCGCGTAGTTCTGGAACACCATCGCCAGGTTGCGGTCGCGCGGCGCGAGGTCGTTGACGCGCTTGTCGCCGATGATCATGTCGCCGGAGGTGATGTCCTCCAGGCCCACGATCATCCGCAGCAGCGTCGACTTCCCGCAGCCCGACGGGCCGACGAGGATGACGAACTCCCCGTCCGCGATGTCGATGGAGACGTCGTTGACGGCCGGGAAGCCGTCGCCGTACTTCTTGACGATGTTCTTGATCTGGATGCCGGCCACGATTACCCCTTCACTGCGCCGGAGGTGAGACCGGCGACGATCTTGCGCTGGAAGGCCAGCACGATGACGATGATCGGCAGCGTCGCGATGACGGCACCGGCGGCCAGCAGCGACGCGGGCCGGTTGAACGGGTCGCTCCCCACGAAGAACGACAGGGACGCCGGGATCGGTCGCGCCGCCTCGGTCGAGGTCAGCGAGATGCCGAACACGAAGTCGTTCCACGCGAAGAAGAACGTCAGGATCGCGGCCGTGAACACGCCCGGGGCGGCCAGCGGCACGATCACCTTGCGGAAGGCCTGCCACGACGTCGCGCCGTCGACCTGGGCCGCCTGCTCCATCTCCCACGGGATCTCCCGGAAGAAGGCGGCCAGCGTCCAGATCGCCAGCGGCAGCGTGAACGACATGTAGGGGATGATCAGGCCGGGCCACGTGTCGTAGAGCCCGATCGCCCGCCACATGTCGAACAGCGGGCCGACCAGCGACACCACCGGGAACATCGCGATGGCGAGCGCCGTCGACAGCACGAGCTTCTTGCCCTTGAACTCCAGCCGCGCGATCGCGTACGCCGCGAGCGTGGCCACGATGACGGAGAGCACCGTCGCGATGAGCGAGATGCCGATCGAGTTGAAGATCGCCCGACGGAACTGCTCGTTGTCCCAGGCCGCGACGTAGTTGTCCCAGCCGGCGAACCCGCCCTCGGACGGGAAGAAGCCGGGGGAGCCGTTGGTGACGGACTCCTGGGACTTGAAGGACAGCGAGATGATCCACGCGACCGGCAGCAGGCACCAGACGAGGATCAGCGCGGCACCGAGCACGATGCCGACCTTGCGGAGCGGAGTGTTACCCATCGCTCATCCCTCCTGCCGGGCCGCGGCCAGGTCGACACGGAACAGCTTGACGATGCCGAAGGCGATGACGAGCACCGAGAGGAACAGGAGCACCGACAGCGCGGACCCCATGCCGATCTGGAACTGCTCGATCACCTGGCGGTAGGTGAGGAACGAGACGGACTCGGTGTTCACCGCACCGCCCGTCATCACGAAGATGTTGTCGAAGATGCGGAACGCGTCGAGCGCGCGGAACAGGATCGCGACCATGATCGCGGCCCGCATGTTCGGCAGGATCACCTTCCACATGCGCTGCCACCAGGTGGCGCCGTCGACCTTCGCGGCCTCGATCATGTCCTCGCTGACCTGCGCGAGACCCGCGAGGAGCAGCAGCGACATGAACGGGGTCGTCTTCCAGATCTCGGAGACGCAGATGGCGAACAGGGCCGGGAACTGCTCCCCGAACCAGTTGAAGTTGTCCTCGACGAACGGCAGCCAGGCGTTGACGAAGCCGTTGGTCGAGGAGAACGCGAACTGCCAGGCGAAGCCCGACACCACGGTGATCACGCCGTAGGGGATGAGGATCGAGGTGCGGATGATGCCGCGCGCGAAGATCACGCGGTGCATCACCAGGGCGAACACGAACCCGATGACGAGCTCGAAGAACACCGTCACGACCATGATCCCGACGGTCACCAGCATCGTGCGCCAGAACAGCGGGTCGCTCAGCGCGGTGACGTAGTTCTGCGCGCCGACGAAGGAGCGGTCGTCAGGTGCGGTGAGCGCGTAGTTGGACAGGGACAGCCAGAGGGCCTGGAGCATCGGGAACGCGGTGACGAACAGCATCACCACGAGGGCCGGTGCGACCAGCTTCATGCCGAGACGGTTCTCGGCGACCGAGCGGTCGCTGGCGGCCCCCGCCCCGGCCTTCTTGGACTTCGGGGTCTTCGCGACCCCGGCGGGTGCGGTCGTCGTCGAGCTCACAGCAGTGCCTTCCCCTGCAGGACGTCACGGATGAACTCGGCCGACTCGCGCGGCGTCTTCTCGGGATCCACCGAGGCCGGCGGGTGCCACGTGCTCTGCACCGCTCCCGAGATCTGGTTGTAGAACGCGCTCTTCGGTCGGGTGCCGCCCGCCTCGATGCTCTCGCGGTAGAGGTCGAGCAGACCCGCGTCGTATGCGTCCACGAGCTCCTGCTCCTCGTAGACCGAGGCCCGGGCCGGCATGAGGCCGTCGTTGACGGCGAGCTGCAGCTGCGCCTCGGGGTCGGTGACGCACTGCGCGGCCTCGAGCGCCCAGTCGGGGTGCTCGCTGAAGGCGCCGACGCCGATGTCGATGCCGCCGACCGGGGGAGCGGACTCCTCGCCCTCGACGGTGCGCGGGTAGCGCGCCCAGGCGAGGTCGGCGAACTCCTCCTCGGAGACCGTGCCCTCGTAGTTCTTGTAGACGAACGTCCAGTTCGTCATGAACTCGCCGGGGCCGTCGCCGTACATCGCACCCAGCGAGGTGCCCTCGCGCGAGACGGAGAGGTCGGACTGCGCGGCGGGGGAGTCGGCGAGCTGCTGGACGACCGCGGCGGCGGCACGACCCGCGTCGGAGTCGATGTCGACCTGCGCGTCGACGCCCGCCTCGGTGTCGCTGACGATGTCGCCGCCGGCGCCCTGGACGAGCGAGTTGATCCACACCATGTAGGCCTCGTAGCGGTCCGCCTGGACACCGACGGTCGCACCGTTCTCGGAGGCCGCCTCGATGACCTGCGACCACGTGGCCGTGCCGTCCTGCAGGGCGTCGGCGATGCCGGCCTGCTCGGCGAGCGACTGGCGGTACCAGAGCACCTGCGTGTTGGCCCACTGCGGCGCCGCGTAGACCTTGTCGTCCCACTGCACCGTGTCGGCGGGGCCCGACAGCACGTCGTCGTCGACGACGGCGTCGGCCGCGTCGCCCTCGAACTCCGCGAGCCAGCCGGCGTTGGCGAACTCCGCGACGAACACCGGGTCGAGGCTCATGAGGTCGGTGGACGAGTCGTTGGCCGCGAGCCGCCGGGCGAGCTGGGTGCGCTGGTCGGTGGCACCCGTGGGGAGGAGCTGGATCGCGATGTCGTAGTCGTCGGTGCTGCACCGCTCCGCCAGTGACGTGAGCGTGGCCTGACCGTCGGGGTTGATGTACCAGTTCAGCGTCGGCTTCCCGTCGCTGCTACAGGCGGAGAGCGTGCCCGCGGCGAGCACGAGGGCGGCACCGATGCCGACCCTCCTCACCACGGAGCCCGCCACACGCCCTTGGGGGTCACCCATCTGCCACTCCCTCTCCATTGAGTTGTGTGCACCACAGGTCTAGACCGTGGTGCTGACAATTGCAAGGAGTCCGACCGCGTCGCGCCACGTCAGACGGGGTGTGACGGGTTTCGACGAGGTCGGGCCGGGCGTCACCCTGCCCGGGTGGCGGTGCGGCTAATCACGTCCACGAAGAGCGGCCAGAGACCGGCGGGGAGGTCGTGGCCCATGCCCTCGACGAGGGTGAGGCGGGCGCCGGGGACGGCGGCGGCGGTGGCGCGACCGCCCGAGACGTGGACCATCCGGTCCTGCTTGCCGTGGACGACCGCGACCGGGATGCGCAGGTCGCCGAGCGCGCGCGTGCGGTCGGGCTGCGTGAGGATCGCCAGCATCTGCCGCAGGATGCCGCTCCCGCTCACGCCGCGACCGTGGGTCTCCACGGCGCGGGCCCGGATCCCCTCGGGCGTGTCCGCGTAGGCCGGCGAGCCGATGAGGCGGGCCATGAGGGCGGTGCTCGCGACGTACGACTCCAGGTCGGGGCGCCGCGGCGACAGCAGGGACGGGAGGAGCCGGGGGTGCTGCCAGCCCACGCGACGGTTGCCGGTCGTCGACATGATCGACGTCAGGGACAGCACGCGGTCGGGGTGGTCGACGGCGATGGTCTGGGCGATCATGCCGCCCATCGACACGCCCGCGACGTGCGCGCGGTCGATGCCGAGGTGGTCGAGGAGGAGCACGCCGTCCTCGGCGAGGTCGGCCATGGTGTACGGCACGGAGACCGGCCGCCCGAGGAACGCCTGCACCACGCTGGCCTTGCCCACGCGGGAGCGGACGCGGGTGGACCGTCCGACGTCGCGGTTGTCGTAGCGGACGACGTGGAAGCCCTCGAGCGCGAGCATCCGGCACATCCGGTCGGGCCACCAGGTGAGGTGGCCGCCCAGCCCCATCACGAGGAGCACCGTCGGGTCGTCCGGGTCGCCGTAGGTCTGGTAGCAGAGCTCGACGTCGGCCCGGACCGGCGCGAACAGCTCCTCCGACCGCGGCACCGCGGCCAGCTCGGGCGAGAGGTCGGGCGGCAGCCCGCCCTCGCCGACGCGCTCCTCCTGCGGGGGCGCCAGTCCGGCGTCGAGGCCGCCGTCCAGCAGGGCCTCGGGGTCGGTCGCGCTGGGACGGTCGCTGCTCGCCATGAGCCCCATTATGGGGAGGCCGCCGAGGGCGGTCCCGGGCTCAGCGCTCGAAGTCGATGGCCGAGTAGGCCCGGAGCTTGCTGAGGCGGTGCTCGGAGGTGACCTGGCGGATGGTGCCGCTGCGCGAGCGCATGACGAGCGAGTCGGTGATCGCCCCGCCGCCCGAGTAGCGCACGCCCTTCATGAGGTCGCCGTCGGTGATGCCGGTCGCCACGAAGAAGCAGTCGTCGCCCTGGACCAGGTCGTCCGTGCCGAGCACGAAGTCGCGGTCGAGGTTGTGACCGGCGTCGAGGGCACGCTGGCGCTCGTCGTCGTCGGTGGGCCAGAGGCGGCCCTGGATGATGCCGCCGAGGCTCTTCATCGCGCAGGCCGCGATGATGCCCTCCGGCGTGCCGCCGATGCCGAGCAGCAGGTCGACGCCCGAGCCGGAGCGCGCGGCGGCGATGGCGCCCGCGACGTCGCCGTCGGAGATGAACTTGATGCGCGCGCCCGTCGTGCGGATCTCCTCCGCGAGCTGCGCGTGGCGCGGCCGGTCGAGCAGCACGACGGTGACGTCCTCGGCCGCCGACTTCTTCGACTTGGCGACGCGGGCGATGTTCTCCGCGACGGGCAGGCGGATGTCGACGGAGTCGGCGGCGTCGGGGCCGGCGACGAGCTTCTCCATGTAGAAGACGGCGGAGGGGTCGTACATCGAGCCGCGGGGCGCGACCGCCAGCACGGCGATGGCGTTGGACATGCCCTTCGCCGTGAGGGTCGTGCCGTCGATCGGGTCGACGGCCACGTCGCACTCGGGGCCGGTGCCGTTGCCGACCTGCTCCCCGTTGAAGAGCATCGGGGCGTCGTCCTTCTCGCCCTCGCCGATGACGACGACGCCGTTCATGCCGACGCTGGAGATCATGACGCGCATCGCGTTGACCGCGACGCCGTCGGCGCCGTTCTTGTCGCCCCGCCCGACCCAGCGCCCGGCGGCCATGGCCGCCGCCTCGGTGACGCGGACCAGCTCGAGCGCGAGGTTGCGGTCGGGCGCCTCCGGCTCGACGCGCAGTCCGGCGGGAAGGTCGGTCACCACGGAGGGGTCAGTCGCCATGGCCGGATGGTAGCGGGACGCGCGGGCCGGCGGTGGACCAGTCCGGCCACCTCACACCTCGACGGGGTAGCGCACGACCGCCGTCTCCTTCGTGCTCGCCCACACCGGAGCCCCCGGACGGAGCAGCAGCTCCGCCACCGCGGCCGCGGTGACGTCCGCGATGAGGTCCTGCCCGGCGGGCGTGCGCACCCCCACGCGCACACCGTCGCCGTACGGCGTCAGCTGGCTCACCTGCCCCGCCCACCGCAGGCGGGCCGACCCGCTGGGCTCGGTGGGCGACAGCGTCACCGCGCTGGGCCGGAACGCCAGCAGGCTCGCGCCGTCGGCGGCGGTGACGAGGTTGAGCCCGACGAGCCGCGCGACGTGGTCGGTGCGCGGCTGCGCCGCCACCTCGGCGGGCGTGCCCGTCTGGGCGACACGACCGTCCTCGAGCACCACCATCCGGGTGCCGAGCGTCAGGGCGTCGACGGCGTCGTGGGTGACGAGCACGGCGACCCCGTCGTACGACGCCAGGTGGCGCGCCAGCTCGACGCGCAGCGTGGCGGCGACGCCCACGTCCAGACCGGTGAACGGCTCGTCGAGGAGGAGCAGCCGCGGCTCGGTGACGAGCGCGCGGGCGATGGCCACCCGTTGCGCCTGCCCCCCGGAGAGCTGGTGGGGACGGCGGTCGGCCAGGGCGCCGACCCCGAGGCGCTCCAGCTCCGCGGTGGCCCGGGCGCGCGCCGTACGGCGGTCGACGCCACGGGCCCGCAGGCCGAACGCGACGTTCTCGCGGGCGCTGAGGTGGGGGAAGAGGTCGCGACCCTGCACGACGTGACCGACGCGGCGGTCACGGGGCAGCACGTGCGGGGCGGACCACGACCGGCCGTCGACCGTGAGGTCGCCGGCGTCGGGCAGCAGGCCGGCGAGGCAGCGCACCAGGGTGGTCTTCCCCGCCCCGTTGGGGCCGACGACGGCCACGACGTCGCCGGCGTCCGCCGTCAGGGCGGCGTCCAGCCGACCGGGCACGCGGAGCCGGGCCTCCAGGAGGGCGGTCACGCGGCCGCTCCCGGGGTGAGCCAGCGGTTGCGCAGGAGCAGCAGCACGCCGACCGAGGCGAGCAGCAGGATCATCGCGAGCGTGCGGGCCGCGGCGGGGTCGTCGAGGTAGACGGCGTAGATGCGCGACGGCATCGTCTGCGTGGTGCCCGGGTAGTTGCCGGCGAACGTCACCGTCGCCCCGAACTCGCCGAGCGAGCGGGCCCACGCGAGCACCCCGCCCGCGACGACGCCGGGCAGCGCCAGCGGCAGGGTGACGCGGCGGAAAGGTGTGCCACCGGGTGGCGCCCAGCACCGCGGCCGCCTCGTCGTAGGCCTCGCCCGCGCTGCGCAGCGCCCCCTCCACGCTGATGACGAAGAACGGGAGGGCCACGAAGGTGTGGGCGAGCACGACGGCGGCCGTCGTGTAGGGGAGGGTGAGCCCGGTCGCGTCCCGCAGGGGGGCGCCGAGGAGGCCGCTGCGGCCCAGTGCCGCGAGGAGCGCGACGCCGGCCACGACCGGCGGCAGGACGAGCGGGACCGTCACGAGCGCTCGCACCAGGCCGCGTCCGCGGAACTCGACGCGCGCGAGCACCCACGCCAGCGGGGTGCCGACGAGGGCGCAGGCGACGACCGTGGCCAGCGACGTGCGCAGGCTGAGCCACAGCGCGGCGCGCACCTCGGGCGTCCGCAGGTCGTCGAGGAACGATCCCCACGGAGTGGCGAGCACGAGGGCGACGAGCGGGACGACGAGGAAGACCACGGCCACGAGCGCCGGCACCCAGAGGAGGGCCGGCGCTCGTCCGAGGGGGGACCGCGCGGTCATGGGGAGAGTCTGCGGGTCGGGCACGTGGTCGGGCTCAGGGCGTGCCGAACCCCGCCGCGGTGAGCACGTCGGCGCCCGCGGTCGAGAGCACGAAGTCGATGAACGCCCGGGCCACCGCCGCGTTGCGGCTCTGGTCGAGGAGGACGATCGGGTACTCGGTCGTCAGCCGCTCGGGCAGGTCGATCTCCTGCACGTCGTCGCCCGCGGCCAGCGCGTCGGTGCGGTAGACGAGCCCGGCGTCGGCCTCGTCCTCCACCACGCGCGACAGCGTCGCCTTCACGTCGGGCTCGAGGCTCGCGGGCTCGCGCTCGACCCCCGCCTCGGCCAGCGCCTCGGCGGCGAGACCACCGCACGGCGCCGTCTCGACGCAGACGACGTAGGTGACGTCCGCGCCGTCGAGTGAGTCGATGCCCGTGACGTCGGCCGGGTTGTCCGCGGGCGTGACGAGCACGAGGTCGTTGGTCGCGAAGACGACGGGCTCGTCGGCCTGCGCGTCGGCGGCGCGCTCCATCGAGCGGAGGTCGGCCGTCGCGAGCACGTCGCCGGGCGCACCCTCGGCCGCCTGGTCGGCCAGCGTGCCGGAGGAGTCGAACACGAGGTCCACCTCGACGCCGTCGTGCTCGGCCTCGAACTGCTCGGCGAGCTCCTCGAACGTCTCGGTGAGCGAGGCGGCGGCCGCGACCGTGATGGAGCCGCTCAGCTCACCGTCCGCGCTTCCCGCGTCGGCGTCGTCGTCGTTGCCGCAGGCAGCGAGGGGGAGGAGGGCGAGGAGCAGGACGGGGGCGGCGGTGCGCAGGGTCGGGCGGTTCACGGTGCTCCTCGTGGGTGGGGAGGGGGCGGGGTCAGGGTGGGGACGGTTCGGCGGCGGGGGTCAGGGACGCTCGACGACGACGGTGGTCGACTTCACCGACGCGACGGCGCGGGCGCCGGGCGCGAGGCCCAGCTCGGCGGCGGCCTCGGCGCTCATGAGCGAGACGACGCGGTAGGGGCCGCACTGCATCTCGACCTGGGCCATGACGGTGTCGGCCACGACCCGCGTCACGATGCCCGGCAGCCGGTTCCGGGCGCTGACCGAGCGGGCCCGGGCGTCGGTGGGGGCGTCCGCCTCCGCCGCGAGGTACGCCGCGAGCTCGGCCCCGTCGACGACCGTGCGCCCGCCGTCGCGGCGTGCGGGCAGGCGCCCGGCGTCGATCCAGCGCCGCACGGTGTCGTCGCTGACGCCCAGGAGCTCGGCGGCCTCGCTCACGCGATACGTGTCCACCTGCGACATCATGCCTCATGTGCGGTAGTCATGGGCATGGAGAGCCGCATCTGCGGTGTCGAGACCCGCCCGTCGCCCGGCCTCCGCGGGGTTGAGACACTGGGGACGTGTCGCAGACGTCCCCGCCCGCCGGTCGGCCCGGTCGCTACAACCGCAGCTTCAGCGGCCTTGTCGTCTCCATGGTCGTGCTGGTCCTGGCGGTCGTCGCCTTCGTGGTCGTGCGCGACTTCGTGCGCTCCGACCCGGACATGCCGGTCGTCGAGGTCGACTACGTCGAGGCCGTGCGGGCCGGGCAGGAGGCGGGCTTCCCGGTCGTCTACCCGCCCTCGCTGCCGGACGGCTGGGTCGCCACGTCGGCCCTCTTCCCGCTCGGCCCCAACCCCGAGTGGACGCTCGGGATCCTCGTGGACGGCGACGACTTCGTCGGCGTCAAGGTCGTGCGGGGCGACTCCGGCGCCGTCCTCGACCGGGTGCTGGGCGACCCCTACGACGTCGACGGCAGCATCGACGTCCCCAACGACGACCCCCTGCTGTCCGGCGACTGGTCGGCGGCGAGCGAGGGCAAGGACGAGGCGCTCTACACCCAGGCCGAGGTCGCCGTGGCCGGGCCGGAGGGGGAGACGGCCGCACCCGGCGCCGAGCCGCAGACCGAGACCGCCGTGGTCGTGGTCTACGGGACGGTCGGTGAGGACCGGCTCGTCGACTTCGCCCGCACGCTGACCTCCGCGACGCTGCCCGCGCGCTGACCCGGTTCACCCGCCGCTGGGCCGGGCGTCACCCCCGAGCCACGCGCGGGACCGCGGGGCGTCGCCCGCGTCGGTTTCGGTGGCGCGCATGACCTCTCGGACCCCGTCGTCACCCCGCGCCCTCACCGTCGCGCTCACCTCCGCCGTCGCGACCTGCCTCGGCGCCGGTCTCCTCGCCCCGGCCGCCGCTACGGCGAGCCCGGCGAGCCCGGCCGCCCCCGTCGTCACCGGCGACCGTGGACCCGGTCCCGGCCACGGCCACGGCCACGGGCACCACGCGCAGCCCGAGGTGATCGCCCACCGCGGCGCGTCGGGGTACCGGCCCGAGCACACGCTCGCGGCGTACGAGCTCGCGGTCGCGCAGGGCGCCGACCTGATCGAGCCCGACGTCGTGGCGACGAAGGACGGGGTGCTGGTCGCCCGTCACGAGAACGAGATCTCCGGCACCACCGACGTCGCCGACCACCCCGAGCTCGCCGACCGCCGCACGACCAAGGTGATCGACGGCCGCGCCGTCACCGGCTGGTTCACCGAGGACCTCACCCTCGCCGAGCTGCGCACGCTGCGCGCCGTGGAGCGGCTGCCGCAGGTGCGGCCGGGGAACACGGCGTACGACGGGCTCCACCCCGTCCCGACCCTGGAGGAGGTGCTGGACCTCGCCGCCGAGCTGTCCGAGGAGACGGGCCGCGAGATCGGCGTCGCCCCCGAGACGAAGCACCCCACCTACTTCGACTCGATCGGGCTCAGCCTGGAGGAGCCGTTGGTGGAGCTGCTCGACGCCCGCGGCCTCGACGACGAGCGCGACCCGGTGGTCGTGCAGTCCTTCGAGGTCGGCAACCTCCGGGAGCTCGACGAGCTCACCGACGTGCGGCTCGTGCAGCTGGTGGACGCCGCGGGCGCGCCGTACGACCTCGTGGCCGCCGGCAGCGACGTCACCTACGACGACCTGCTGACGCGGAGCGGCCTGCGGGCGGTCGCGCGGTACGCCGACCAGCTCGCCCCGCACAAGGACCGGGTGCTGCCCCGGGACCCGGCCACCGGCGCCACCGGCCGACCCAGCGGCGTCGTGCGCGACGCCCACCGCGCCGGGCTCGAGGTCGTCGTGTGGACCCTGCGCGCGGAGAACCAGTTCATGGCGACGAACTTCCGCGTCGGGACCGACCCCGCCGCGCACGGTGACCTGGCCGCCGAGGCCACGGCGTTCCTCGACGCCGGCGTCGACGTGCTGTTCGCCGACCACCCGGACGTCGTCGTCGCGGCACGCGACGCGTGGGTCGACGAGCGGCGTCCGGGACGCGGCCACGGTCGCTGATCAGTGGGGCCGGTCAGCGGGCCGGCCGCCGCCAGACGGTGGCGGCCAGTCCCGCGGCGCCGGCGGCGAGCCACGGGATCGGCAGCAGCCAGCGGGTGTCGCTCGCGTCCGCGGCGCCCGACGCCAGCAGGGCCCAGACCCCGGCGAGCCCGAGGAAGGCGATGCCCATCACGAGGTGGCCGACGTTGACCGGGTGGAGGCCGGCGGCCCAGCCCGACGGGGTGGGCCGGTCCGCCAGGGGAGCGGTGTCGGGGTCGTGCGCGGGGTCGTGGTCCTGCATGGTGTCCTCCTCGGGCGTGCGGCGCGTGATCGGTGCGGTCGGCTCGTGCTCGGTCATCGGGTCACCACCACGACCTCGCCCAGCCCGAGCCGGACGTCGAGGGTCAGTGCCGTCAGCTCGTCGACGCCGGGGGTGGTGCCGGGCGCGTCGTACGCCTGGTTGAGCGACAGCCCCGGACCCTCGCCGGACCGGTCGAGCAGCCGCACGGAGCCGAGGCCCACGTCGGTGTGCACGGCCGCGTCGAGGCCCTCGGGCAGCACGACCTCGATCCGGCCGACACCGCCCTCCACCGTCAGTCGGCGTCCCTCGAGCCCGGCGACGTCGTGGACGTCCCCGAGGTCGACCACGGTCTCCCCGGCCCCTAGCACGTAGCGGTCGTCGAGGGTGGACGCCTGGGTGGGCCGCACCTCCAGGCGCGCGCCGGCCACGTTCTCCACGACCAGCGCCAGCGCGACGGCGGGGACGAGGGCCAGCCCGAGCAGGACCAGGCCGCCGGGGCGGCCGAAGAAGGAGCCGACGACGAGCACGGCGCCGACGACGGCGAGGGCGAGGGCCGGGTACGCCGAGGCGACGACGTCCGCGCCGGCCAGGTCGACGACGGCGAGCAGGCCGACGCCGAGGGACGCGAGCGCGAGGGTGAACCAGAAGAGGATCGGGCCCGGCTTGCGGGGGCGACGGACCGGGGGCACCGGGGGCACCGGTGGCACCGGCGGGACCGGGGCGTCGTGCTCCTTGGTGAGGGGCACGGCGGGCGGCGCGGCGTAGGGCGAGGTGGGCCCGTACGGCGAGGTGGGCCCGTAGGGGGAGCCGGGCGCGTAGGGCGAGCCGGGTGCCGCAGCTGCCTGAGCGGGGTCCGCCACGGGCGGCGTGGTGGGCACGTTCGGCATCGCGTAGGACGCCCAGTTCCGGGCCCGTTCCTCGGAGCGGCGCTGGTGCTGGCCCACGACGAGCGCGACGACGAGGCCGAGGAACAGCAGCGGCCAGGGCACCCAGCCGCTGACGAGGTCGCCGAGGAGGGCGAAGCCGGCCAGCGCGGCGGCGATGAGCAGCGCGACGTTGCGGCTGCGGTCGTCGAGGTGGACGACGGCCTCGTCGGTGTCGTCCACCGGGACCAGGAGCCAGAGCGCGCCGTAGAGCAGCAGCCCGCTGCCCCCGAAGAGCACCAGCACGGCGAGCGCCACCCGGGGCACGACGGGGTCGACGTCGAAGTGGCGGGCCAGGCCGCCGGCGACGCCCGCGACGTACCGGTCGCCGCGCGTGCGGCGCAGCCGCTGCAGGTCGCGCATCTCCGCACCGCCCACGCGGGGGCCGCCGGCGGACGGGCCGGGGGACGGGCCGGGGGAGTGGCTGCTGTCGGGCCCCGCGCCGGGCCCGTCCTGTGTCGTCATCATGGGATCCAGCGTGGTCGCAGGGGCGGCTCCCCACCATCGGGGACGCCCCTGATCCTGCCCCGGTCCGGGGTCGGCCGGGAGGAGGGGGCGGGCGGACCCGGTCGTGGCGGGACTCGGGGGCGGCTCGGGGTTCGTCCCGATGTGCGCGGCCGTGCGGGCGTGTGACGATGGCGGCACCATGACGACCACCGGCCCGACGACCGCTGCGCCCCCGGCGCCACGACGCGCCGGCCGCGACCTCGAGCGCGGTCTCGTCGGCGGCGTGGCCGCGGGCCTCGCCGACCACCTCGGGCTCCCGGTCCTGCCGCTGCGGATCGGCTTCGTGGTCGCGACGGTGCTCGGGGGTCTGGGCGCGGTCCTGTACGGCGCGTACTGGCTCTTCCTGCCCGCGGCGCCCCTCGGGGACGGCGCCGACCGCGCCGGCGCGGCGCCGGGCCTCGCCGGTGCGGCGCGGGACGGCCGGCGCCCCCGCGGCCTGCTCGGCCGGCCCGCCGGACGCACGGGCGACGCGGTCGTCGTGGGGGTGCTGTCGGTCGGCATCGTCCTCGCCGTCGAGGCCGTGGTGGGACGGGGTGCCCTCGTCTGGGCCGTGGCGCTCGTCGCCGGCGGCGTGGCCCTCCTGTGGCGCCAGGCCGACGAGGTGCAGCGCGAGCGCTGGGTCGAGCGCACCGAGCGGATGGATCCCGTCGGCATGGTGCTCGGGTCGGGCGGCTGGGCGGCGTGGACGCGCCTCGCGCTCGGCGCCGTCCTGCTCGGCACCGGGCTGGTGCTGCTGGGGTTCCGGGACGGCGGGATCGGCGCCGCGCGCGAGGTGGTGCTGGCCGTGCTCCTGGGCATCGGCGGCCTCGCCGTGGTGGTGGGACCCTGGGTCGCGCGCCTGGTGCGCGACCTCGGCGACGAGCGCACGGAGCGGATCCGCAGCCAGGAGCGGGCCGACGTCGCCGCCCACCTCCACGACTCGGTGCTCCAGACGCTCGCCCTCATCCAGAAGAACGCCGGGGACGCCGCGACCGTGGCCCGGCTGGCCCGCGCCCAGGAGCGCGACCTGCGGGCCTGGCTGTTCGCGGAGGAGCGACCGGGGTCCCCGGGCGCGGGCCGCGGCGCCGCCCCCGACACCCTGGCGGCGGCCGTGCGCGCCGTCGCCGCGGTCGTCGAGGACGACCACGGCATCGAGGTCGAGGTCGTCGCCGTGGGCGACGCGCCCTGGTCGGAGCGGGTGCAGCCCGTGGTGGCCGCGGTGCGCGAGGCCGTCGTCAACGCCGCGAAGCACGCGGGCACGGGCCGCGTCGACGTCTACGTCGAGGTGCTGGGCGGGGCGGTGGACGTCTTCGTCCGCGACCGGGGCGCCGGGTTCGACCCCGACGACCTGCCGGCCGACCGGCACGGCGTGCGCGGCAGCATCGTGGACCGCATGCTCCGCCACGGCGGTACGGCGCGGATCAGGTCCGCACCGGGCGAGGGCACCGAGGTGCGGGTGCACCTGCCCGCGCCGGACGAGCAGGCCCAGCAGGCCCAGGACGCAGACGACGGCGTCGGGAGCACCGACGCCGCAGGGAGGGGAGCGCAGTGAGCGGCGCAGGACGCGACGTACCGGGTCAGCCGGGGCCGACGGGCGAGCCGGGAGGAGCGGCACGGCCGGTGCGGGTCGTGGTCGTCGACGACCACCACATGTTCCGCACCGGGGTGCGGAGCGAGCTCGCGGCCGCGCCCGCGGCGGTGACGGTGGTGGCAGAGGCGGCGGACGTGGACACGGCGGTCGCCGCGGTGGAGCGCGAGCGTCCCGCCGTGGTGCTGCTCGACGTGCACCTGCCGGGCGGCGGCGGGGTCGAGGTCATCCGCCGCACGCAGACGACCGCGCCGGGGACGCGCTTCCTCGCGCTCAGCGTCAGCGACGCCGCCGAGGACGTCATCGGCACGATCCGCGGCGGGGCGCGGGGCTACGTCACCAAGACGATCAGCGGCACGGAGCTCGTCGACGCCGTCGGCCGCGTCGCCGACGGGGACGCGGTGTTCTCGCCGCGGCTCGCCGGGTTCGTGCTCGACGCCTTCGCCGGCGCGATCCAGGTGGCGGAGGTCGACAGCGACCTCGACCGGCTCTCCGAGCGCGAGCGGGAGGTCATGCGGCTCATCGCGCGGGGGTACGCCTACAAGGAGGTCGCGAAGGAGCTCTTCATCTCGGTGAAGACCGTCGAGACCCACATGTCGAGCGTGCTCCGCAAGCTGCAGCTGTCCTCGCGCCACGAGCTCACGCGCTGGGCCTCGGACCGCCGCCTGCTCTGAGGCACGGTTGACACCGGCTCGGCAGGTCGGTTCAGTGGCCGGTCTGCGGACGGGTGCACGCACCCGTGGTGGGTACCTCCCCGCCAGCAGCCTCTCGGAAGGCAGGACATGGCCGACCCCGCGCACGACCCCCTGCACGACCCGCTGACCAAGGCCGCGCACGCGGCCTCGACGGAGCTCGACGACGACAACCTGCAACGGTCGATCTCCGGCCGGCTGCTCTTCTTCTACGTGCTGGGCGACGTGCTCGGCTCGGGCATCTACGTGCTCATCGGCGCCGTCGCGGCGGCGGTCGGCGGTGCCTTCTGGCTGGCCTTCCTCGCGGGCGTCACGGTCGCCACGCTGACGGGTCTGGCCTACGCGGAGCTGGTCACGAAGTACCCCCAGGCGGCCGGTGCGGCGCTCTACGTCAGCAAGGCCTTCCGGAAGCCGTTCCTCACCTTCATCATCACGATCTGCATGCTGTCGGCGACCTTCGCGGCGGCGGGGTCGCTGGCGACCGGCTTCTCGTCGTACTTCGCGCAGGTCTGGGAGCTGCCGCCCCCGCTGCTCATCGCCGTCATCTTCGTGGCGTCGCTCGCGGTGGTGAACTTCATCGGCATCACCGAGTCGGTGGTCGCCAACATGGTGATGACGTTCGTCGAGGTCGCCGGCCTCGCGGTCGTCGTGCTCATCGGGATCGTCTACGTGAGCCGCGGCGAGGCGGACTTCTCCGTGCTCCTGCAGTTCGACACCGACGGCAGCCCGGTCTTCGCCGTGGTGGCGGGTGTCGCGCTCGCGTTCTTCGCGATGACCGGCTTCGAGAACGCCGCCAACGTGGCCGAGGAGACCGTCGACCCGTCCCGGAACTTCCCCCGCGCCCTCATCGGCGGCATGGTCGGCGCGGGCATCATCTATGTGGTCGTGGCCATGACGGCGGCGCTGACGGTGCCCGTCGACACGCTGGCCGAGTCCGACGCGGCCCTGCTCGAGGTCATCAAGGCCGACATCATCCCCGTGCCCGTCGGGGTGATGACGACGATCTTCGCGATCGTCGCCATGGTCGCGATCACCAACACGACGCTGGTCGCGCTGGTGACCCAGTCGCGCATCCTCTACGGCATGGCCCGGGAGGACGTCGTGCCCGGCGTCTTCGCGAAGGTGCACGCCGCGCGCCGCAGCCCCTGGGTGGCGCTGATCTTCTCGGCCCTCGTCGTGACGACCCTGCTCGTCGTCGGCCACACGCTCGACGCGGCCGGCATCGGCGGCTCCGACGGGGTGGTGGAGCGCCTCGCGACCGTCACGGTGGTCTTCACCCTGTTCATCTACGCCCTCGTCATCGTCGCGGCGTTCGTGCTCCGGCGCGACGAGCGACCGGCCGACACCTTCCGGGCACCGACGGTCCTGCTCGGTGTCGGCGTCGTCGGCAACGCGGCCCTGCTGGTCTACGTCGTCGTCGACGACCCGACGTCCCTGCTCTGGTGCGCGGGTCTCCTCGCGCTCGGGCTGCTCCTGTACGTCGCGGAGCGGGCCTTCGGACGCCGGGGCGAGACCCGGCCGCCGCCCGGCACGGCGGCTCGGACCGGTGACGCGACGACGGAGGAGCACCGATGAGCATGCACGTCGTCGTCGCCACGGACGGCTCGAAGCAGTCCCTCGCCGCCGCCCGGCACCTGCGGGCCCTCGCCGCGCCGGAGGCCCTGAGCGCCATCACGGTGCTCGCGGTCGTGCGCCCGCTCGCGGCCGTGTCCTTCGTCGACGAGCTCTCCGAGGCGGGCCGGGAGGACGCGGCGTCCTCCGTCGCGGGCTTCCGCGACGCGGCGAAGGCGTCGATCGACGTCATCGCCGCCGTCTTCGACGGCTGGGGGCCCAAGGTCCACCGCAAGGTGCGGTCCGGCTCGCCGGCCAACGAGATCATCAAGGTGGCCGAGCAGGTCGACGCGGGGCTCGTGGTCGTGGCCAGCGGCGGCCGCGGGCTGAGCGACCGGGTGCTGCTGGGCAGCACCGCCCAGCGGGTGCAGCAGTACGCGCCGTGCCCGGTGCTCGTCGTGCGCCCGGCCCCGAAGCGCCGCCGCACCTGACCGGCCGGGGCGCGCGCCCCTGAGGCACCGGGGGTACGACGCGGGTCGCTCCGCGTCGTACCCCCGGCTCCTCGGTCGGCTGGGCGGCCGGGGGTCAGGACCGGTGGTGCACCTCGGCCTGGCCGAACACCGGCGTCGCGATGCCCTCGAACCGCGCCTTGAGCTGGAGCGCCAGGTAGAGCGAGTAGTGCCGGGACTGGTGCAGGTTGCCGCCGTGGAACCACAGCCCGGGCTGCTGGGTGGGCTTCCACATGTTGCGCTGCTCGCCCTCCCACGGACCGGGGTCCTTCGGGGTGTCGGAGCCGAGGCCCCACACCTTGCCGACCCGGTCCGCGACCTCCGGGCTGATGAGGTCGGCGGCCCAGCCGTTCATCGAGCCGTACCCCGTCGCGTAGACCACGAGGTCCGCCGGCAGCGTCGTGCCGTCCTCGAGCACGACGGCGTCCTCGGTGAGGCGCGCGACATCGCCCTTCGCCAGCTTCACCTCGCCGTCGGCGACGAGCTCGGCGGCACCCACGTCGATGTAGTAGCCGGAGCCGCGGCGCAGGTACTTCATGAACAGCCCGGAGTCGTCGGCCCCGAAGTCGAGGTCGAAGCCGGCGGCCTCCATGCGGGCGTAGAAGTCGGCGTCCTGCTCGCGGATCCGGTCGTAGAGCGGGATCTGGAACTCGTGCATGATCCGGTAGGGGAGCGAGGCGAAGACGAGGTCCGCCTTCTCCGTCGTCATCCCGGCGGCGAGCGCGCGCTCCGAGTAGAGGTCGCCCAGCCCGATCTCCATGAGCGACGCGCTCTTGACGATGTGGGTCGAGGACCGCTGCACCATCGTCACGTCGGCGTCGTTCTCCCAGAGGGCCCCGCAGATGTCGAAGGCGGAGTTGTTGGAGCCGATGACGACGACCTTCTTGCCGCGGTAGGCGTCGGGACCGGGGTGCTGGGACGAGTGCTGCTGCTCCCCGCGGAAGACGTCCTGGCCCTCGAAGGTCGGCCAGTTCGGCTTGCCGGACATGCCGGTGGCGAGCACCAGCTCGGTCGGCCGCAGCGTGAGCGACTGCCCCTCCCGCTCGACCTCGACGGTCCAGGTCCCGGTCTCCTCCGAGTAGGAGGCGGAGGTGGCGGTGGTCGACGACCAGTACGGCACCTCCATGACCTTCGTGTAGAACTCGAGCCAGTCGCCGACCTTGTCCTTCGGCGCGAAGACCGGCCAGTTGTCGGGGAACTTCAGGTAGGGCAGGTGGTCGTACCAGACCGGGTCGTGCAGGCACAGCGACTTGTAGCGGCTGCGCCACTGGTCGCCGGGGCGCGGGTGCTTGTCGATGACGAGGCTCGGCACCCCGAGCTGGCGCAGCCGCGCGCCCAGGGCGATGCCGCCCTGGCCGCCGCCGATGACGAGCACGTGGGGCTGCGTCGTCGAGCCCAGCGACGCCGCCTCCTCCTGGCGCTTCTCGCTCCAGGTGCGACGGTCGCGCTGCGCGCCGTGCTCGGCGCCCATCGGGCGGCGGGTGCCGCGCGGCTCCTCGTGCCCGGTGAGCTCGAAGAGCGTCGTCAGGAACGTCCACGCGACGAGGCGGCCGTCCTCGTCCCGCAGGCGGGCCAGGCCGCGGCCGCGGCCGGTGGCGGTCGTGAACTCGAACCACGCGGTGACGACGCCGTCGTCCTCCGTCGCGTCCTCGCTGAGGCGGAAGTCGTGGGGGTCGGTGCCCTCGAGCGTCGCGGTGAGGAGGTCGGCGACCCCCGCGCGGTCCTCGACGGTCGTCAGGTTCCAGCTGAAGGCGACGAGGTCGCGCCAGAAGCTCGTCGTCGCGAACTGCTCGACGGCCCCGGCGACGTCGCGAGCGCGGAGAGCGGCCTCGAAGCGGTCGAACCAGGCGGTCGCGCGGGCCGTGGGGTCGGTCGGGCCCGTGGCGGTGGGCCGTTCGGCGATCTGGGTCATGGTGTTCCTTCCGATCAGGTGTGACCCAGGACACGCCCCGCGGGATCGGCCGCGGAAGCGTTGCGACGCGTTGCACCCCTCCCGCCGGTCGCGGCCCGTCACCCGGCGTCGAGCAGCGTTGCACGACGTTGCACCGTGACCCCGGTCACGGCGCGGGCCTATGCTGCCGGGGTCCGTACGACGCGGTGCGGGCCACGCGGCAGCGGGAGGCGGCATGGGGTTCAGCGCGGTGGCACCCGGCACCGACCTGACGGTCCACGCGCGCGAGCTGCGCCGCGTGCACGACGCGGTGCTCGGCGGCACCCGGCTCGCTCCCGGTGCCCGTCCCCGGGCGGTGGTGGCCCGGTCGTGGCGCCGCATGCTCGACCTCGGGCTCGACCCGGACGGAGCCGGCGCCCGCGACCCGCTGTCGTTCGCCGAGGTGGAGGCACGACGCCGGCGCTCACCGCTGTCCGACGTCATCGACGACCTGCGCCGCGCGCTCACCAGCGTCGCCGACGCGTCCCGCTTCCTCCTCGTCGTCACCGACGCGGACGGGATCATCCTGTGGCGCGAGGGGGCGAGCGCCGTGCGACGCCGGGCCGACAGCCTCGGCTTCGGCGAGGGTGCGCTCTGGTCGGAGTCGCAGGTCGGCACCAACGCGATCGGCACCGCGCTGGCCGAGCAGGCGCCGGTGCAGCTCTTCTCGGCGGAGCACTTCGAGGCGCAGCAGCACCCCTGGTACTGCACCGCCATGCCGCTCCACGACCCCCGCACCGGCGACCTGCTCGGCGTCGTCGACGTGAGCGGCCCCGCCCTGACCATGCACCCCGCCATCACCGCGCTGGTCGAGACGGCGGTCCGGCTCGCGGAGGCCCGGTTGGCGCAGCTGCACGCGGAGCGCCTCGACCGGCTGCGCCGCTCGTGCGACCACGTCATCGGCACGTCGACGGGCCCCCTCCTCGTCGTCGACGACGACGGCTGGGTGGCCCACCGCTCCGGCATCGCCGTGCGGGACCGCATCGCCGCGCCGCGGGCCGCGACCACCGTCGCGGTGCCGGGCCTCGGTGTCTGCCTGCCGGAGCGGCTCGACGGCGGCTGGTTGGTGCGTCCCGCCGCGGCCGAGCGGCGGCTGCGCATGCGCCTCGACCTCCGGGGCGAGCCGCTGCTGGAGGCCACCTCGGGCGGGGAGCAGTGGCGGCGCGCCCTGAGCCGACGCCACGCCGACATCCTCGTGCGCGTGGCCGCCGCGGGCCCCACCGGGCTCACGCCCGCGGCCCTGAGCCGCGACCTGTTCGGGGACGACACCCACGAGGTGACCGTCCGGGCCGAGGTCTCGCGCATGCGGCGCGTGCTGGGGGCGGTGCTCGGCACGGCGCCGTACCGCCTCGCCCCCGAGATCGAGCTCGAGGTCGTGCCCGCGGGCTGAGCGCCGCGCGTGGCCCTGCCCGCGGCGTACGCCGTAGGGTCCCGTCCCGTGGAGATCCTGCGGCTCGTCCTCCTGCTCCTGCACGTGCTCGGCTTCGCCGCGCTCATCGGCGGCCTCCTCGCGCAGGTGCGCGACGAGGAGAAGCGGATCACGCCCCCGGTGCGCGACGGCATCGGCACGGCCTTCGTGGCCGGGCTGCTGCTCGTCGGGGTGCTCGAGGCGGGGGACGCCGACGTCGACCACGTGAAGATCGCCGTGAAGTTCGCGATCGGGCTCGTGCTGCTCGTGCTCGTGATGGCGAACACGCGGAAGCCGCGCATCCCCGACGGCCTGTTCTTCGGGCTGCTGACGCTGACCATCGTGGAGGTCGTGGTGGCGATCTTCGTCTCGCCCGTGCACACCTCCTGACTCCTCCGGCCGTGGTCGCCGAGGCCAGGACCGTCGGCGCTCGGACGTACGCTTGTCCGACGATGAGCAGCTCCTCCATGATCCCCGGCCTCGAGCACCTCCTGCCCCCCGCGCCGTCCCCGTCGACGCCGTCCACGGACCGCGCCGCGACGGACGGGTCCGGCGGGGCCGGCGCGTCGGACCGGCCGAGCGGCACGGGTGCCGAGGCGCTCCTCGAGGGGCTCAACGACCCGCAGCGCGAGGCGGTCGTCCACGCGGGCGCCCCGCTCCTGGTGGTGGCCGGTGCCGGGTCGGGCAAGACCCGGGTGCTGACCCGCCGGATCGCGTGGCTGGTGAGCCAGCGGAAGGCCCACCCGGGCTCGATCCTGGCCATCACGTTCACCAACAAGGCCGCCGCCGAGATGAAGGAGCGCGTGGAGGCCCTCGTCGGTCGCCGCGCCCGCGTCATGTGGGTCTCGACGTTCCACTCGGCCTGCGTGCGGATCCTGCGCAAGGAGATCGAGCGGCTGGGGTTCTCCTCGAGCTTCTCGATCTACGACGCGGCCGACTCCCAGCGGCTGATGACCCTGGTGCTCAACGACCTCGACCTCGACCCGAAGCGCTACCAGCCGCGTGCCGTGCTGGCGTGGGTGTCCAACGCGAAGAACGAGCTGAAGGACGCCGAGCAGGCGGCCGCCGAGGCCGACAACGGTGTGGAGCAGGCCTACGCGTCGGCGTACGCGGAGTACCAGAAGCGGCTGCAGGCGGCCAACGCGCTGGACTTCGACGACCTCATCATGACGACCGTGCACCTCTTCGCGGCCTACCCGGAGGTCCGGGAGGTCTACCGGCGACGGTTCCGGCACGTGCTGGTGGACGAGTACCAGGACACCAACCACGCGCAGTACGCGTTGATCCACCAGCTCTGTGCCGACGACCCCGAGGCGGCCCGCGACTCGGTGCTGGCGGGTGCCGAGGCGCCCGGCGACGCCGGCGGGTCCGGCGGGGAGCGCGTCCCCCCGAGCGAGCTCATGGTGGTGGGTGACGCCGACCAGTCGATCTACGCGTTCCGCGGCGCCAACATCCGCAACATCCTCGACTTCGAGCAGGACTTCCCCAACGCGTCGACCGTGCTGCTCGAGCAGAACTACCGCTCGACCCAGACGATCCTCACGGCCGCCAACGCGGTGATCGGCAACAACGAGGGCCGCAAGCCGAAGCGGCTCTGGTCCGACGCGGGCGACGGGGATCCGATCGTGGGCTACGTGGCCGACGACGAGCACGACGAGGCCCGCTTCGTCGCCGACGAGATCGACAAGCTGAGCGACGAGCACGGCGTGCGCGCCGGTGACGTCGCGGTGTTCTACCGCACGAACGCCCAGTCGCGCGTGTTCGAGGAGATCTTCGTGCGGGTCGGCCTGCCCTACAAGGTGGTGGGCGGTGTCCGGTTCTACGAGCGCAAGGAGGTCCGTGACGCGCTGGCCTACCTGCGGCTGCTCGCCAACCCGGCCGACGAGATCTCGCTGCGCCGGGTGGTCAACACCCCCAAGCGCGGGATCGGTGACCGGGCCCAGGCGTGCGTCGCCGCGCTGGCGGCGCGGGAGGGCACGACCTACTGGGAGGCCCTGCGGGTCGCGCACCGGGCCGACGGGATCGCGTCGCGCTCGGTCAAGGCCATCCGCGGCTTCGTCGACGTGGTCGAGGAGCTGCAGCAGATGGTGGAGGCCGACGAGCGCCCCGACGTGATCCTCGAGGCGGCGCTCGACCGGTCGGGTTACCTGGCGGAGCTCGAGGAGTCCGACGACCCGCAGGACCACACGCGCGTGGAGAACCTGGCCGAGCTGGTCGCGGTCGCCCGGGAGTTCGCCGACGACCCCCAGGCGGGTCCGTCGGCCGACCCCGACGACGTCGAGGCGGGCACCGTGCAGCCGGGCCTGCGGGACTTCCTCGAGCGGGTCGCGCTGGTGGCCGACGCCGACCAGATCCCCGACGACGACGGTGGCGACGGCGTCGTCACGCTGATGACGCTCCACACCGCCAAGGGGCTCGAGTTCCCGGTGGTCTTCCTCAGCGGCATGGAGGACGGGGTGTTCCCCCACATGCGGGCCCTGGGGGACCGCAAGGAGCTGGAGGAGGAGCGCCGGCTCGCCTACGTGGGCCTGACCCGCGCCCGCGAGCGGCTGTACCTGTCCCGCGCGGTCGTGCGGTCCGCCTGGGGTGCGCCGTCGCACAACCCGGCCTCGCGGTTCCTCGACGAGCTGCCGGCCACGCTGGTCGACTGGCGACGCACCGCCGCTGCGATGACGACGTGGAACCGTCCCGACCTGGGCTCGTCCTGGGGCGGCTCGTCGCGGTCCGGCTCCACGCCCCTCGGGGCGCCCACCCCGGCCGGACGTCGGAACTTCTCGGCGGCCGCCGCCCGGGCCGACGCGGCGGCGAAGGCGAAGAAGACCCGCGAGGTGCCCCACCTGGCCCCCGGTGACCGGGTCGTCCACGACACGTTCGGGATGGGCACGGTCGTCACCGTCGACGGCGTGGCCGACAAGGCCATCGCCTCGATCGACTTCGGCAGCAGCGGCGTGAAGCGCCTGCTGCTGCGCTACGCACCGGTCGAGAAGCTCTGACGAAGCGAAGCGCGCGCCGGGATCCCTCCGTGGGGCCCCCGGGGGTAGTCCCTGACGTTCCGCACCGTGTCGCGTGCGTCGGCCGGCGTGTCGGGTGCAGAACGTCAGGGACCACGACGGCGGTACGGCGGGGGACGCACCCCTGACGAAGCGAAGCGCCCGCCGGGATCCCTCCGTGGAGGGTCCGGCGGGCGCTGTCGGCCGTGGTCAGGCCCCGGTCAGCCCTCGGTCAGGGGGTGACGCCGTTCTGCTGGAGCGCGGCGTAGGGGTCGACGGGGTCGCCGGCACCGGGGCGCACCTCGAGGTGGAGGTGGGGACCGGTGCTGTTGCCGGTCGAGCCGACGTAGCCGATCACGTCGCCCGCGGCGACCGTGTCGCCGACGGAGACGGCGATGGACGACTGGTGGGCGTACCACATCTCCGTGCCGTCCTCGAGGGTGATGACGGTCTTGTTGCCGTAGCTGCCGTTGTAGCCCGCCTGGGTCACGCGACCGCCGGCGACGGCCTTGATCGTCGTGCCCGACGGGGCGGCGAAGTCGAGGCCCGTGTGGTAGCCCGACGCGTAGTAGGACTCCGCCTGGCCGAACCGGTTGGTGAGCCGGTAGCTCGCCACGGGCAGCACCCAGGCGTTGGCGGCGACGCGCTGCGCCTCCTGCTCGGCCGCCTGGCCGAGCTCGCTGTAGGCCGTGCTGAACTGCTGGGCCATCGCCTCGGTCTGCTGGAGGTCGGCCTCGTCGACCGTGTCCTCGAGGGCGTCGCGCTCCGAGTCGCGGCTGACGGCCCGGTTGCGCTCCGTGAGGAGGTCGCCGCTCGAGGCCATCGTGGTGCCGGACATCGCGCCGCTGGCCGCGACCTGGGTCGTGGCCTCGTCGACGTCCGTGGTGGTGCCGGTGCCGCCGGCCGTGAGGGCGCCGCCGGTCGAGATCGCGAGCACCGCCACACCCGCGAGGACGGGGCCGGAGGGACGGACGGGGATGCGGAAGCCGGTGCCGGTGGAGGCGGGCTTCTGCTCCTTGACCGCGCGGCGACGTCCCGGCTCGGCGGAGCGGGCGGCGGCGGACTGGGCGCGGGCCTCGGCCTTCGCCTCCGCGCGGGCCTGCGCCGCGTAGCCACGCACGTCGTACGTCGTGGGGGCGGGGACGCTCGCGGTGACGGCGGGGAGCGTCAGCGTCGTGTCCTCGAACCGGGTGCCCTGGTGCGCCGGGCGGAGGGGTGCCGCCGGGGCGGGGCTCGTGGGGACGGCGTGCTCGATCGTGGGGGTGCTGCTCTCGGCGGTGACGCTCCGCTCGACCGTCGTGGCACGGCGGCGCGGCTCGGGGCGGGCCGCGCGCTTGCCTCCGACGGGGCGGGCTGCGTCACCAGAGGTCGATCCACCGAGGCGGCGGGAGCCGCGGTGATCTGCTCGGTGGTTGCCCATGTACCTCTTGATCCTCGTTCTTCTGCGGGGCGCGGGGGCACCCTGCAATCGGTCCTCGGGAAGTCAGCGCCCGACTGTAACGGACGTCGGAGCCCGCTGGAAATCGCGACACCGCGGTTTCTGTGGAGAAGACCCGTCCGATCGGACAGGTCCGGACGTCGTCCTCACCTCGTCTCCCGTGGCGCCCGCACGGCGCGGTCGCCCGTGCTTGTGACTGCCGTCACAAGGGTACGGCGAGGAGAGGACCCGTGTGTCGGCACGGGGGACGCGGGTCTATCGTGCGCCGAGGAATCCGGACTCTCACCCTCACTACCAAAGGAATGGTCGGATCGTGGACCTGATGGAGTACCAGGCGAAGCAGCTCTTCGCCAAGCACGGCGTGGCGACCACGCTCGGCACCGTCGTCGAGACGGCCGAGGCGGCGAAGGCTGCGGCCGAGGAGATCGGTGGTGTCACCGTGATCAAGGCGCAGGTGAAGGCCGGCGGTCGCGGCAAGGCCGGCGGCGTGAAGATCGCCAAGACCGCGGACGACGCGTTCGAGCACGCCTCGAACATCCTCGGCATGGAGATCAAGGGCCTCACGGTCAACCGCGTGCTGGTCACGCCCGCGACCCCGCCGGAGGAGGAGTACTACTTCTCGTTCCTGCTGGACCGGTCGAACCGTCAGTACCTCTGCATCGCGTCCGTCGAGGGTGGTGTCGAGATCGAGGAGGTCGCGAAGACCAATCCCGAGGCCGTCCGCCAGATCCCCGTGGACCCGGGCACCGGCGTCGACGAGGCCAAGGCCCGCGAGATCGCGACCGACGCCAAGTTCCCCGAGGCCGTGTTCGAGCAGGCCGTGGAGATGATCCAGGCGCTCTACAAGGTCTTCGTCGAGGAGGACGCCACGCTCGTCGAGGTCAACCCCCTCGCGCGCCTGGCCGGCGACAAGCTCGAGGCGCTCGACGGCAAGGTCTCCCTCGACGAGAACGCGTCGGAGTTCCGCCACCCCGAGCACGCCGACTTCGAGATCCGCGAGGAGGCCGACCCGCTCGAGGCGAAGGCCAAGGACCTCGGCC